>JAGZLW010000014.1 GCA_018364455.1 Streptococcus mitis | reverse complement strand
AAGGATTTTTATCGCTCTGAACATCAAAAAAGAAAGGACGAATTTTGTCCTTTCTCGAGCTTAGCTTTTCTTCAACCCACTACAGTTGACAAAGAGCCAATAGAATTCTAACCGTCTAGAAAACTAGTTTTATTCGTTTTTTATGTTTAAGTCTAAACTTTCATTTCAAACTCTAATAACTTAACGCACTTCTGCATTGACTTTTTCTTCAAGCGATGCTTGGATTTTTTCCATGTAGCGTGCTACTTCTTCGTCCGTCAAGCTATCTTCTGGATTTTGGAAAGTCAAGCTATAAGCCATCGACTTCATACCAAGGCCCAATTTTTCGCCTGAGAAGACGTCAAATAGTTTGATATCTGTCAAACGTTTCACGCCAGCAGCTTGGATAGCATCTACAACTTCTTGGTGAGTGACTTCTGCCTTGAGGAGAAGGGCAACGTCACGGCTGACTGCTGGGAATTTGGTGATTTCCACAAATGGAGTAGCAGGTTGAAGCGCTGCTTCGATGGCTGAAATGTTGAGCTCAGCCACATAAGTTTCTGGAATATCGTAGGCCTTAGCAGTGACTGGGTGTACTTGACCAAGGAAACCAAGAACTTGATCACCCAGTGAAATCACAGCTGCACGCCCTGGATGAAGGCTAGCGATTTCAGATGTTGCTGTATAAGTTACTTGGAGTCCCAAACGAGCAAATAGAGCTTCAAGGATTCCTTTAGCATAGAAGAAATCAACTGGAACTGCTGCTGTTTGGAAATCTTTTTCAGCAACCAAGCCTGTCAAGGCAAAGGCAAAGCTGTTGATCTCATTTGGAAGTTCTTCTTTTGGATTTCCTGTTTGTTCAAAGACTTTTCCAATCTCGTAAAGTGCCAAGTTTCTGTTCTTACGAGCCACGTTGTAAGCAACAGTATCAAGGATACCAGACACCATATTTTGACGGAGGACTGAACGGTCCACTGTCATTGGCCACATGAGTTCCGTGAGGTTACTTGGTTGAGCTGTAAACTCAACTGCTTTTTCAGGAGTTGTCAGAGCGTAGGTGATGATTTCTGTCAAACCTGCCCCTTCAGCAATGGTACGAACTTGACGGCGGAGTTTTTGTGTCGCTGTCAATTCACCAGCTGTACCATCGTCTTTTGGTAGGCTAGTTGGCAAGCGGTCATAACCATAGATACGAGCGATTTCTTCAAAGAGGTCTGCTTCGATTGTGATATCCCAACGACGACGTGGTACGCTGACTGTAAAGCTGTCTGCATTTCCAGAAAGACCAAAGCCAAGACGACGGAAGACGTCTTCTACATCTGCGTAAGAAAGTTCTGTACCAAGGACACGGTTAACATCAGCAAGGGTTGAAGAAACTTCCACATCAGAGGTATCAAGCTCGCCCGCTGAAACGATACCTTTACGCACCGTCGCACCTGCAAGCTCTGCAATCATGCTAGCTGCCGCATCAAGGGCTTCATTGACTGTTGCCACATTGATTCCTTTTTCAAAGCGAGAAGAGGACTCCGAGCGAAGGTTGAGGCGACCGCTAGTCTTACGGATTGATTTTCCGTTGAAGACTGCAGCTTCAAGGACGACACGACTAGATTTCTCAGAGATTTCTGTTGCTTGACCGCCCATGACACCTGCAAGGGCTACTGGCTTGTCTGCGACAGTGATAACTAAGTCATTCACGTCCAATTCACGTTCTTCACCATCCAAGGTCACCAATTTTTCACCAGCACGCGCTTCACGTACACGGATGTCAGTCCCTTCAAAGGTATCCAAGTCAAAGGCATGCATAGGCTGACCAAAGTAGAGAAGGATGTAGTTGGTCACATCTACTACGTTGTTGATTGGACGGATTCCTTCATTCATGAGGAGGTTTTGCAACCATTGTGGACTTGGTGCAATAGTCACATTGTCCAAGATACGAGCGGCATAGTAAGGCGCTTTGTCTGTCTCAATGCTCACAGAAAGGGCATCTGCCACAGCTTCATTAGTTTCTGTTAGAGTAAATTCTTTAAAGTTGACTGCCTTATCGTAGATAGCTGCTACTTCGTGAGCTACCCCACGCATAGAAAGGGCATCTGCACGGTTGGGTGTGATAGAAAGTTCGATGATTTCATCATCCAAGTCTAGGTATGAGAAGACATCCTCACCTGGAACGGCATTTTCTGGCAAGATTTGGATGCCATCTGCGAATTCCTTAGGTACAACTGAGTCAGAAATTCCCAATTCACCAAGTGAACAGATCATCCCAAGTGACTCAAGACCGCGGATTTTCCCTTTTTTGATCTTGTAATTGTCAGCGATGCGAGCTCCTGGAAGAGCCACCATAACCTTGATACCAGCACGCACATTCGGTGCACCACAGACGATTTGACGGGCTTCTTCTTCGCCAACGTTAACCTGACAAACATGGAGGTGAGTTTCTGGCACATCTTCGCAAGACAAGACCTCACCGACGACAATTTTTGAGAGACCAGCAGCAGGTGATGCCACACCTTCTACCTCGATCCCTGTAGTTGACATTTTTTCAGCCAACTCTTGTGATGGCACATCAATGTCCACCAATTCTTTTAACCATTTATAAGATACAAGCATAATTTAGTTCTCCAGAATGACAGTTGCCACTCTGGTTCTTTTCCTTTCCTATCATTTCAATAGAAGAATCATCTTCTTACCTTAATTTCTTTCTCAGTAACCAATCCGTATCTACTTTTTGACCAACCATAAAATGATGTTGGCTAAATTTTTCAAAACCATATCGATTATAAAACGCTTGAGCTTTTGTATTATGCTCCCAAACACCTAGCCAAGCCCAGGAAAAATTATTTTTGGTAGCAAGTTCAAGAGCAAATTCAAACAGTTGCTTACCGAATCCAAATCCTTGGAATTTTTGTAGCACATAGAGACGTTGAATTTCAAAAGCACCCTCTAATTCTCTCTCAGTCTGAGCACTTCCCCAGTTGACTTTGAGAAAACCAGCTATCTCCTCTTCATGCATAATGAAATAGGTTTCGGATTCTGGATTTTCCAACTCAGTTGACAAAACTCTCAGACTATAAGCCTCTTCAAAGTATTCCTGTAACTGCTCTTCCGTATTATCATGAGCAAATGTTTCACGAAAGGTTTGTTTAGCAATTTTGGACAACACCCCAACATCTGCCATTTCTACTTTTCTAATCATTATTTAAACTGTTCTGAGAAGCGGACATCTCCTTGGTAGAAACCACGGATATCGTTGATTCCGTAACGGAGCATAGCTACGCGCTCTTGACCAAGACCAAAGGCAAATCCAGAGTAAACAGTCGCATCGATACCACTCATTTCAAGAACACGTGGGTGAACCATACCGGCACCCATGATTTCGATCCAACCTGTTTTCTTACATACGTTACAGCCTTCTCCACCACACTTGAAGCAAGAAACATCCACCTCAACAGATGGCTCTGTGAATGGGAAGTAAGAGGGACGCAAACGGATCTGACGCTCTTCACCGAACATTTTTTGCACAATCAACTGAAGGGTTCCTTGAAGGTCAGCCATAGAGATATTTTTCCCAACAACCAATCCTTCGATTTGGTGGAACTGGTGACTGTGGGTTGCATCGTCCGTATCACGACGGAACACACGCCCTGGTGAGATCATTTTCAAAGGCCCTTTAGAGAAATCATGGGCATCCATGGCACGCGCCTGCACAGGAGATGTATGAGTACGGAGTAAGATCTCTTCTGTGATATAGAAAGTATCCTGCATATCACGGGCTGGGTGGTCTTTAGGAAGGTTCATACGCTCAAAGTTATAGTAGTCTTGCTCCACTTCAAAACCATCCACGACTTGGTAACCCATCCCAATGAAAATATCTTCGATTTCTTCACTGGTTTGTGTCAAAACGTGACGGTGACCAGTCGCAACTGGGCGGCCTGGAAGCGTCACATCTATACTCTCGCTAGTTAATTGTGCAGCAACTTTCTTTTCTTCCAAGAGCTTAGCTGTTTCTTCAAAAGCAGCTGTCAAGACATCACGAGCTTCATTGACGTGTTTCCCGATGATTGGACGCATCTCAGCAGAAACATCTTTCATCCCTTTGAGGATTTCAGTGAGCGAACCCTTTTTACCAAGGACAGAGACACGCAAATCTTGCATCTCTTTTTCATTTTCAGCAGTAATCTGCTTCAAGCTAGCCAGCGTTTCTTCGCGAAGCGCTTTTAATTGTTCTTCAATAGTTGACATAATTCCTCCATCAGTCTCTCGTAGATAAAAAGAAAACCACATGCCAAAAACTCCACTCGGAGCGTTGACACGCGGTACCATCCGTTTTTATCTGACAAGTCAGACCTTCATTTCTAAATCCATGCGCAAGTGAATTCACCCAGCTTTCATATAGAGAGCTTGCAGTCACGGCTCTCCTCCCTAATATACTTCCCTTGAGTTACTAGTCTTGCAGATTTCTATTCAATTACTACATAGTTTATCAGATTTTTAGTTAAAAAACAAGTTAGATTAGACTAATTTCAATATAAAACTCGTTCCTTTTTCTGTTGCTCCATTTTCAACAAATCCAAGCGACTTGAAACACCTCCTAGAAGCATGATTGTAGGTGTAGATTTCCTTGACTCTCAATTCTTTCCATCCTTTTACTCGAGCCAATTCAATCAAAGCACTTAGAATCTTTTTTCCAAGTCCTCGATGTTGGTAAGCTGAATTCCCAATCACAATGGGGAGATTATCCTGAGATAGTGTAACATCCCCAATTGGAAACCATTCTCCCTTCTCCTTGACTTCAATCCAAAAAAGTTCACCATGCTGATCCAAATAGGAATACATGGCTTCCAAAGTTTCTTGACTGTAAGGAAGCTTTACCCCATCTACGAGGTAAACCAAGTTCACATCCTGATACCAAGCAAAAGCTTCCTCACAATGATTGACCTTACAATAAGGAACGAGACGTAGTGCATTATCTATTTGTAAAATCTGTTTCATCAGCTTTCCTTTTCAATAAGAGAGTTGTTGCTTGATTAAAACCATCACACCAGTTATACCATTTTGCTTCATACTCATCTTGAGCTAAGATATGATTTTTTAAATCCAGAACAGAGTAAATCTTTCTTTCCTCACAAGCTTGCGCATAGAGGTGATATAGTTCATCACCACCATCTCTATCCCACTCAGCAGAAATCGTATCCCAACCTGCCAATAAAGCCTGATAAGCCCTATGATGCCCATCTGTAATCAACAAGCAATTTCCAAAGGCAAGAATACTAATTGGATCAACATTGTTTAGTTCTACCGACTGATAAAGCATCTGAATATCTTGCAACTTCTTTTCTGATAAGTATAGTTGAGTCGGATGAAGATCTGCTATATTGACTTTCATTTCTTTCTCCTCAAAGGAATTTGATACTCACTTCTGCTTGCCTTTAAATCGCCATTGGAAGCGGAGTTTGTCATAGAAGGGAAACTCGATAAACAGGACTCCCAAGCCCACACAGAGACTGGCAAGAACGTCTGATGGATAATGAACTCCCAGATAGACCCTTGATACCAACACACTGACTAGGTAGAGGCCAAGGACGATTTGTACGATTTTTCTCCAGACCGGATCTTTAATCCGCTGACTAAGAATAACAATCAGAGAACCGACCATCAAGGTTACAGCCAGAGAATGGCCGCTTGGAAAGGAAAATCCCTTCTCCTCAACCAAGTGTAAAATAGCTGGTCGTGGGCGCTGGTAGATATTTTTAAAGGTCACGATTAAAAGACCTGCCAAAGCCAGATTTCCCAGCATGAAGAAACTTTCTATCTTCCATCGCTTACGATAAAAGGTAAAGGCTGTAATAACAACCCAAGTGATAATCACTGGGATATCAATCAAACGTGTGATGGCTCTGAAAAGAATAGTCAAGTAATCTGGTAAGTCTCCTCGAACTACCGTCTGAATCGGTTGGTCAAAACCGAGCAGCGTTTCAGGGTAAAATTTGACCATGTAGCCAAGAATAACGAAAAGTAAAAGGGCAAAACTGCCCTTCATTAAAAATGTTTGTTTATCTTTCATAATGTTTTAAAGTTGGTTTCAAGAGAATATACAACAACCAGAATGAAACGGAAAAGATTACTCCTTCAATCAAGTTAAAAGGTAATACCATGGTCATTAGATAGTTGGAAAGTCCCAAAATTTTTCCAATATCAAAGTTAGCAAACTTCGCGTACAAAGGAACAGCGTAAACATAGTTGAGAACCAACATAGCCACGGTCAAGCCAATAGTTCCAGCTAGAGAGCCTAGTAGGAAACGAAGGGTTGTCCGTTCCTTTTTCCAAATCAAAGCAAATACGATAACAAAAACTCCCAAAGCTACGATATTCATCGGCAAACCAATGTAAGTATTCACTCCTTGACTATTAAGAAGCAATTTCAAGAGTGAGCGAAGCAAGAGAATTCCTAGAGCAGCAGGCAAATCCATGACCACCAAGCCCACAAGGACTGGCAAGATACTAAATTCGATCTTGAGGAAGGACGCCGCTGGCAAAAGCGGAAAGTCAAAGTACATCAGCACAAATGAGATGGCTGATAAAATCGCAATGGTCGAAAGTCGACGTGTGTTTGTCATAACAGGTTCCTCCAATTTTCTATAAAATCAGAAGAAGTTAGAAAGGATTCCTCTATCTATTCTCACTTTTTATATCCCAAAAGTTCCCTCTCACTCTATTAAGGAAATTCAAGCAAGCGGTTACAGTTCAGCTATAAATCTATCAGAACAGACAAAGCTATTCTTTCGTCTTCTCCCATCCAGACTATACTGTCGGTTGTGGAATCTCACCACATCAGCTTGCGCTCGCGGACTTCTTTAAAGAGAAGGAAATAGAGATTTTTCTTTTAGACTAGGCGACAAGCTGTAGGCATAACTTCTGGTTAGGCAAAGCTTGTCAACAAAGTATAAAAGGAAAAGATCATTTCCTAGTTAAAGTCACCGCCGGTCGGGAATCACACCCTGCCCTGAAGACTCTTTTATCATAACAAAAAACGCTTGCAAGCGCAAGCATTTTGTTCATTTTCATTTTCATTTTTTATTTCAATTTATCCACTTCATAGATATGAACAAGCTCAAGACCTGCAAAGTTCTGCTGGCGAAGAGCCTCATAGACAATCATGCAGACGGTATTAGACACATTGAGACTGCGGACATGTTCATCATTCATGGGAATACGGAGAGCTTTCTCAGGATGTTCTCGCATAAAGTCCTCAGGCAATCCCTTGTCTTCACGTCCAAATAGAAAATAATGGTCTTCGTTAGTCGATAAATCCACCTCAGAATACACTTTCTCAGCGAATTTTGAGATCAGATAGAGTTTGCCCTTCATCTGAGACATGAAATCCTCCAAACTCTCGTAAAAATAAATCTCTAGCTTATCCCAATAATCCAATCCAGCCCGCTTCATCTTGCGGTCATCGATAGGAAAGCCCATTGGCTTGATGATATGGAGGGGAGAATTGGTCGCAGCGCAAGTACGCGCGATATTGCCTGTATTTTGTGGAATTTGTGGTTCAAATAATACAATGTGATTTGTCATGACTTGCTTCCTTTCACCATTGCAAAAAAATAGCCACACTGCCCGGAGTCAAGCTCAGCAAACAGCGTGGTTAAGGCATCGTTAACTTACCTCACAACAGGTTTGAAGTAAATCAGCGAAACTACTTTCCTAGTATAACACTTTCAGAATCATTGTCAATAGAAACGACTTGATTTTTTCAATTTTTTCAAGCTATTTCCAAGGGTTGTAAAATCGTCCCTGATTCTGCAAGATAAGTAGTAAACTAGCTACTAAAAACAAGGCTGCCAAGAACAAGGTAAGATAGTCTCCTTTTTTCAAGGCCTGGTAACTATACCAAGTGCGTTTTTTCTCTTTTCCAAAGCGGCGAAGCTCCATGGCGGTCGCGATGGTATCAATGCGTTCTAGCGAACTGAAAATCAAGGGAGTAATAATGCGCAGATTGCCTTTGATTCGTTGCATAAGAGAAGCTTTCTTGGATAATTCCATCCCACGCGCCTCCTGAGACATCTTAATAGTAAAGAATTCTTCCTGCAAATCTGGAATATAGCGCAAAGTCAGGCTGACTGAATAGGCAATCTTGTAAGGCACACCAATTTGATTTAAACTGGAAGCAAACTGACTAGGGTGGGTTGTCATCAAAAAGATAATAGCCAGAGGAATGGTGCAAAGGTACTTAATAGCCAAATTTAGCAGATAAAAGAGCTCTTGACTGGTCAGAGTGTAGGCACCGATTCCCTGCCAAATCACACTTCTCTCTCCGTAAAGTCCAACCCCATACTCGGGAGAAAAGAGATAGACCATCAAGACGTTTAAAACGGCAAATACCGTCGCAAAAACGGCTACAAAGGAAACATCTTTAAAGCGGATTTCTGACAAATAGAGGAGAAAAACCGAAAAGATGGCAATCAGAACAAGCAGTCTGGTATCATAGCTAATCATGGCCGCCAATGATACAAGGATGAAAAAGAGGAGTTTACCAGCTCCTGACAAGCGATGAATCACAGTATCCCTATGCTGGTAACCAATTAATTTTGCTTGCATCCTTCTCTCCTTTCTTTGTAAAATGCCGTCAAATCAAGTGGATCAACATCTAATTTCTTAGCTAAGTTGAAGATTGAAGTTTCTTTTAGATTGGCTTTTACTAACAGCTCTGGATTGCTCAACAGACTAGCTGGATCAGTATCGGCAATCAATTCTCCATCCACCATGACAAGGGCTCGATCTGAATAATCTAGCATCAATTGCATATCATGGGTAATCATGACAATGGTATGACCTTTTTGATGCAACTCTTCGAGAAATTCCATAATCTCAGTATAGTTCTTCTGGTCTTGACCTGCTGTCGGTTCATCTAAGAGGATAATTTCAGCCCCTAAGACCAAAATTGAAGCAATGGTGACACGTTTTTTCTGACCAAATGACAGGGCAGAAATAGGCCAATTACGGAATTCATAGAGACCACAGATTTTCAAAGTTTCATAGACTCTCGTTTCAATTTCCTGCTCGTCCACACCTCGCAAACGAAGTCCCAGAGCCACCTCATCAAAAATCATATTGGTTGAAATCATTTGATTAGGATTTTGCAGCACATAGCCTACTCGTTCCGCCCGCTCTGCAACAGAATCTCCTTTTATATCCTGTCCTTCCCACAGATAGCGACCTTCCGTCTGGATAAAGCTACTTAAGGCCTTGGCTAGAGTTGATTTTCCTGCTCCATTTTTCCCGACAATGGCAATCTTTTCGCCCTTTTTAATATCCAGATAAATGGATTTTAAAATCGGTCTATCATCATAAGAAAACGACACGTCCTCTAGTCTAAAGAGTGACTGTAATTCTGGAATCTCTTTTGTCAGTTCAGTCTGCAGCTGAACCTGACCTTTTGAGATAGACAAGTTATCCAGATCTGCTAATTGTTCTTCCTTGACTAAATCCACACCTAATTGACGGAGAGTGGTTAGATAAAGGGGTTCCCGGATTCCATTTTGAGTCAATAAATCAGTCGCCAGTAACTGATTCGGACTCCCATTAAAGAGGATACGACCATCGTTTATCAGGACAATCCGATCCACAGGGCGATGCAGAACATCCTCCAAACGGTGCTCAATAATAAGGGTCGTCGTCCCCTCTTCCTTATGAATCTGGTCAATCAATTCGATAATATCCTGACCTGACTTGGGATCCAGATTGGCGAGTGGCTCATCAAACAAGAGAATCGGACTTTCATCAATCAAGACACCAGCCAGACTGACCCGCTGCTTTTGTCCACCTGACAAATCCTGAGGCCGCTGAGTTAGTAAAGGGAGAAGGTCCAACTTTTCAGCCCATTTATGAACACGGCTTTTCATCTCCTCTAAAGCTGTCACATCATTTTCCAGAGCAAAAGCCAAGTCCTCTGCCACGGACAAGCCGATAAACTGCCCATCTGTATCCTGCAACACCGTGCTGACCAGATGAGATTTATCGTAGATGCTCATATCAAAGGCTGCTTGCCCCTTGATCAAAAATTCTCCAGACATCTGCCCCTTGTAAATATTGGGAATAATCCCATTCAAACACTGACCCAAGGTAGATTTACCTGACCCAGATGGCCCAACAATTAAGACTTTCTCTCCCTTGTAAATGGTCAAGTCTACCCCTTGCAAGGTCGGTTCTTGTTGTGTTTCATACCGGAAAGAGAAATCCTTCCACTCAATTATAGCTTCTTTCATCTTACTCTCTTCATTCGCTTCTTAGACTTCTATTTTATCATAAATCTACCCCTTCTTGCAGTCTCTTCTCTTAAAAACTTAGCTCCAAAAAGAGTCCTAGCCTAACTAGTCTATAAACATCAAAAAAGACCGGTTGTCCAGCCTTTTCCCTTATGTTAATCCTTTTTCAAACTTCCTGCACGAGTTTGAGTTCCTGCATAGGCAAGCAAGAGAAGAGTTCCTGCAATAGCTACAGATACACCATTAGCAATTCCCGCAACAATCCCTTGGGCAAATACTTTTTCTACGGCTTCTTGATAAATCACAACATCTCCAAGTGGTGCCAAGACACCCCAAACAAGGGCATTTGCAAGTAGTTGAATGAGGTTAAAAATAAGAATATCTTTCCAGTCAAAGACACCATTGATTACACGAACGTACTTTCTAAAAAGTCCCACAACTAGACCAAAGAGCCCGCTAGCGATAATCCAAGTCCACCACAGACCATATCCAGCAAGAGAATCCTTGATTGCATGACCAATCAACCCGACAAGCAAACCGATAATCGGTCCAAAAATAATAGAAAGTAGCGCTTGTACCGCATACTGAAGCTGGATGCTTGTATTTGGAACAGGGGTCGGAATGTTGATCATCCCGATGACGACAAAGAGGGCAGCGCCAATTCCGACAGCAACAACTTGTTTAATTGTAAATTTGATTTCCATACTATTTATTCTCCTATTTTATGATTCTATTTTCTTTATTTCAATGGTCCAAGATGAACCGACGCCCACATTATAAGCCTTGGCAAAGGAACCTTGGTTGATAGCCAGACCTAAACGATAGAGGGAATTGATGTAAAGGATGGGTTGACCAATTCTCACATCCGCAAATGATTTGCCATAAACAACCTGATTTTGATAGACCAGCATATCTGCATGATAGATAGTCACCTCAAAACGGTCACCGAATGCTGGTTCCAGTTTGTAAAATTCTTCTCGTGTGATAGAGGTCCAAAGCGAGCCGAAACGCACATCCAGAATATCAATAGCTCCCTTCACCAAATGGTCTTCAATGATGGTCTCTACGACTGGAAGCTCCACAATCTGATCCACACTGAGCTCTGGTCCCACTTCCTCAAAAGAAATGTGACCACTGGCCAGTTTAGCACCAGTATAGGCATAGACATCACGACCGTGGAAGGTATAAGAATGCTCTGTATTTTGACGTCTATTGGCCACTTCAGAAATTTCACGAATAGCTACAATACCAACGTGTTTCTTGATAAAGGAAAGCGTTCCATTGTCTGGTGTAACAATGTATTGATTTTTTGCAGTCTTGGCAACTACACTCTTACGTTTCGAGCCGACACCTGGATCGACAACCGATACAAACGTCGTTCCCTCAGGCCAATAATCCACCGTCTGAAAGAGACGGTAGCTCCCCTCAAAAATATTATAAGGCGTGATATCGTGCGTCAAGTGATGGATTTTTAAGGTTGGAGATTCTTCTAAAGCCACTCCAATCATAGCCGATACCGCACCATCAACCAGACCAAAGTCTGATTGTAATACCAGTAAATTATTATTCATTTTATCTCCTTGTATATCCTTTATCATACCATATTTCAGAGAAAGTCGCTAATAGCTATTTTAATTGGTTAGGGTATAGTTTTACCTTATAGCAAATTTCCTACTAAAAGCTCTGGTTATTAGCTAGTAGGTGCATTTTTTCTTGAAAAAAGGTATGATAGTTACATCATGAAAAAGTAGGTTTTAATATGAAAATTATCCTTGTCGGAGGGGGTAAAGTTGGTTTTGCCCTCTGTCGCTCCTTGGTTGCAGAAAAGCATGATGTTTTGCTGATTGAGCAAGACGAAGCCGTCCTCAATCATATTGTCAATCGCTTTGATATCATGGGTATCCTTGGCAACGGAGCTGATTTTGCCATCCTTGAGCAAGCCAGTGTCCAGGATTGTGATATCTTTATCGCCTTGACTGAGTACGATGAAGTAAACATGATTGCAGCCGTTCTAGCCAAAAAAATGGGAGCTAAAGAAACCATCGTTCGGGTGAGGAATCCTGAATATTCTAACTCTTATTTCAAGGAAAAGAATATCCTCGGTTTTTCTCTTATCGTTAACCCTGAGCTCTTGGCTGCCCGCGCTATTGCCAACATCATTGACTTCCCCAACGCCCTATCTGTCGAACGTTTCTTTGGTGGACGGGTAAGCTTGATGGAATTCACTGTTAAATCCTCCAGTGGTCTTTGCCAAATGCCCATTTCTGATTTTCGGAAAAAATTTGGCAATGTCATTGTCTGTGCGATAGAGAGGGATCATCAAATTATCATTCCAAGCGGTGACATGACCATACAGGATAAAGATAGAATCTTTGTCACTGGTAACCGTGTTGATATGATGCTCTTCCATAATTATTTTAAATCTCGTGCCGTGAAGAGCCTTCTCATCGTCGGTGCAGGTAGAATTGCCTATTATCTACTTGGTATTCTCAAAGACAGTCGTATCGATACCAAGGTTATTGAAATCAATCCTGAAATCGCTAGCTTCTTTAGCGAGAAATTCCCAAATCTCTACATCGTTCAAGGAGATGGTACCGCAAAAGATATCCTGCTGGAAGAAAGTGCTCAAAACTATGATGCCGTTGCGACTCTAACAGGGGTCGATGAGGAAAATCTGATTACTTCTATGTTCCTTGACAGGGTAGGTGTACAAAAAAATATCACCAAGGTCAATCGTACCAGTCTCCTCGAGATTATCAATGCGCCTGATTTTTCAAGTATCATCACACCTAAAAGCATCGCTGTAGATACGATTATGCACTTTATTCGTGGTCGTGTTAATGCCCAGTATTCAGACCTTCAAGCCATGCACCATCTAGCCAATGGCCAAATCGAAACCCTGCAATTCCATATCAAGGAAGCTAATAAAATGACTGCCAAACCTCTTTCTCAACTGAAACTGAAAAAAGGAGTTCTTATTGCAGCCATCATTAGAAAAGGCAAGACTATTTTCCCAACTGGGGAGGATATGTTGGAAGTTGGAGACAAGCTCCTAGTAACAACCTTGTTGCCAAACATCACCAAGATTTATGACTTGATCGCGAGGTAAGAAATGAATAAAAGTATGATTCGTTACCTCCTTTCAAAATTACTTTTGATTGAAGCTGTTCTTCTTTTGGTCCCTGTGTCTGTCGCTGTCTATTACCGTGAATCGAGCCAAGTCTTTACAGCCCTCTTTACAACGATTGGGATTCTCGTATTACTAGGCGGTTCAGGAATTTTACAAAAGCCAAAAAATCAACGGATTTATGCCAAGGAAGGAGTCTTGATTGTTGCCCTCTGTTGGATCCTTTGGTCCTTCTTTGGTGGTCTCCCCTTTGTCTTTGCTAGACAAATTCCCAGCGTTATCGATGCCTTTTTTGAAATCAGTTCTGGCTTTACAACTACTGGAGCAACTATTCTGAACGACGTTTCGGTTCTCAGTCGTTCCCTCCTCTTCTGGCGAAGTTTTACCCACTTGATTGGAGGGATGGGAGTGCTTGTTTTTGCACTTGCTATTATGGACAATGCTAAAAATAGCCACCTAGAGGTAATGAAGGCTGAGGTTCCTGGCCCTGTTTTCGGTAAGGTTGTATCCAAGCTCAAAAATACTGCGCAGATTCTCTATCTCCTTTATCTAGCTCTCTTCTCCCTCTTTGTCATCATCTATTATCTAGCCGGTATGCCTCTATTTGATAGTTTTGTCATCGCTATGGGGACAGCGGGAACTGGGGGCTTCACCGTCTATAACGATGGAATTGCCCACTATGGCAGCTCACTGATTACCTATCTAGTTAGTATAGGAGTTCTAGTTTTTGGGGTAAATTTCAACCTCTACTACTACCTCATGCTCCGTCGGGTTAAGGCCTTCTTTGGAGATGAAGAACTTCGGGCTTACTTGGTCATTGTACTGCTTTCTACAGGCTTGATTAGCCTCAATACCCTCTATCTCTATCCAGGATTTTCAAAGAGTTTTGAAATGGCCTTCTTCCAAGTTTCCAATATCATTACGACGACTGGTTTTGGATATGGAGACATTACCAATTGGCCCCTCTTCTCCCAGTTTATCCTCCTCTTCCTCATGGGAATCGGTGGTTCTGCTGGTTCAACCGCAGGTGGACTCAAGGTTATTCGAGGCCTCATCCTTTCAAAAATTGCCAAAAACCAAATTTTGTCAATCCTATCGCCCCATCGTGTTTTGACCCTCCATGTTAATAAAACGGTGATTGACAAAGATACCCAGCATAAGATTCTCAAGTACTTTGTCATTTATTCTATGATTTTGCTAACGCTTATCTTTATTGTCAGCCTAGATAGCAATGATTTTCTGGTTGTGACCAGCGCTGTCTTTAGCTGTTTCAATAATATCGGGCCTATTCTAGGAACTACTTCTAGCTTCGCAATCTTTAGTCCTATCTCAAAAATTCTCCTCTCCTTTGCAATGATTGCAGGGCGCTTGGAGATTTATCCTATCTTACTTCTCTTTATGAAGAGAACCTGGTCTAAGAGATAAAATATAACCACACCTTGTTTCCTTACAAAGTGTGGTGTTTTTATTTCTGATTATCTCTCAACCCAACCAACTCTTTTTAAACAAGGCGAGACACTTCATAGAATGACTTATACTCTTCGAAAATCTCTTCAAACCACGTCAGCTTCGCCTTGCCGTATATATGTGACTGACTTTGTCAGTCTTATCTACAACCTCAAAACAGTGTTTTGAGCAACCTGCGGCTAGCTTCCTAGTTTGCTCTTTGATTTTCATTGAGTATCAAATACCTCCCGCAACTCAACAAGTATCTTTGAATCCCGGTCAGACATTTCAGTACCTGACTTAAGGAATGTAAGAGCCCAAAAACAACCCTCAGTCGACTGACCGAGGGTTCCTTATTTCATTATTCAAGAACTTGATTAGCTCAATGCATCCAAGGCATCATCCATTGAAAGAACTTCATGGAAGACACGTTGTGTCAATTCAGTTTTTTGTTCTGGAGTGAGGTATTTAGTGTTTACACAGTATCCAGAGATACGTACGATAACGTCTTCACCTGACATAATCTTTTCGTAAACATCGTTCAAGTCCATAACGTTCAAGTTAACGTGTTGTCCACCGTTTTCGAAGTAACCATCAAGGATTGTTACCAAGTTATCAACTTGTTCGTCACGAGTCTTACCAAGAGCGCGAGGTGATACTTGTGTAGTCAATGAGATACCATCAGCTGCATAACTAAAGTCAAGGCTAGAAAGTGAGTTCAAGTTTTGCAACCATCCACCTTTAGCTTTGTTAGATGGGTTAGCACCTGGTGAGAAGAATTCAAGTTTAGACAAGTTCACAGAACCATCTTCGTTGAGGTATACACCTTTGTGAACTGGTGAGTTACCAGTTTGTTTAGAGTAAGCAACGTTAGATGTGATTGTCAAAAGTGATACTGTAGCTTCAGCGTCTTTGTAAAGTTTGTGGCTACGTAGACGAGTTGTGTAAGCTTCGATCAACCATTCTGCCAATTCGTTTGAACGTGGGTCATCTTCACCCCAACGTGGGTATTCACCGATTGTTTCGTAATCGTAGATGTAGCCATTTTCATCACGGATTGGTTTAACTGTAGCGTATTTGATAGCTGACAATGTGTCAACAGTGTTGGCAAATCCACAGATACCGAATCCCATGTTGGCACGTTGTTTAGTTGGCAAGAAGGCCATTTGAACAGCTTCGTAGTTGTACTTATCAGTCATGTAGTGGATGATGTTCAAAGCATCTACGTAAGTGTCAGTCAACCAGTCAAGAGATTTTTCAAAGTTAGCTTTAACTGATTCAAATTCAAGAACTTCGTCACGAATTGGTTCGATGTCAAATACTTTGTAGTCTTTATGAACATCGTCATAACCACCGTTCAAACCAGTAAGAAGGGCTTTCAATACGTTTACACGCGCACCGAAGTACTGGATGTTGTGGCGTTGTTCTTCATTTTCTGGGTCAAGTGGAGACACACAGCATGAGATACAGCTCATTTCACCATATCCGTCTTTAGCCATTGTTGTTACACCTTCGTATTGGATAGAAGAGTGTTTGTGGCTCATGTGCATACAGTAGCGACGGAAGTTGTATGGCAATTTGTCAGTCCAAAGAACTGTCAAGTTTGGTTCTGGTGAGTTACCGATGTTGTCAAGAGTGTTCAAGAAACGGTAGTCCATCTTAGTAACACGGTGACGACCGTCGTTACCCATACCAGCCATAGAAGTTGTGATGAAGGTTGGGTCACCTGAGTACAATTGGTCATAAGCTTTTGTACGAGCAAATTTAACTGTACGAAGTTTCATAACGAAATCATCAACGAATTCTTGGATTTCTGATTCAGTAAATGTACCACGAGCAAGGTCACGTTCTGCAAAGATGTCCAAAACGATTGGTACACGACCTAGAGATGTAGCAGCACCGTTGATAACACGGCAGACAGACATGAAGGCGATGTTAACCCATTGGATAGCTTCTTTAACGTTCATCGCTGGTTTGCGAACGTCAACTCCGTAAAGGTCACCCAAACGAACAACTTGTTGCAATGCTTGGTATTGAAGGTTGATTTCTTCACGAAGACGGATTGTTTCTTCATCGATTTCTTCGATTGCATTCCAGTCGTTTACTTTTTCTTGCATCAAGTAGTCTGCACCGTAAAGAGCAAGACGTGCGTAAACACCAATGATACGTCCGCGTGAGTATGCATCTGGAAGACCAGTTACAGTGTGAGCGTGACGAGCGCGACGGATATTTGAAGTGTAAGCACGGAAGATACCGTCGTTAACTGTTGTTACGTATTTAGTGAAGATTTCGTGAACAGCTGGGTCTGGTTCGTATCCATTTTCCTTCAAAGTAGTTTCAGCCATACGGATACCACCTTTTGGCATGAAGTTCAATTTGAAGAGTTCATCGTTTTGGATACCGAAGATAACTTCGTTTTCTTTATCGATAAATCCAGCAGGGATATCAGCGATAGATGTTGGACGAGTGTCCATTGGGAAACGAGTTTCTTCGTAGTGAGCCTTAGTTTCTTCTACAATTTTTTTGATGTGAAGTGAACGTTCTGTTGGTCCTGCGAGGAAGCTTTCGTCTCCATCGTAAGGTGTGTAGTTAGCTTGTACGAAGCGTGATACACTTGCTTTTTCTTTCCAATCTACGCCTTTGAAGCCTTCCCAAGCTTTGTCAAAAATATCTTGTGCTTCAACAACTGTCTTAACAACCATGTTAATGTCCTCTTTTTTCTTTCTAGTAACAGCCATCTGTTACATTCATGAGACAAGTATACCATACAGTAATCGTTTTCAACAAGTGGAAAATCCCTATTTTTACACTTTCTTTTCTAAAACAGTCTATATTTTGCTTTAAACTGTATTATATTTTTGAAAAAAGAAAGTCCTTTTTCCTTTTTTTCAGAAAAAAGGGTATAATAAAAGAAAATAAGCAGTAAAAAGGTGCTATACATGTTGATTTTCCCCTTGTTAAATGATTTGTCAAGAAAAATCATCCATATTGACATGGATGCCTTTTTTGCTGCGGTGGAAATCAGGGATAATCCTAAACTCAGAGGAAAACCTGTCATCATAGGAAGCGACCCTCGACAAACAGGTGGACGGGGAGTCGTTTCGACCTGTAGCTATGAGGCACGAGCTTTTGGTGTCCATTCTGCCATGAGTTCCAAGGAAGCTTATGAACGATGTCCCCAGGCCGTCTTTATCTCAGGGAATTATGAGAAATACAAGTCTGTGGGCCTCCAGATTCGATCGATTTTTAAGCGCTATACAGATTTGATTGAACCCATGAGCATTGACGAAGCCTATTTGGATGTAACAGAAAATAAACTGGGGATTAAGTCAGCTGTCAAAATCGCTCGCCTCATTCAAGAAGATATCTGGCAAGAACTTCATCTAACTGCTTCTGCCGGTGTTTCCTACAACAAGTTCTTAGCTAAAATGGCTAGCGATTATCAAAAACCACATGGTTTGACAGTGATTCTACCTGACCAAGCTGAGGATTTTCTCAAACAAATGGATATTTCCAAGTTTCATGGAGTAGGAAAAAAGACGGTGGAACGACTGCATCAAATGGGTGTTTTTACTGGAGCTGATCTACTTGAAGTTCCTGAAGTGGCCCTAATAGACCGTTTTGGCAGACTGGGCTATGACCTTTATCGAAAGGCTCGTGGTATCCACAATTCCCCAGTCAAATCCAATCGTATCCGTAAATCAATCGGGAAAGAGAAAACCTATGGAAAGATTCTCCGTGCCGAGGAAGATATCAAAAAAGAGCTGACTCTTCTATCAGAAAGAGTCGCTCTCAATCTCAGCCAACAAGAAAAAGCTGGAAAAATTGTCATTTTGAAGATCCGCTACGAGGACTTTTCAACTCTTACTAAACGAAAAAGTCTGACTCAAAAAACACAGGATACTAGTCAGATAAGCCAAATAGCCCTGCAACTCTATGAAGAATTAAGCGAGAAAGAAAGAGGTGTCCGCCTGTTAGGAATTACAGTGACAGGATTTTAATACTCAATGAAAATCAAAGAGCAAACTAGGAAGCTAGCCGCAGGTTGCTCAAAACACCGTTTTGAGGTTGCAGATAGAACTGACGCGGTTTGAAGAGATTTTCGAAGAGTATAAAACCTTGAAGAGCTGCCCCTTCAAGGTTTTTCTTATACAAATAAACGGACAAAGCTATAAAGCAACAAGATACTACCAAGCACGATACGGTATTTACCAAAAAGGGTAAAGTCGTGTTTTTTCACATAACTGGTCAAGAAGCGAATAGCGACCATGCTGACTGCAAAAGCGACTCCCATGGCAACCAAGAGCAAGAACAATTGCCCGAAGTCCAAAAGTTGTCCTGCTTTTACAAATTTGAAAATCTTTAAGGCGCTAGCTCCAAACATAACAGGAATTCCAAGATAGAAGGTAAATTCTGTCACAACAGAACGACTAGTTCCATTTAACAAACCACCGACAATCGTTGCACCAGAACGACTGGTCCCTGGTAAAAGAGCAAGAACTTGGAAGAGTCCGATATAGAAAGCGGTCGTATAAGGAAGCTTGTCCAACTCTGTTACACTTGGCTCGATAGCACGCGCTTTATTACGTTTTTCCAAATAGATAAAGGCAATCCCATAGATAATCAACATGAGAGCAACAGAAACCATGTTATGGAAGTGGGTATCAAACCAATCATCAAATTTAAAGACGGCAAGTAAAGGCAAAGTTGCAATCAAGACCTTCAACCATAGTCTCCAAGTCTTACGAACTTCCTGCTTGTCCTTAGTCGGTTTGAAAGGATTGAGCTTATTAAAGTAGATTACCATAACCGCCAAAATCGCACCAAGCTGAATCACGACATTAAACATGGACATAAAGGCTTCGTTTTGATTTTGGTATTGGATAAATTCCTCTGCTAAAATCAAGTGACCTGTACTGGAAATCGGCAACCATTCCGTAATTCCTTCAACAATCCCGAAGAAGATAGATTTTAAAATTTCAATAAGATACATAGATTACTCCTTTTTTTCTATCTTCCATTATAGCATATTTTAGCTCTCTTTAAAAGGCACCGATACTGCCGCCACCTCCGCCTCCAGAGAAGCCACCGCCAGAACTTCCACTTCCAGAAGATACGGAGTAGGTACTTGCTGTATTTGCGACACTAGCATAATGGCTCATTTGCGCGCTTGAATGATAAAACATACTGTGCCAGCCATAAGCTACATAGAGGTTGATATCTGGATTTTCAACTTGAATCTGATGAACCTTCATCAAATGACTGACCTTGTCTGCATAACCAAATAAGGTCGCATAGACCAAGAGGCGATTCCAGACCACAATACTTTCCAATTCAGCCTGATCCAATCGTGCAATCTCACGCAACATATTTTCAAAACTGGTCCAGAGATAGTATACCTCTGCTCCTGCTTCATTTAGGACACCATCACGATTATCTAGCCGAAGCTTCCAATAATAGAAAACAGCCAAAACCAAACCTAGAAAACCAAGTATAGGCAAGGGGAAGTAAAGATAGCCATGAACGTCTAAACTGTACAAGAACAAACCAAATCCGATAAATAGGGGCAAGATAGTGGAAATACCCATCCCCACTTGTAAAATCTTTTCTCCACCAGTCAAGGGACGATAATAATCTGGGAGCCCCCAGAAGGAAACTCGTTTTCTCACTCCTTCTTGCATCTGGTTCAATACTTCTTCAAAAGAAGATTTGAGCTGACGCCCCTTTGCTTGAATCCGTTTTTCATCAGAGACTTTTGCTCTACGATAAAGACTATCAGATACCTTGTAATCCGCAAACAAATTGGAAAGAGTTTCTTCTTTTTTGCCTGAAAAAGCCAGATTTAGACAGTCTTTCTCAAAGCTTGACAAACCATCTTCTTTTACTAGCCTCAAACCAACTGCATCTCCTTCTGAAATGATAGAGACATTCCCACGGTCTATCACATCTAGCAAGGTAGCTTGAATAAGTTGGTCAAAGGTGAATTTCCCTGCTCCTTTTGTTAGAGGACTCACTTCCTCCAAGGAGGTCGAGTAGACAGCCTCTGATAAAACCATAGGCTCTAATTCCATTGGTGGTTCATAGAGACGATGATTTTTGGCATATTTGACCGAAGGAGTGGTCTTTCTTCTATAGATGAAATAGAAGCAGACACTCAATAACAAGGAGATGAAAAGTATAGAAGGGAAGACCCATGTAAGGAGTTGTTTACTTTGCTCTTTTTCTTTAACAATCGAGTCTTCTATCTGATTAAACTCTTCTAAACGATTCCCTTTCAATCCCTGATCCGTAGCATTAGCAAAATCGGTCCGAGGCCAGTAGGCATGCAATTCAACTCCACGCTTAGGTGGAAGATCGTCTAAACGAATAGTATAATCAAGGTTACTCTTTTCAACCGTTCCCTCTCTAAAGAGTTGCCCTGTATGGAAAAAGAGTTTCTCAGCCCCCTTGTCCCCCCTTACATGAAATTCAAACTTTTTAATAGACTCTGAACTGTCTGTTAAAGGTTGCCAATTTAATTCAGCAATGTCATCATATAGAAAAAGCAAATTCTTTAAGTTCCAAACAAGGTCAACTTCAACTGTGTCGCCTTCTTGACCTGGATTATAAACTTTAACAGTATAACCATCTGCTCCTTCTATCACTTCGCTAGTAACGTCTTCTAGTTCAGCACCGTTTTTCGCAGCCTGAACCTTTGGATGAGGATCAATGTCAAATCCACTAGGCATCTTGCCAGCACGTCCAAGTCCCACGATTTGGCCCTTAAAGTCCTCCTCAAACTGGTAAACTATCTTCTGTCTAAATTCTGCCGTATTGTCTGCATGAATATACAAATCCCCTTGGTAAGAGTTTATCTTGAAATCAATTGCAAAAACAGAGAGTGGCAGAAGGCAAAACAAGCCTAACACCAGTAAGAAAAAAGTTTTTTTCATCAACTAAGCCCCCTTTTTATCTTTGCTATCATTATATCATTTTTTCTCAAGTAAGGGC
Organism: Streptococcus mitis; assembly: GCA_018364455.1. Taxonomy (GTDB): domain Bacteria; phylum Bacillota; class Bacilli; order Lactobacillales; family Streptococcaceae; genus Streptococcus; species Streptococcus mitis_BR. The sequence goes on along the minus strand of JAGZLW010000014.1, from coordinate 26,106 downwards.
TTACCTATATTGAAAAATAGAGTTTTTTTCGATAAAATAGGAGACAGTTATTTTTAATAGATTAGAAATAGGAGAAATCATGAGAAAAATATACTTATCTATTTTCACAAGTCTCTTGCTGATGCTGGGACTTGTCAATGTTGCTCAAGCCGATGAATATTTACGCATCGGGATGGAAGCAGCATATGCTCCCTTTAACTGGACTCAGGATGATGATAGCAATGGAGCTGTCAAAATCGATGGGACTAACCAGTATGCTAACGGATACGATGTTCAAATCGCCAAGAAAATCGCTAAGGACTTAGGTAAAGAACCTTTGGTTGTTAAAACAAAGTGGGAAGGTCTAGTCCCTGCCCTTACTTCTGGTAAGATTGACATGATTATCGCAGGTATGAGTCCAACTGCAGAACGCAAACAAGAAATTGCCTTTTCAAGCAGTTACTACACTAGCGAACCTGTCCTACTAGTCAAAAAAGATTCTGCCTACGCAAATGCTAAATCTTTGGATGACTTTAATGGTGCGAAAATCACTTCTCAACAAGGTGTCTACCTCTACGACTTGATTGGTCAAATCTCAGGCGCTAAAAAAGAAACAGCCATGGGAGACTTCGCTCAAATGCGCCAAGCTCTTGAGGCTGGTGTCATTGATGCTTATGTTTCTGAACGCCCTGAAGCACTGACTGCCGAAGCCGCTAACTCTAAGTTCAAGATGGTCCAAGTAGAACCAGGTTTCAAAACTGGAGAAGAAGATACAGCTATCGCCATTGGACTTCGTAAAGATGACAACCGTATTAGCCAAATCAATGCCAGCATTGAAACCATTTCAAAAGACGATCAAGTTGCCTTGATGGATCGTATGATCAAGGAACAACCTGCCGAAGCTACAACAACTGAAGAGACTAGCAGTAGTTTCTTTAGCCAAGTCGCTAAAATTCTTTCTGAAAACTGGCAACAACTCTTGCGTGGTGCTGGTATCACTCTTTTAATCTCTATCGTCGGAACCATCATAGGTCTCATTATTGGCCTTGCCATTGGTGTCTTCCGTACTGCTCCTCTATCTGAGAATAAAGCCATTTATGGCCTACAAAAACTAGTCGGCTGGATTCTCAACATCTACATTGAAATTTTCCGTGGTACGCCAATGATTGTTCAATCAATGGTTATCTACTATGGAACTGCCCAAGCTTTCGGTATCAACCTTGACCGCACACTAGCTGCTATCTTCATCGTTTCAATCAATACTGGTGCCTACATGACTGAAATCGTCCGTGGTGGTATCCTAGCGGTTGACAAGGGACAATTTGAAGCAGCTACTGCTCTTGGTATGACTCATAACCAAACCATGCGTAAGATTGTCCTACCTCAGGTAGTCCGCAACATCCTACCAGCAACTGGTAATGAATTTGTCATCAATATCAAAGATACATCTGTATTGAACGTTATCTCTGTTGTTGAACTTTATTTCTCAGGAAATACCGTAGCAACTCAAACCTATCAATACTTCCAGACATTTACAATCATCGCCGTGATTTACTTTGTCCTCACCTTCACCGTAACACGTATCCTACGCTTCATCGAACGCCGAATGGACATGGATACCTATACTACAGGTGCTAACCAAATGCAAACGGAGGATTTGAAATAATGACACAAGCAATCCTTGAAATTAAACACCTCAAAAAATCCTATGGACAAAACGAAGTGTTAAAAGACATTTCTCTCACCGTCCACAAGGGAGAGGTCATCTCTATCATCGGAAGCTCTGGAAGCGGAAAATCAACCTTCCTACGCTCTATTAACCTACTTGAAACACCAACTGATGGACAAATCCTTTACCATGGACAAAACGTCCTCGAAAAAGGCTATGACCTCACGCAATACCGTGAAAAACTAGGGATGGTGTTCCAATCCTTTAACCTCTTTGAAAATCTTAACGTACTTGAAAACACAATTGTCGCTCAGACGACTGTCCTTAAACGCGAACGTACAGAAGCTGAAAAGATCGCCAAAGAAAACTTGGAAAAGGTCGGCATGGGAGAACGCTACTGGCAAGCGAAACCAAAACAACTCTCAGGAGGTCAAAAACAACGTGTGGCCATCGCTCGTGCCCTTTCAATGAACCCTGACGCCATTCTCTTTGATGAACCAACATCAGCTCTCGATCCAGAAATGGTTGGAGAAGTCCTTAAAATCATGCAAGATCTGGCTCAGGAAGGCTTGACTATGATTGTCGTAACCCATGAAATGGAATTTGCCCGTGATGTCTCTCACCGTGTTATCTTCATGGATAAGGGTGTAATCGCTGAAGAAGGCAAACCAGAAGACCTCTTCACCAATCCTAAAGAAGACCGTACAAAAGAGTTCCTTCAACGCTATCTCAAATAAAAAGAAAAGGCTGCATCAATCGTGCAGTCTTTTTGCTGTCCTCATACTCTTCGAAAATCTCTTCAAACCACGTCAGCTCTATCTGCAACCTCAAAACAGTGTTTTGAGCAGCCTGCGGCTAGATTCCTAGTTTGCTCTTTGATTTTCATTGAGTATCAAAATGAAAAGGCAGACCTTATTCAAGAATCCGCCATTATCCAAAGATTAATCTTCAAATTTTTCATGATTTTTTTCATAGAAATCAATTAAACCTAGAGCTGTTTCAAATGAAATATTTTTTACTTTTGCACGACCCTGCGCTAGAGCAATGATAGACATTTCACGCGCATTCGTTTCTTTAGAGATACGGTAGCCTGTGATTTTCTTATCACGAACCCAGCCAACAACTGATTCTACTTTTTCAAAGTTTGACTTAGCCATGTTCTTCTCCTATTTTCTTCTTTACGTTATATTATTCTATACGTTTTTATGTCTTTTGTCAATAAAAAAACATATATTCAATAAAATAAATGATCTAGAATCTTCTTACTTCCTTTTTAAAGCCGATAATATATAGGTTTTTGCTTACTATAACCCATTAGTATGCTCCTAAAAAACAATTGCATTATTAAACTTTAAACTTGTAAAAATATTCATGTATACTGAATGCCAGTTTCTCAATAGGATAGACAGGATTTACTATTTCATTCTATATATTCCTTTTAAATCAACAAGTCCACTAAAGATAGTCTTTCACTCCACACTATCTCTAAACTATTCCGTTTTTCTTTCTCCTTCTTTGGTTCCTTTCCTGTCCTTATCTATATCTTATTCGTTTTACAACCGGTACTACTTACTTTGTCCAATCTTGCACCTTCTGATTACATACCCGCTTTCCAGCTAGTCATTTAAAAACAGTATCACTAGCTGTTTCATGTCTAGCACTATTGTTTATCTCACGAGTTTTTTCAGCCGACTTACCTAGCAACCATCTCACAAACATTGATTATTTTTTCTGATTCCTATTATATTTATTGAAAGTTCAAATTAGGGATATATACAATTGGGGATTTCAAAAAATTTCCTTATATATAGTAAGTAATTCTGTCGCCTCAATATAAACAGAATCAAAAATAATAGGTGCTATAGCGAGTTGTAGTAGAAATAGCACGATAGATTTCCTAAGTCCATAGGAATCGCCCCCTTTCTTCACCCTCATTATAACACCTATACATCAGTTGTGCAAATAATATGATATTTTTTTATTAGTCCTCAGACAAGCATATTATAGAGCGTTTCATTACCATTTAAGTTAATATAAGCTGGATCAAAACCTTCCATTCGACGAATCAATCCTGCATAATCATGCTTATCTGCCAAAGCGATTCCAATCAATACAGGCCCTGTGCCCTTGCTAGCTCGTTTGATATACTCAAAACGTGTGATATCATCATTTGGCCCCAGGATATCATTTACAAACTCACGCAAAGCTCCTGGACGCTGTGGAAAATTAACCACAAAGTAATGCTTGATCCCATCATAAATCAAGGCACGTTCTTCCATTTCTGGCATACGGTTGATATCATTATTTCCTCCAGAAATGATACAACAAATGGTTTTCCCCTTGATATATTCAGCTAAAACTTCTAAAGAGGCGATACTAGCCGCTCCAGCAGGTTCTGCGACAATCCCTTGCTTAGAGTAGAGGTCAATCAAGGTTTCAGAAATCAATCCCTCATCGACACCTACCAAAGTTTGAACATGTTGACGAGTTGCCTCATAGGTCAATTGACCTACCTTTTGTACAGCAATCCCATCCGCAAATTTGTCAATTTCTTTGAGTTTGACTGGACCACCAGCTTCAAAGGCAGCCTTCATGGAACGCGCTCCATTCGCCTCTACTCCGATAACCTCAATCTCTGGACTTGTTTCCTTGATATAGGTAGAAACCCCGGCAATGAGACCGCCACCACCAACAGGGACCAAGACAGCATCAAAATCAATCGATTCTTTTCGAGCTTCTTCTAAAATCTCATAAGCAACTGTCCCTTGACCAGCTTGAACATGAGCATCATCAAAGGGATCAATAAAGGTACGATTTTCAGAAACTGTAAATTCTTGAGCTGCTTTAGCTGAGGCATCAAAGGTATCTCCAACTAGTTTAATGGTCACGAAATCCCCACCAAAAAAGCGAACCTGCCCAATTTTTTGTTGCGGTGTAGTAATGGGCATAAAAATAGTAGCAGGAATTTTCATCTCATTACAAGTATAGGCAACTCCCTGCGCATGATTTCCCGCAGAGGCACAGACTACCCCACGTTCACGCTCTTCCTTGCTGAGTTGGGAAATGGCATAATAGGCACCACGAATTTTAAAAGAACGAACACGTTGGGCATTTTCCTTTTTCAAATAAATCTTAGCACCATACTTCTCCGATAAATAATGGTCATAATCAAGCGGTGTATTAACGACCACACCATTCAAGACCTTATGAGCCTTGATGATATCTTTTGAACTTAACATATAAAACCTCTTTTTCTATAAAAAACAGTCACTAATGACTGTTTTTTTAGTTATTCATCTCCAAAAACTTCAGCAACACTTTCATGATATTTATGAGCCATACGAATTGAAAACTCTTTAGGAAGTTCATAACGATTTGTGGAAATCCAATCATATAACCATTCTGCCAAACTTTCTTCACTATCATTACGATGGAAGATAAAATAGTTTAAAATTTCTTTATATTCTACATCATTTAAATCCAGCGTGTCTACAAATTGACTACGAGGAACAAAATTAGAATCTAATTTTCTTAGTTGATCTGTCAATTCTCCCAATTGTAAATCCAACTGAAAAAATAATTTTTGCAGTTGCCTATCAGTTTCATCACATCCTGTCGTGATAGAAAACAAATTGGTAATATTCATATGATTTCAACCCCTAAATAAGTATATCTAATATCCCACGAATAGCTGAAGCTACTATTTTAGCAAAATTCTTTGCTTTCTAATTAGTTATAGATTTTGAATGCATCATCGTCATTTTTACCAACAAATGGCATTGCTTTACGCAATTCTGCACCAACTTTTTCAATTTCAAGGTTCGCTGCTTGTTCACGGTAAGCAGTCAATTTTGGACGTCCAGCTTTATAGTCATTTACAAAGTCATTTGCAAATTTACCATTTTGGATATCAGCCAAGACAGCTTTCATGTTTTCTTTAACTTGCTCAGTAATTACACGTGGACCTGATACATAGTCACCGTACTCAGCAGTGTTTGAAATAGATTGACGCATTTTCTTGAATCCACCTTCATAAATCAAGTCAACGATCAATTTCATTTCGTGAAGAACTTCAAAGTATGCCAATTCTGGAGCGTAACCTGCTTCTGTCAAGACTTCAAAACCTGCTTCGATAAGGGCAGTCAAACCACCACAAAGTACAGCTTGTTCACCAAACAAATCTTCTTCAGTTTCTTCTTTGTAAGTTGTTTCAAGAAGACCTACACGAGCTGCTCCAACACCTTTACACCAGTCCATAGCAATGTTTTTAGCATTTCCGGTTGCATCTTGATATACTGCGTAAAGAGCTGGAACACCAAATCCTTCTTCATAAGTACGACGTACCAAGTGCCCTGGTCCTTTAGGAGCACACATGAAGACATCTACATCTGCAGGTACTTTGATAAACTCAAAGTGAATGTTGAAGCCATGGGCAAATCCAACTGCGTTTCCAGCTTCCAAGTTTGGAGCGATTTCTGCTTCGTACAATTCTTGTTGGATTTCATCTGGTGCCAAAATCATGATAACATCAGCCAATTTAGTAGCTTCTGCTACTGTATAAGTGTCAAATCCATCTTCTTTTGCTTTGTCAAAAGATTTACCTGGACGTACACCGATGATAACATCGCGACCTGAATCACGCAAGTTTTGAGCATGCGCATGTCCTTGTGAACCATAACCGATAACGGCGATTTTTTTACCGTCAAGTGCTGCTACTTTAACATCTTTTTCGTATTCCATTTGAACTGCCATAGTTTTTTCTCTTTTCTATTATTTATTGCCTTTTAGGCTGGTTTAACAAATTTAAAATATTTTTATACTCAATGAAAATCAAAGAGCAAATTAGGAAGCTAGCCGCAGGCTATACTTGAGTACGGCAAGGCAAAGCTGACGTGATTTGAATTTGATTTTCGAAGAGTATTAATCGCGGGTAAATCCAGTTGCACCCGTACGAGCAATATTGCGAATACCGTATGGTCGAATGACTCGCAACAGTGCTTCGCTCTTCTCAGCATTTCCTGTCATTTGAATGGTAATCGAGCTTGGCGCTACGTCTACCACTGTTGCACGGAAAGGTTGAATAATTGCTAGAATCTCAGCTCGCTTCTCAGCTGGCGCTGACATCTTAACCAAAATCACCTCGCGCTCCAAATGAGGCTTGTCTGTAATATCTCGAATGCGAATCACATCAATCTGACGATTGAGTTGCTTAATGATTTGCTCCACTTCATCATGAGAAGCTACATCAATAATAATGGTGATACGCGATACATTCGGATCTTCTGTTGCTCCAACAGAAATGCTTTCGATATTAACCTGACGACGAGATAGGACACCGGTAAAGCGATTGAGGACTCCTGAACGATTTTGTAGTTTTGCTGTTAACATTCTACGCATGGAACTTCACCCCCAACATCTCATGATTACTCTTACCAGCCGGTACCATTGGTAACACCTGTTCCTTACGAGAAATATCTACCTCGATTAGCATAGGAACATCCTCAGTGATGACTTCAAGGTCTTGAGCCAAGGTCTCAGGATTGTCAAACTTATAGTTTTTAATGCCATAAGCCTGTGCCATCAGTTGGAAGTCAGGAAGGGTATCAAAGACTGACTCTGACGTTCTACCTTCATAGAAGGATTCCTGCCACTGGCGAACCATTCCAAGTGAGTGGTTGTTCAGCATAACCACCTTGATTGGCACCTTGTAAATGTTCAAAATCGCCAATTCCTGGTTGGTCATTTGGAAACCACCATCCCCAACAAACAAGACTACTTCCTTATCTGGGTTAGCAATTTTAGCACCGATTGCTGCTGGGATTCCAAATCCCATGGTTCCTAAACCACCTGAAGTCACTAACTGACGTTCATTTTGGTAGGGATAATACTGGGCTGTCCACATTTGGTGTTGACCAACGTCTGTTACCACAATGGCATCACCATTCGTCAACTCACCAATGCGTTCAATAACGGCTTGAGGTTGAACCACACGTTCTTTCTTATCATAAGAACGAACGCGGTTCTTGTCTTTAGTGACTTTTTCAATCCATTTCTCAGTATTGTTATGAACTGTTGGTTCGGCCAGTAACATTTGCAAGGCCTTTTTAGCATCTCCAACTACAGGAATATCTGCACTAATAATCTTGCCAATCTCAGCTGGGTCAATATCAATGTGGGCAACCTTAGCATTCTTAGCGAAAGTCTTAGGATTCCCCGTCAAGCGGTCATCGAAACGACAACCAATACTAATCATAAAGTCCGCTTCCGTCATGGCAATATTAGCTGCGAATGACCCGTGCATGCCTCCCATTCCAAGGAAGAGTGGATGACTCGTTGCAATCGTACCTTGCCCCAAAAGACTGGTTACCACTGGAATTTGATATCGCTCTGCAAATTCATTTAGTTCCGCAGCAGCTTCAGCATAACTAATTCCACCACCAGCCAGCAAGACTGGCTTTTTAGCCTTGGATAATTGCTTCAAGATTTTCTTGATTTGCATATCATTTGGCTCAAGAGTTGGCTGATAGCTTGGTAGGTTCACTTCTGATGAATAAATGAAGTCTGTTTCTAAAGCAGATACGTCTTTAGGTAGGTCAATTACAACTGGCCCTGGACGTCCTGTAGTTGCGATATGGACAGCTTCCGTAATGATTCGAGGGATATCAGCTGTCTCACGAACTTGGTAATTGTACTTAGTGATTGGCATGGTAATTCCCACAATGTCTGCCTCCTGAAAGGCATCCTTCCCAATACCTGCTCGCGCCACCTGACCTGTAAAGACCAAAAGGGGAACGCTATCGCTCATGGCATCTGCAATCCCTGTAATGGCATTGGTTGCTCCCGGTCCGCTAGTGACGACGGCAACACCCAACTTTCCAGTTGATTTGGCATAACCTTCAGCTTCATGCAGACAACCTTGCTCATGGCGCCCTAGAATGTGGCGAATGCCTTTAAAATTATATATCGCATCATAAAAAGGCAAGACCGCACCACCAGGATAACCAAAGATGGTATCAATTCCTAAATCACGAAGTGTTTCCAAAACTAGGTCCGACCCCGTCTTAGGAGATTCTAAACTGATTTTCTCCATTGTTCCCCTTTCTTTCCTCTTAAAAATAACTTGTTACTATCATACCACTTTTTCAAAATTTTTCAAGACAAAAGAAGAAATTTTCTGAATTTTCTATTTTAACGTTTATTTATGAATGTTATTTTGGTTTTTATTTAAAAGATACCGATTTCATTATTTAAAAAGAAAAAAAGAACTGATTTCTCAGTCCTTCATTAATCTTATTCCACACTAAATAGGTATGGGTAAACAGGTTGTTGACCTTGGTGAATCTCGACTTCAACGTCTTCGAATTCTTCTGCGATTTCTTGAGCAATTTCATTGGCAAGTTCTTCGCTTCCGTCTTCACCGACATAGAAGGTTACGATTTCACTATCTTCATCCAACATATGTTTCAATGTTTCTGTCAAGGTTTGATGCATATCAGGGTTTGACACGAGGATTTTCCCATCCACCATACCAAGATTATCGTTTTCATGGATTTCTAAACCATCAATGGTTGTATCACGCACAGCTGTTGTGACGCTTCCGCTAACGACATCGCTAAGAGCAGCAGTCATACGCTCTTGGTTTTCTTCGATGGACTTGCTTGGATCAAAGGCGAGAAGACTTGTCAAACCTTGTGGCAAAGTACGAGCTTCCACCACTACTGCTGGTTGCTCCAAAACTTCTGCTGCAGATTGAGCTGCCATAAAGATATTTTTGTTGTTTGGCAGGAAGATAATGTTACGAGCGTTGACCTGTTCAACAGCCTTGATAAAGTCTTCTGTTGAAGGGTTCATAGTTTGACCGCCTTCGATAACATAATCCACACCTTGAGAGCGGAAGATATCTGCTAGACCTTTACCAGCCACCACAGCAATCAAAGCATATTCTTTTTCTTCAGCTGGTTTGCTAACTTGAGCAGCTTCTTTCTCAACCTGTGCTTCGTGTTGGTTACGCATATTGTCAACTTTTACCTTGACCAAGCTACCATATTTAAGACCTTCTTGCATAACAAGTCCTGGATCTTCTGTATGGACATGGACTTTAACAATTTCATCATCGTTAACAACGAGGAGAGAGTCTCCAAGCTCATTCAAGTAGTTACGGAATTCGTCGTATTCAAAATCTTTGGCATAAGTTGGACCTTGCTTGAGAGCTACCATGATTTCAGTACAGTAACCAAACGTGATGTCCTCAGTCGCTACATGACCAGCCACAGACTTATGATGCTCTGCATTGATCATCTCACTCATGTTAGCAGGTGTCGCTACAAAGTCCTCAGATGCAATATATTCACCAGTAAGAGCTGAAAGGAAACCTTCATAGATGAAGACTAGTCCTTGACCACCTGAATCTACAACGCCAACTTCTTTCAATACTGGAAGCATGTCTGGTGTTTTAGCTAGGGCTGTTTTAGCACCTTCCAAGGCTGCGCGCATGACTTCAACAGCGTCATCTGTTTGCTCAGCTTTTTTCTTAGCACCGATAGCAGCCCCACGAGAAACTGTCAAAATCGTTCCTTCAACTGGTTTCATAACTGCCTTATAGGCAACTTCCACACCTGATTGGAAGGCAAGGGCCAAGTCTTGACCTGTTAACTCGTCTTTATCCTTGATAGCTTGTGAAAATCCACGGAAAAGCTGAGAGGTAATAACACCTGAGTTCCCACGCGCACCCATCAAAAGACCTTTGGCAAGAATGCTCGCTACCTCGCCAACTGTAGAAGCTGGCTTGTCTGCAACTTCTTTAGCTCCATTTTCAATGGTCATTCCCATGTTTGTTCCAGTATCTCCATCTGGAACTGGAAAGACGTTTAATGAATTGACATATTCAGCTTGCTTATTCAAGCGAGTTGATGCAGCCTGCACCATTTCTTGAAATAAGCTAGTAGTAATTTTTGACACGATTATTCTCCTACAACTTTGATATTTTGAATGTAGACATTTACAGTCTGAGCAGTAATTCCAAGTTGGTTTTCCAAACTAAAACGAACACGCTCTTGAATGTTTTTTGACACTTCGCTAATCTTTGTTCCGTAGCTCAACACGGTATATACATCAACTGCAATACTGCCATCTTCGGCCGCTTTTACGACGACACCTTTGGAATAATTTTCCTTACCTAGAAGGGCTTGGAAGTTATCTTTGAGGGCATTTTTACTAGCCATACCGACCACACCAAAAATCTCAGTTGCTGCTCCACCTACGACAGTTGCAATCACTTCATCTGTTAGTTCGATTTGACCATCTTTTGTATTAATTTTTACAGTCATCCTTTTTACCTCAACTAGTTGATACTCTATTTTATCATATTTCAGCCCAAGTGTAAAAGCAGAATACTGTATCAGCGGATATTTACTCCGTTTTTCAAATGATTTTATACCCACAATAAAAGAAAAAAGACCCTAAGGTCTCCTTACTTTTATTATTAAACGCGTTCAACTTTACCTGATTTCAAAGCACGAGCTGAAGCCCAAACTTTTTTAGGTTTACCATCGATAAGAACAGTAACTTTTTGAAGGTTTGGTTTTACGGCACGTTTTGTTTGGTTCATCGCGTGTGAACGGTTGTTTCCTGATACAGTCTTACGACCTGTAAAGTAACATACTTTAGCCATTGTGTTTTCCTCCTATTAGATCTAATATAGCGGATGTGCTAGCACCACATACCGTACTATGTTATCACACTTTCTTCATTTTTGCAAGGGAATTGGAAGATTTTTTTATTTAACGTAGACAATTCCCAACTTCCCAAAGGCCACATCTCCACGGATAATCAAGGTTTTGCTGGTTGGGGCTAGAGGAGTATCTGCCTTGGCTACGCCACAGAAAGTTTCTACCTTTAAATCAACTCCCCAATGTTGAGGAACATAGATAACTGCATTCCCAAAACCGACTTCTATCTTCAAGGTTGCGCTATCTCCCAACATCTCTGCATTGTCATAATAAATCTTGGCATTGCCAAAACCAACTTCTACTTGATCCTCTACCAATTCTTGGTCTTGCTTGTAGAAAGTCCCTGTACCAAAAGCAACTTCCTTATCTGAAAGAATGGTCTTTTCACCATCATACCACCATTTTTTCCCGTTCCAAGTCCTGTTAGAATGAGTGAGTGCGCTGACACCCATTACGATTAAAATACTTGCCCAGAACAATGACTGATTGGGAATTGGTAAAATGCCATAAAAGTGGTTAGCAATCATTAAGGCTACTAGAGCTGTAAAAGAGGCTGAAGTTAAGTGACGACGCAACAAAGCTCCAACTGATTGATAGGCAAAAAATGCAATACCAAGCAAGGGCCAAATTTGCCCACCGAATGAAGGGATTCCAAAATTCCCTTGTAATAATATTAAAGCCGCCAAAATGAGCAACACAATACCAAATGCTTTCTTTTTCATCTCATTACCTCATGTTTCTTAGATTTTCTTTTAGGAGGGATTGGTAATGTCGTGAGACATGAACCTCCTTATGGGTCTGATAAAAGGAAATGGTGCCCGTTCCTGAAAAGGACTTGTCCACCGAATAGATTTGCCGAATATTAGCGATAGTTGACTTGGATACCCGACTAAAATAGCGAGGAAGGATAGACTCTAACTCATAGAGTTTGAGCCGAACTTCGTAGGCATCTTTCTGGGTATGGGCATAAATCTTGTTCCCCTCTGTTTCAAAGAAGAGAATTTCCGACAAGTCCAGATAATATTCACCCGTCCCCTTGTAAAAAATCAAACGAGGAGACTTGGACTCTTGCAAGAGACGCTGTAAATCCGCAATCTCATCTGTCAAAGCCGTTGCCTTGATGACAATTTCAGTTTCCTCTAAATTGCTGTCAATTTCGATTCGTAACTTCATTCCATCTCCTTTCTGACTCTACTATATCAAAGCCAAAATAAGAAAACAAGAGCAAAAAAGCAAGTGGTTACTCTAGACTCGTAAGTGGTTGTGGGACCACCTTAACTTACAGGTCAAAATAGAAAGAAAATCACACCCCATACAAGACCACAAATATAACCAACCACTACATCCTTGGGAAAATGCACTCCACCTAAGACTCTCACGAGACCGAGGAGGGCTGACAAGACCAACAAGATAACCCCTGCAGATAAACTAGCATGTAAGCAAGCCATGGAGATAATGGTTGCTGAAAAGACATGACGACTGGGCATAGACTGACCAGGACTATCTCTGTCAAGCAAGGGTTTAATATCCCATTCCTCATAAGGCCTAGGGGCATTGATTTTCTTACGGAGAAGGGACAAAATCACAAAACCTGATGCAGGGATAAACACATAGATCAAGACCTGTTTTCCAAGTCCTTGTTGGAGATAGGTAGTGGCTAACAAGGTTAGATAAATCATAGGCATAACTACCGTCATGAACCGATTGAAAGTTCTTAACAAGCTCAGAAAGATAGGCCTATTTCCAATCTTACCAGCAATGTGGTCATACCATTCTTGATAATTTTTCATATATTTTCTCATCACTTACTCAAATTTTGCTTATAGGGAAGCACTTGTCTTCTAGTATAGTGCAGAAAAAGAAGGCCGTCAAGCCTTCTTTCGATTTATTCTTCTGCTTCGTCTTCTGTAAACTGACTGTTATAGAGATCTGCATAGAAACCAGCTTGCGCCATCAGCTCATCATGATTTCCTTGCTCGATGATATTGCCATCTTTCATGACGAGAATAAGATCAGCATTTCGGATGGTAGACAAGCGGTGGGCGATGACAAAGGAAGTTCTACCTTCCATCAAACGATCCATAGCTTTCTGAATCAATTCCTCCGTCCGAGTATCAACGGATGAGGTCGCTTCATCTAGGATTAGGAGTGGCGCATCTTTCAGCAAAGCACGAGCAATGGTCAAGAGTTGTTTTTGTCCGACAGACAAGGTTACCGTGTCGTCCAAGACGGTATCGTAACCATCTGGTAGGGTCATGATAAAGTGGTGAATCCCCACAGCCTTGCTGGCTTCAATCACACGCTCATCACTAATACCTGTTTGGTTATAGATGAGATTGTCGCGAATGGTCCCTTCAAAGAGCCAAGTATCCTGCAAGACCATTGAAAAGGCATCGTGTACTTCCGAACGCTTCATATCCTTTGTATCTACACCATCGATGCGGATACTTCCCTTATCAATCTCATAGAACTTCATCAAAAGATTGACAATAGTTGTCTTACCAGCCCCAGTCGGTCCGACAATGGCAACCTTTTGACCTGCATGAGCCGTCGCAGAAAAGTCATGGATGATAGTTCGCTCTGGTGTGTAACCAAAGGAGACTCGATCAAAGACTACTTGACCTTTCATATCGCTCAATTGTCTTGCTTTATGGGATTCGTCTTTCATTTCCTCTTCAGCTAGGAATTCGAAGACACGTCCCATGGCTGAATTAGCCTGCTGCAAACTAGTAATCCCTTGAGCGATTTGTGAAAGAGGCTGAGAAAAGATGCGAACGTAGGCCATAAAGGCAACGATAATACCTATACTAATCTGCCCATTTAAGGCCAAGGCTGCACCAACGATAATCACTAGGGCATAGCTAAAGTTCCCAATAAACATCATAATCGGCATCATAATCCCTGAAATAAACTGAGATTTCCAGATACTATCATACAGACGACGATTTAATGTTGCAAATTCTTCTTTCGTGCTCTCGATAGCATTGTAACTGGTCACCACATTATGGCCAGAGTACATTTCCTCCACATAACCATTTACAGCTGCCAAATCTTGTTGCTGACTCTTAAAGAAGCCCTGCGATTTGCCCATAAAGACGGACACGAAAACAAAACCAATAAGGGTTGAAACAACCGTTACCAAGGCTAAAATCCAGTTCATTCCAAACATGGTTACCAAGACTGCTAAAACTAATAAACTAGATGAAAGAACCGTTCCTAGACTTTGATTGAGGGACTGGGCTGCAGTGTCAACGTCATTAGTTACACGAGACAAGGTATCTCCTTGAGAATGTCCATCAAAATACCCCAATGGTAGGTTATTGATTTTCTCTGCAATGGCTCTTCTCAAACGCTCTGAAAAACGTTGAATGGCTGTTGTAAACAGAAAGGCCTGCAAATAATTTGATAGAAGTCCGATCACATAAATCACAGCCAAAAAACCACCAATAGCTGCAACCGCCGCGACATCCACACTAGTTCTCAGACCATTTGCAATGATATTGGTCATTTCCTTGATACGAGTTGGACCATATACAGTAATGATATTGGATACGATTGTTGCTAGAAAGGCTATCAGAAGGGCAAACTGGAGGCCTGCAAGATAGGGTTTACTCTGTTTCCAAGGAGATATTTTCTTATTTTCCATGTTCCAATTCCTCCTTCGATAGTTGTGAATAGGCAATTTCTTGGTAAACTTCATTATTAGCTAGAAGTTCCTTGTGGGTGCCTTGTCCCATGACTTTTCCTTGATCCAAGACCAAAATCAAATCTGCATCCATAATCGTTGAAATACGCTGTGCGACGATAAGTTTGGTCATAGATTTTGTTTTCTCTGCTAGCTCTTGGCGTAGGACACGATCTGTCTTGTAGTCCAAGGCTGAGAAGGAGTCATCAAAGATGAGGATTTCTGGCTTCCGAGCCAAGGCACGCGCAATGGCCAGACGCTGTCTTTGACCACCTGAGAAGTTGGTTCCTCCTTGGGCCACTTCTGACGCTAATCCCGCTTCCTTGTCTTCGATAAAGTTCTTAGACTGGGCTAACTCCAAAGCCCGCCACATAGCCTGCTCACTAAGTGGTGTTTCTTGACTCTGTCCAAAGTCTAAATTACCCTTGACATCACCTGAAAAGAGAACCGCTTTCTGAGGAATATAACCAACCTTGTTGCGCAAATCTTCTAAGGCATATTCTTGAACATTGACACCGTCCACCAGAATTTCTCCGTCTGACACATCGTAGAAACGTGGAATCAGATTGACCAGAGTTGATTTACCAGAACCTGTTGACCCAATAAAGGCCACTGTTTGACCCGCTTCTGCTTTAAAGCTAACATGCTCGATAACCGCCTCCGAATTTGCCGCATAGCGGAAGGTCACATCCTTAAATTCGACCTGACCTTTGAGGTTTTCATCAGCCAGCTGCACTTGAGCAGGATTTTGGATAGAAGAATGCAAATCTAAAACTTGATTAATCCGCTTAGCAGAGACCATAGTTCGGGGAAGAACGATGAAGAGTGCTCCCATGAGAAGGAAGCCCATGACAACCTGCATGGCATAAGACATAAAAACAATCATGTCACTAAAGAGAGGCAGACGTGCTATCGGAGCAGCGTCGTTAATCACATAGGCCCCAATCCAGTAAATCGCCACACTCAAACCACTTGAAATCCCCATCATGATAGGGTTCAAAATAGCCATAAGACGGTTGACAAACAAATTCAAGCGTGTCAATTCATCATTTGCTGATGCAAATTTTTCATTTTGGTATTCTTCAGCATTGTAGGCGCGAACGACACGAATACCTGTTAAACTCTCACGAGTGATACTGTTCAATTTATCTGTCAGCCCCTGAATCAAGGACTGTTTTGGAAAGGCTAGCGTCATCAAAACAGTCGTCATCAGGACGTTGACAATCACTGCCACAAGTACGGCCCAGAGCCAGTATTCTGAATGGCCTAAAATCTTCCCGATAGCCCAGATAGCCATAATCGGACCACGCGTTACCACTTGCAAGCCCATGGTAATCAACATCTGAACTTGAGTAATATCATTGGTGGTACGAGTTAAAAGACTGGGAATAGAGAATTTCTTAACCTCTGTCTGCGAGTAATCCAAAACTCGGTTAAAAATATCACTTCTCAACCTACTAGTATAAGAAGCCGCCACTCGGGATGCAAAAAATCCAACTGCAACTACGGACAAGAAGGCAAGAAAGGACATTCCCACCATCATGCTTGCCGGCTGCCACAACTCATCTAAATTAGTTCCTTGACTACCTAGCAAATCCGTAATTTTCGAGATATAGGTCGGCACTTCCAACTCTAGATAGACCGAAAAACAAGTAAAGAGAATGGCTAGTAAAATCATCCCCCATTCTTTTCTACTAATTCGTTTGGCTAATTTCTTCATTCTCTCCTCCTATTCCCTTGATATTTTCCTGTAGTTGAGCAAGGACTTTCTCAAAAATCAGTAATTCATCTTCATCAATGTCTTCCATCAACTGCTTATCAATTCGTTCAAAAAAGGCTTTAACCTGCTTCATTTGAGAACGTGCTTTGTCCGTCAAACGAACAAATTTTGCCCGCTTATCGCTAGGACTCGCCTCCAATTCCACCAAACCATTTTGCACCATACGCTTGACCAAATTACTCGCAACAGATTTGGTAATATTGAGTTCCTGCTCGATATCCTTAATCAAGACCAAGTCTTGGTTTTTCTCTCGATTATCCAAAAAACGAACAACCTGACCTTGAGGCCCACCCATAAATTCAATACCACAACGTTTGGCTTCCTTTTGCACCATGAGGTGAATCTGATGACCAAAACGCTTAAAGACTAACATCGGTTTATCCATACTAACCCCTTTCTAACCATTGCATTTAGTTCTCCTAGGAACTAAATAAGTTTCCATGAGAACTATTTTACCATTTTGAAAAGAGATGTCAAGAAAAAGTTTCCTAGAGAACTATCTTAGTTTAAATTGACATTAGGCAAGATTTTTTATATAATAAGTGCTCACTACTGTGGGTAGAAATCCATTCACTTAATGAGGAGAGAAAACTTTCAAATGAAACCAGAAGAACAAAGAGTTTTAGGAATCTTAGCAACCATTTTTGGAGCCATCGCACTTTTAGGATCCTGGATCCCGTTTATTAACTATCCATCGTTGTTCATCGGCATCGTCGCATTTATCTTGGGGATTATCGGCCTTATCGTCAACCTCAAAAAACGGAAAACAATGGCTATTATCGGAACATCCCTTGCAGTTGCCTCTGTTGTACTTTTCTTTACGACTCAGGTACTATACGCTGATGTCTACAAAGAGTATGCCAAGGAGTTTAACCGTTCCTACATGGATACGAGTGCCTCAATGGAACGCGAAGAAGAAAGCGGCTTGACAGACGATACCTTCACCTGGACCCAAGAACAGTTCGACTCCTTAATCGAAGGTGACCTTGATAACAAAGGAAAAGGTGGTACCAACTACAAGGATATTATCAACAAACACGGACAGCCAGATTCCGAGTTTGACTTCACTCTTTGGGGTTACAATACGAAAAAAATCACCTATATCTCTATTGGAAACAAGATTAAGACTGTTACCTTAACTTTTGCAAAACAGGACGATGGACAGCTCTTGCTCGTCCAAAAACATCAGTCGGTCTAGGTCTAGAAAAAAGCAAGCAACAAAACGATTCTGAAACCTGAGTCTAAGTTCAAATATCAAAAAAACGAACAGCTAGTAAAACTGTTCGTTTTTCTATTAGAACCCGTCTACGTTCGTATAAATCTTTTGTACGTCTTCGTCGTCCTCAAGAACGCTGTAAAGTTTTTCAAAAGTTTCAAGGTCATCGCCTGACAATTCCACTTCTGACTGAGGAATCATTTCCAACTCAGTCACTTGGAATTCTTCAATACCTGACTCACGAAGGGCAACGATAGCCTTGTGAAGGTCAGTTGGAGCTGTGTAAACTGTGATTGTACCTTCTTCTGCTTCTACATCGTCCACATCTACATCTGCTTCTAGCAATTGCTCAAAGACTGCGTCCGCATCTTCACCTGCAAATACAATAACACCCTTGTTATCGAAGAGGTATGAAACCGAACCTGAAGCACCCATGTTTCCGCCATTTTTACCAAAAGCTGCACGGACATTGGCCGCTGTACGGTTGACATTTGAAGTCAAAGTATCAACAATCAGCATAGAACCATTTGGTCCAAAACCTTCGTAACGTCCTTCTGTAAAGGTTTCGTCTGTGTTTCCTTTAGCCTTGTCCAAAGCTTTATCGATAACGTGTTTTGGCACTTGGGCTTGTTTAGCACGGTCGATAACGAATTTCAAAGCTGAATTTGATTCTGGATCTGGATCACCTTTTTTAGCTGCTACATAGATTTCTACACCAAATTTTGCATATACTTTAGAGTTAGCTCCATCTTTAGCCGTTTTCTTGGCTACGATATTGGCCCATTTACGTCCCATTAGGAATCTCCTTTTTTCACATTTTAATCTTTCTTATTATAACACAAGTTTTTTCGATTTTCACTAGAGGAAATGGATTTTATTAGCAAATACAGCTAGGAGAGCACTTTGGTTGCCAAGATGGCCTTGCCTTCTTTTATCAAGGGGTGACGAAACAGTGAGAAATAAAGTTGAACTGTCATGGCAACCCAGATTAAGGGTTCGCAAAGGATAACTCCCTTATAGCCTGCCCAAGGGATAATCAAGACCACAAAAGCGATTTTCCCGATTAGTTCGATAAAGCTAGAAACCAGAGGAAGAACTTTTTGCCCCAAGCCCTGCAAACAATTGCGATAAATCAACAAGAGACTCAAAATAGGATAAAAGGCTGAACTGATTTGCAAGTACAGACTACCATTTTCTATCAAGTAACCATCTGTCGAACTAGTCAAGAAGGAAACCAAGGCTGGACTGGCAAAAAAGAGGAAGATACAAACAAAAACTGCCCAGGATATACTTAAACGACTGCCGATTCGAAGTCCTTGAACAATGCGGTCTGGTCGCTTAGCCCCAAGATTCTGAGAGGCAAAGGTCATCATTGATGCAGAAATAGCGGTCATAGGAAGAAGGGCGAAGGCCATAATGCGTCGAGCCGCTGTTTGGGCACTAATAATCACTGCACCAAAGGTATTAACAGAAGACTGTAAAATCACACTGCCGATGGACACAATCGAACTCATCAAGCCCATAGCCAAACCTTGCTCCAAGAGATCGGCGTATAAGGCCTTGTCCCATTTGAAATGCTTGAGTTGAGGCAAAAGTTCTGGCACACTCTTACGGATATAATAAAAGCAGAGAACCGCTGATAAGCCTTGCGAAATGATGGTAGCAAGTCCCGCCGATTGAACTCCAAGATGCAATTGCGTAATAAAATAGAGATCCAGAACCACATTAACCAAGGCAGAGAAAATCAGAAATCCAAGCGCAGCTAGGCTGTCCCCAATAGACCGCAACAAACCTGCAAAGAGATTATAGGCAAAACTAACCCCAACGCAGGTCACAATCATAGAAATATATTGATAGGATTGAGAGAGGATTTCAGCAGGGGTATCTAGGTACTGTAAAAGAGGATACAAACCAAGAAAGCCCAGCAGCATGACCACAATACTCAAAAGAGCACCTAAAATCCAGGTAGCTGCTACTGCCTCCTTGATTTTATTGAAATTCCGAGCCCCGTAATAACGGGCAATGACAATCCCCATCCCATTGCCAACACCAAGAGTAAAACCTACAATCAGGTCAAAAATCGCTGTCGTAGCTCCTACTGCAGCCAAGGAATCTTGACCCAAAAATCGCCCAACAATCAAGACATCAGCAGTATTATAGAGCTGTTGAAAAATATTTGATAGCAAGATTGGGAAGGCGAAGCTTAAGAGCGAGGGAAGAATCGGACCATGTATCAGGTCCACTGTTCGTTTTTTATTCATAAGGCTATTATATCAGCTTTCTAGAGGAGCGACAAGAAACAGCAAACTATAGGCAATCTGAAAACTTGAACAACAAACTGAAAAAGCAGTGGATTTCTCCACTACTTTGACAGCTTATTCTTCAATTTCGATTTCAAGTTCGTCGCCTAGGTCAAGTGTAACTTCTTCATTTACAGAATCTGCTTGAACTGCTTCATCTTTTTTAGTTTCAACACCTTCTACAGCAGCTTCTTCTCCATCAACCAAACCAAATTGAACACGAACTTGATGGTCAATTTCATCAAAGATTTCTGGGTTATCTGCCAAGTATTTCTTAGCATTTTCAGAACCTTGCCCGATTTTCTCATCCTTATAAGAGTACCAAGCTCCTGCTTTTTTGATGATATCCAAATCGCTTGCGATCTTCAAGAGTTCACCAGTCTTAGAAATCCCTTCTCCGTACATGATTTCAACGAAGGCTTCCTTAAATGGTGGAGCTACCTTGTTTTTCACGACCTTGATTTTAGTTTCTTTACCGACATTGGTATCTTTTTGGTCACCAGTTCCCTTGATTTGCGTACTTCCACGAACATCCAAACGGACTGATGCGTAGAATTTCAGAGCACGTCCACCAGGAGTTGTTTCTGGATTTCCAAACATGACCCCAACTTTCTCACGTAATTGGTTGATAAAGATGGCAATTGTTTTGGTTTTATTGATAGAAGCACCAAGCTTACGCATGGCCTGGCTCATCATACGAGCCTGCAAACCAACGTGGCTATCTCCGATATCTCCATCAATTTCCGCACGAGGTACAAGGGCAGCAACTGAGTCGACCACGACAAGGTCCACAGCACCTGAGTCAATCAATTTTCCTGCAATCTCAAGACCTTGCTCTCCTGAGTCTGGTTGAGACAAGAGCAACTCATCAATGTTGACCCCAAGGGCCGCAGCATAAGCTGGATCGAGGGCATGTTCCGCATCGATAAAGGCAGCAATACCACCTTCTTTTTGCGCTTGGGCAACTGCATGAAGGGCAACTGTTGTCTTACCAGATGACTCTGGTCCATAAATTTCAATGATACGCCCCTTAGGATACCCACCTGAACCAAGGGCAATATCAAGAGCCAAAGAACCTGAACTCATCACTTGCACCTTTTGCTCGGCACGTTCACCCAAACGCATGATTGAACCCTTACCAAAGTCTTTCTCAATCAATTTAAGAGCGTCATTCAAGGCTTTTTCACGTTCTGCCCCGAATTTTTTTGAAATTTCATCTAATTTTTTTGGTTTTTTCGCCATTCTATTCTCCTACATTCTAATGGTCCTCAGACCTATCTACTATTATATCAAAAGTTAGTCACTTAATAAAGCCTTGCGAACTAGGTTAAAGGCATGCATAACCGCAATGTGGCGTACATCTGCTCGACTTCTACCTCCAATATTCACCTTGATAACCTCAGTTCCTTGCTCTTGAGCCAAGCCTATGAAGACTGTCCCAGCTGGATGTCCTTCTAGGCTATCTGGTCCGGCCACTCCAGTCAAGCTAATGCCAAAATCAGACTGGGTCTTGATTCGTGCCTGCTCAGCCATCTTCTGAGCTGTAAATTCAGATACCACACCATGGTATTCCAAATCCTTGACAGGAATATCCAACATTTTTGATTTTTCCTCCAAGCTATAGGTCACAAAACCACCCTTAAATATACTGGAAGCTCCTGAAAAATCTGCTACTGTAGCTTGGAAAAGCCCTGCCGTCAAACTCTCTGCAGCCGTGATAGTTTTCCCTTGCCTTTTCAGCTTTTCTACCACAATGCTGGCTAAACTAGTTTCTTCCCCATACCCGTAACAAAGGTCTCGTAAAGAAAGTTCTTCAAAAGTCTGTCGATTCAAGATTTGGTTTTCTAAGATATCCAGCGCCTGATTTGCCTTTTCTTGACTGCTAGCCTTTGTTGACAGACGCAAGGTTACCTCTCCTGTCTTTGCATAAGGTGCCAAGGTAGGATCTGTTTGATTATCAATTAAATCAGCCAAAATCGTCACCAGCTGACTTTCGCCAATTCCAAAGAAACGAAGAACTCGGGAATACAGCTTGCTCCCTGTCATCAACTTGGGTAGAAGTTGATTTAAGACCATAGGCTTCAATTCACTTGGCGGACCAGGAAGTACAACATAGGTCACTCCTTCAACCTCTAACATTCCTCCCACAGCCAGTCCTGTTTCGTTTGGCAGCGGAGTCGCTCCTTCTACAATTTGAGCTTGTCTTTCGTTATTCGGTGTTCGGGCATAGTCTGGTCTCTGGGCAAAAAAGATATCCAACTTCTCCTGAGCCTGAGGATCGAAGACTAATTCTTTCCCTAAAAATTTAGCCAGAGTTTGTTTGGTCAAATCGTCCTCAGTTGGCCCTAAACCACCTGTCAAAATTACCAGACTGCTACGTTGACTGGCAATCTCAAGCAAAGACAAGAGACGAGCTTCATTGTCTCCTACAGCCGTTTGAAAATATACGTCCACTCCAATCTCAGCTAGTTTTTCCGACAAAAACTGGGCATTGGTGTTGACAATCTGTCCTGTCAAAATCTCTGTTCCAACAGCAATGATTTCTGCTTTCATGTTTCCTCCTACCTATCTATTCGTATTTTTTTGAAAAAATCGCAGGAAATTTCCCACGATTAATTTTTTATTTGTATCAAGAAAGTTAATTGTCTTCGTCACCAACAGGTGTTCGTCCAAATAAATCTTCAAATAAGACAACATTTGTTTCAAGCTGAGTGACTTCTTCTTGTCCCAAAGAACGTCTCAAAAGATTCTGCATTTCCAACATATGGTTTCTCGTAACAATTTGATAAGAAACGCCTTGTAGCATCTCCCCTTCACCCTTCAACTGTTGTGTTTCAATAGTTTTAAATGAATCTTTATAGCCCAACAAGCTTGGAATACTTTTCGCAGATAAATCGATATTAGTCTGCATATTAGTACTTAGGGCTTTTAAGATAGACTGATAGTGACTGACACTATTCAAACTAAGAACTTTTTCAACAACTTTTTGAATGACTTCACGCTGACGCTTTTGACGTCCGTAGTCTCCTTCTGGGTCTTGATAACGCATGCGTGAATAAACAAGCGCTTCTTCTCCATTTATTGTCTGCTCTCCAACGCCGATAGAAATGGTGTTAAATTCTTCTTGATCACTGATAGAAATCGGGAAACCTAGTGTATTATTGACCGTAATACCGCCCACTGCATCGACCAATTGTTGCAATCCTTGCATATTAACCATAATGTAGCGATCGATGTGGATATTCATCATCTTTTGAATTGTTTCTATAGCAAGTTCTGCTCCACCACCAGCATAGGCAGCGTTTAGCTTCGCTTCTTCAATACTACCATCTTTATGTTGAATTTTAGTCAGGATATCACGCTCCAAACTCAGCATCATGGTCTTCTTAGTATGTGGATTGACAGTCAAGAGAATCATGGAATCACTATTTCCAGCCCATTGGTCTGTACGCTCTACGTTCCCAGTATCAACCCCCATCAACAGAATGGTCAAAGGTTCAGTTGCTTCAATAACCTTGGTTTCTTCTCCTATTTTTTTATAGGTCTTTGATAAGGTTTGTGTGCCTTGCTGATAAATAGTATACGCAAAAACACCGACACCCAAAACTGTCACAGCTAGAAAAGCTAGCACCATTCCAATAATTTTTTTAACCATATTTCTACTAATCTATCAGTTTACCCATCAAGTAAACATCGATAAATTTCCCTTCTTCTATATATGCTCCACGCTCTTGGCGACCTTCAATTACAAAACCATGCTTTTGATAAAGATGGACTGCTGCTTGATTACGAGTTTGGACGGTCAGCTGGAGACGACGCAGAATGCCACTTGCTTGTGCCCACTCTATCGCTTCTTCTAGCAACAAACTTCCCAATCCATTATTCCAATATCTTTTTCCAATCACAATGAAGAGATCTCCAATATGACGGACTCTCTTACGATGGTCAGCTGTAATATTTACAATACCAGCAATTTTATCATTTAAGAATGCAAGTAAGGTTATCTGATTGTCCGAACTAGCTTGCTTGTTGAGGAATATTTCCATCTCCTCACTGGTCAAGAGAATACCATCTCCGTCTAAGCTGGTAAAATCTGTCTCCAAACTTACACGATTTAAAAAGGCCACTAATTCAGCTGCATCTTTAGGCTCTGCTTCCCTAATGAGCAATTCATACTCCATGTTGAAGCTCCTCTAAAAGCTTTTCTGCACGCAAACCCTTTGCTTGAAAATGTAATCTGCGACCGTCTTCTTCTTTTAGAATTTCCAACTCTAAATAAGTATCTGGCAAGGCATCTCCTAAGAGATTTCCCCACTCAATAACAGTCACTCCACCACCAAAGAGAAACTCATCCAAGTCGATAGAATCCGCATCTCCTTCAATTCGATAAACATCTAGATGATAAAGCGGCAGTCTGCCTTCATACTCTCTTAGGATGGTGTAGGTTGGACTCTTAATCATCTGGGAAATCTGTAATCCCTTTGCAAGTCCTTTAGTAAAGGTCGTTTTACCTGCGCCCAGTTCTCCAGTTAAGATTAAAACATCATTCTTTTCTAATAAATGGCCCAAACGCTCCCCTAAGGCTTGTAGCTCTTCTTCATTTTTTGTGTACATACTCTTATTATACCAAAAACTTTTCTTCTGTGTCTATTTTCCTGCTAAACTTATACTCAATGAAAATCAAAGAGTAAACTAGGAAGCTAGCCGCAGGCTGTACTTGAGTACGGCAAGGCGACGCTGACGTAGTTTGAATTTGATTTTCGAAGAGTATTACCATCATAACATCCATAAAAACAAGCTTTCTCTAAAAGAAAATGAGCGTAGCAATGACCAATACAAGATCTCGGAAAATATGACCATAAAAGGAAACTTCCTTCTTAACCGAATTTGGGACAAGATAGGCTGCAAAAAACAAACCCAGTCCAATATAAATCAGAAGAGAGACAATGGTCATTGGATTTCTTAAGAAAAGAAGTGTTGCTAAAATAGTCACCAACACTGTCTTTTTTCTGTCTAGCATAGCAAGAAAATCGCGCATGTATTTTTTCAAGGGTAAAAAAATCAGCAAATCTAGCCCAAATAGAAAGAAAAAGGATGGCAATAAAAAGTCAACTAATTCTTGCTGCAACGTATTTTTGATGAACAAGTTGTCTGACAAAACAAGGACAGCTCCTAACAAATTAATTAAGAGCAAGATACTGTAAAAAAGCTTCACCGACTTCTTACTGGCTAGGACACTATGGACTTCTTGCTTACGGGTATAAAGATAATTTACTCCAGCACAGATTCCTGAAACGAAGACCATACTTCCGATAAAAAAAGCTGTACTTTGTTTAAAGGACAAGATGCATTCCTTCCATAGGAAACAGCTACTCAAACTGATTTGAATTAAAGCTAACAAAAATAAGATTCTCATTGATTTCATCTTTTCTCTCCCCTCCTACCAATTATTATACTCGGAGAAAAGAGAGAACTGTTTCTAATCTTCTCAAATGTCTCTTTTAGACGCTAAACAAACACGAGAGGCTAATACTCAATGAAAATCAAAGAGCAAACTAGGAAGCTAGCCACAGGTTGCTCAAAACACTGTTTTGAGGTTGGAGATAGAACTGACGTGGTTTGAAGAGATTTTGGAAGAATATAAATTGAAATAAGGCTGATAGTATTCATTTCACTATCAGCCTTACAGGTTATTTAACGTTTCAGAAAAACTATAATGTCAAGATTAACTAAACAGTATCTAATTCTT
>JAGZLW010000013.1 GCA_018364455.1 Streptococcus mitis | reverse complement strand
CCAAAAAACTCCAAACGCGATACAATAAAGGTGTTCAAGCCAATTGTAAAGCGAAAGGAGAAAAATATGGCACAAAAGGCTCATAGTTTATCGCACACAAAGTGGCACTTTTCTATCACATTGTGTTCACCTCTAAGTATAAACGAAAAATCATCTATAATCAATATCGAAGTAGCTTATCACATTCGAATCACAAAAAAATTTAAAAAATGGCAATATTTGTTAACAAGGCTTTCCTAGTTTGTTATAATGTAGTTGTAAATGATTAAGATTGGTAATCAAAAATATAGGGAGAAATGTTTTGAATAAGAAATATAATATAGTTCTATTATTATTGTTGTTTATAGTTTATTTATTGGGATATTTTTCAATTTCAAAAACGTTAATTCCTATAATGTGTGTGATCCAAGTATTTTTGATAGAACATATATTTAGAGTTCGAAATAGAATTATGCAGATAGGTGAAATTATAATTATTGTTGCTTCTATGATATTATTTATTGATAGTATATTGAGTTTGTAACAAAAGGCTTCTCTATAAAATCAAATTTTCCAGATACCTGCTGAAGCTGATTTATATCCTCATATTTCTTCTACTATATTCGTCACTAAACTTGACAGACATATATTGCTGATACAACCTCTCTAGCTACAATCTCAAAGTTAAACTGAGGCTATTTTCTTAGTTTGCTCTTTGATTTTCATTGATAAAAAGAAATGCTCCTCCAAGACGGAAGAGCATTTTTATTGTGATTTTGATTCAGTTTCTGCAGACTCTGGATGGAGTTCTTGGTAACTTGGAGCTTTGAACAGGTCAGTACTGGTCTTACCTTGTCGTTGGCTAAAGAGACTGGTTGATTGACTACCTTTTTCCTGCTCAATCTTTTGAAGAATTGGTAAAGAATTGAGATAAGAAATACTTTCTGTATCAACTTTTCCAAGATGATCTGCTTGGTAGAAACGGATCAAATCGCCAGTTTGAATCTGGTCGCTGATTTTTAGCTGTTGACTAGCTGCTTGACGAACAATTTCTAGTTCAGTCTGAGCTTGTTCATCAAGATTGCTGATTTCAAGACCGCTCTCAGTATAGTAGATTCGTCCGTCATAGCTAGTATATTTTGGCGTGACGAAGGAATTGGCAGTTCGAAAGGCAACTATCTCTTGATGGTCTGGAGACAGAAGGTCTTGTCCAACTTGAAGGAAGGAACTGGATTCGATACCAAGTATGTGTTCTAGAGTCGGTAAGATATCGATTTGTCCACCGTAGGTATTGATGATTTGTCCTTTTTCATAGCCAGGCATGACCACCATAAAAGGCACTCGTTGCAACATGGCATTGTCGTAATTAGACCAGTTCTCAGAAGTCTTTCCAATCAAGGGTGCCAGCTCAGGATTGCGGGAGTTGGAAATACCATAATGGTCTCCGTAGATGACGATGATGGATTTTTCATAGAGGCCACTTTCTTTGAGATAGTCAAAGAAGGCCTTGATAGCACTATCTAGATAGTTAGCTGTTTGGAAGTAGCCGTTGATTGTTTCATCTTTAGTTTTAGCTAAGGGGAAACCAAGCTCATCGCCAGTCAGATTGCTAGCATAAGGATAGTGATTGGACACCGTGATATACTTAGTATAAAAAGGCTGCTGTAAATGCTCCAGATATTGGATAGAATCTTTCATCATGATTTTATCATTTAAACCATATTGGAAAGAATTGCTACTGTCTTGTTTGGTAAAATAGGAAGCATCAAAGAAGTATTGGTAGCCCCATTGTTTGTAGGTCGTATTCCGGTTCCAGAAGGTCCCAATATTACCATGAAAGACGGCACTTGATTGGTAGCCGTTTTTTGATAGGATAAAAGGCGCTGCCTGCTGGGTATTGGTACCACCGTAATTGACCATAAAGGAACCTTGGTCAAGTCCAAACAAACCAGTCTCCAGCATGGTTTCCGCATCTGAGGTTTTACCAGCCTTGACTTGGTTAAAGATATTCGAAAAGGCTAGGGTTGATTGCGAATGGTAGAGGGAATTAAGGAAGGGAGTGACTTCATGCTCAGTTCCATCTATGTTGAGTTTATAGTCAAGTAGGAACTGTTGGAAACTCTCCAAGTGGAGATAAATCACATTTTTTCTTTTGGCCAAGCCAAAATAGTCTGGATTGGGCTTAGCAGAATGTTCTTGAATATAATCTGTTATAGGTTGAAGGTCGGTCTCAGAGGCCTTGGCACGTTCTTTGTTGGCGCTATAGGATTGGTTGGCACTATAGCCTAAAAAGGCTGGCAAACTGAGGGCGCGGACAACATAATAATTCGAAAATCCTCGCGATAGGAGATCGGGACGTTCAATTTCAGCCAAGAAAAGATTAGCAGAAAAGAGCAGGGCTGAGAGTGCAGTGATAGCAACACTGGAGCGGAATTTGAAGGGTCTCCTATCCAGCTGGATGAATTTTTTATAGAAAAGGAAAGCCAGCAATGGGAAATCCATAAAATAGATGAAATCCCAAAAGCGCAGTAACTCTAGTTCCGCAGTACCAACAGACACCTTGCTGACCACCTTCATGGTATTAGCCGTGATAAAGTCACTAAATTCTCGATAGTAAAAGACATTGGAATAGAGCCAAATGAATAAAAGGCTATAAATAGCTATACTCAGACCATAAAAGATCTTGGTTGAGCGAGCATAGAGGGCTAGAGCCAGCAGGAGTAGTCCTAGAGGAAGGGGGTTGAAAAAGGCGATAAAGGCAAGGTAATTTCCCTGCAACTTACCTACTTGAATATCTAAATTAAAGTCAACGGTATAGGCTAATAAGGTTTTGAGCCAATAGAGGATTAAAAGGGTTAGGACAAAACCCAGTCTGGTACCCATGGCTTTTTGGATTTTGTTAAAATTAATTCTCACACATTTACTTCCTAATTTTTTATTAGTATTAGTATACCATTTTTTAAAAGAAGAGTAAAAAAGCAAGGGTAGTTTCTTTTTTGAGAATTGTCTAAAAGTTTGATATAATGGTAGTTATGAATAGAATAAGAGTTAGCAAAAGGGTTGAAAAGAAGCTCGCCAAAGGTCTGGTTTTACTAGAAGCTAGTGATCTTGAGAATGTCAATCTCAAGGATCAGGAAGTAGAAGTGCAGAGTCAGGAAGGAACCTTTCTTGGTACTGCCTACCTTTCTCAGCAAAACAAGGGCTTGGGCTGGTTTGTTAGTAAGGACAAGGTGGCCTTCAATCAAGCTTTCTTTGAAACGCTGTTTAGACAAGCTAAAGAAAAGAGAAGCGCCTATTATCAAGATGATTTGACAACTGCCTTTCGTCTCTTCAACCAAGAGGGGGATGGCTTTGGGGGTCTGACAGTGGACCTTTATGGCGACTATGCTGTCTTTTCTTGGTATAACTCTTATGTTTATCAGATTTGTCAGACCATCTCAGAAGCTTTTAGACAGATTTTTCCTGAGGTGTTAGGAGCCTATGAGAAGATTCGCTTTAAAGGATTGGACTATGAATCTGCCCATGTTTATGGTCAAGAAGCACCTGACTTTTTCACTGTTCTGGAAAATGGTGTCTTGTATCAAGTTTTTATGAATGATGGCTTGATGACAGGGATTTTCCTAGACCAGCACGAGGTTCGAGGGAGTCTGGTTGACGGATTGGCTATGGGCAAATCCTTGCTCAATATGTTTTCCTACACAGCAGCCTTTTCAGTATCTGCGGCCATGGGAGGAGCAAGCCAGACTACTTCGGTTGACCTAGCCAAACGTTCACGAGAATTGTCTCAAGCGCATTTTCAGGCAAATGGAATCAGTACAGACGACCACCGTTTTGTGGTCATGGATGTCTTTGAATATTTCAAGTATGCCAAGCGAAAAGGCTTGACCTACGATGTGATTGTCCTAGATCCGCCTAGCTTTGCTCGGAACAAAAAACAAACTTTCTCTGTGGCCAAGGATTATCACAAGTTGATTTCCCAGAGTCTTGAGATTTTAAATCCTGGAGGGATTATCATTGCCAGTACCAATGCCGCCAATGTTTCCCGCCAAAAATTTACAGAACAAATTGATAAAGGCTTTGCAGGAAGAAGTTACCAGATTTTAAATAAATACGGTCTTCCAGCAGATTTTGCCTATAATAAAAAAGATGAAAGTAGTAATTACCTCAAGGTGATTAGTATGAAGGTTAGTAAATGAAATTAATCGTTTCAGTAATGCCAAGAAGTTTAGAGGAGGCTCAGGCTCTGGATGCCACAAGGTACCTGGATGCCGACATCATTGAATGGCGTGCCGACTATCTGCCTAAAGAAGCGATTTTGCAGGTGGCTCCAGCTATTTTTGAAAAATTCGCAGGCCGTGAGCTGGTTTTCACGCTGCGAACTTGCGCTGAGGGGGGAGAAATCGACCTTTCTCCAGAAGAGTATATCCATCTAATCAAGGAAGTTGCGCAACTCTATCAACCAGACTATATTGATTTTGAGTACTATAGCTATAAGGATGTTTTTGAGGAAATGCTGGACTTCCCAAATCTTGTTTTGAGTTACCATAATTTCCAAGAAACACCTGAAAACATGATGGAGATCTTGTCAGAGTTGACGAGCCTAAATCCAAAACTTGTTAAGGTTGCGGTTATGGCTCACACGGAGCAGGATGTGCTAGACCTGATGAACTATACACGAGGCTTTAAAACCCTCAATCCTGAGCAGGAATATGTAACTATTTCTATGGGTAAGGTGGGCAAGGTCTCTCGTATTACTGCGGATGTGACTGGTTCTAGCTGGTCTTTTGCCAGTCTGGATGAGGCTAGTGCCCCTGGTCAGATTTCTCTAGCCAACATGAAAAAAATCAGGGAGATTTTGGATGAAGCTTGATGGCTATACACGTTTAGCTGCAGTTGTTGCCAATCCTATTAAACATTCTATTTCCCCTTTTATTCACAATAGTGCCTTTGAGGCGACAGCTACCAATGGTGCTTACGTGGCTTGGGAGATTGAAGCGAGTGACTTGGTAGAAACAGTGACTAATATTCGTCGCTACCAGATGTTTGGCATCAACCTGTCCATGCCCTATAAGGAGCAAGTGATTCCTTATTTGGATGAGCTGAGTGACGAAGCGCGCTTGATTGGTGCGGTCAATACGGTTGTCAATGATAATGGCAATTTAATTGGATATAATACAGATGGCAAGGGATTTTTTAAGAGCTTGCCTTCTTTTACAATTACAGGTAAGAAGATGACCCTGCTGGGTGCAGGTGGTGCGGCCAAATCCATTCTGGCGCAAGCTATTTTGGATGGCGTCAGTCAGATTTCAGTCTTTGTTCGTTCAGTTTCTATGGAAAAAACAAGACCTTACCTGACCAAGTTACAGGAGCAAACAGGCTTTAAAGTGGACTTGTATGCTTTAGAAGATGTTTCTGAACTGCAAGCAAGGATTGCTGAGTCTGATTTACTGGTCAATGCGACAAGTGTGGGCATGGATGGTCAATCATCTCCAGTTGCTGAAAGCATTGTCCTATCAGAAACTCTTTTAGTAGCAGATATCATTTACCAACCCTTTGAAACACCATTTTTGAAATGGGCTAGAAGTCAGGGGAATCCAGCGGTCAATGGTCTGGGAATGTTGCTCTATCAAGCTGCAGAAGCTTTTCAACTGTGGACAGGCAAGGAAATGCCAACAGAAGAAATTTGGCAGTCCTTAACAGAAAAATACCAATAAAGAAAGGGAGATTCTCCTATGAAAATCAGAATCGATATTCCTCATCATCCTTATAATATTCAGATTGAAAAAGGTTGTCTGGCTCAGGCTGGTCAGTGGTTGCGCGAACTCTGGCAACCACAAAAGGTAGTCATTGTGACAGATAACCATGTAGCTTCTCTTTATGCAGATAAGGTCAAGCTCAGCCTAGAAGATGCTGGTTTTCAGGTGGCAGTATTTGACTTTTTAGAAGGCGAAGAAAGAAAGAATTTAACTACTGTTCAGAAAGTCTATGAATTCCTAGTTAAGCAGGGGTTGACTCGTAGCGATGGAATCGTGGCTCTTGGTGGCGGTGTCGTTGGAGACCTGGCTGGTTTCGTAGCCTCTACCTATATGCGGGGTATTCATTTTGTTCAGATTCCGACTAGCTTGACAGCTCAGGTTGATTCTTCTATCGGCGGAAAGACAGGCGTTAACACACCATTTGCTAAGAATATGGTGGGTACCTTTGCCCAACCAGACGGGGTTCTGATTGACCCACTTGTTCTTGAAACCCTCGGAAAAAGAGAGTTGATTGAAGGAATGGGTGAAGTTATCAAGTATGGCTTGATTGAGGATCCAGAACTGTGGGCTCTCTTGACGGAACTGGATGGTTCTTTAGAGAGCATACTGGAATATGCAGAGACCTTGATTGAACATTCTTGTCAGGTTAAGCGCAAGATGGTAGTTGAGGATGAGTTGGACAATGGTGTTCGCCTTTACCTCAATTTTGGCCATACTATTGGCCATGCCATTGAAGCGACGGCCGGCTATGGTAAGGTCATGCATGGAGAAGCTGTTGCCATGGGCATGGTTCAGATTTCCAAGGTAGCTGAGGAAAAAGGCCTTATGCCAGCTGGCATAACTCAGTCCATTACAGATATGTGTCAGAAATTTGGCTTGCCTGTTGACTATGAAAACTGGGATGTTGACAAGCTTTATCAGGCTTTGACTCATGATAAGAAGGCGCGTGGCAATACCTTGAAATTGGTCTTGGTGCCAGAGCTTGGTTCAGCGACTATCCACCCAGTTTCTTTGGAAGAGATGAAAGACTATTTGGTAAAATAAGGAGAACGTATGAGATATTTAACTGCAGGAGAATCACACGGCCCCCGTCTGACGGCTATTATTGAGGGAATTCCAGCTGGACTTCCTTTGACAGCTGAGGATATCAATGAGGACCTTAAACGTCGTCAGGGTGGCTACGGCCGCGGTGGTCGTATGAAGATTGAGAGTGACCAGGTTGTCTTTACTTCGGGTGTTCGCCATGGGAAGACGACAGGGGCTCCTATTACCATGGATGTCATCAATAAAGACCACCAAAAATGGCTGGATATCATGTCTGCGGAGGACATTGAAGACCGCCTCAAAAGCAAACGAAAAATCACCCATCCTCGTCCAGGTCATGCCGACTTGGTTGGGGGCATCAAGTACCGTTTTGACGATTTGCGTAATTCCTTGGAGCGTTCATCAGCCCGTGAAACCACCATGCGGGTGGCAGTTGGGGCAGTAGCCAAACGCCTCTTGGCTGAGCTGGATATGGAAATTGCCAACCATGTCGTGGTCTTTGGTGGCAAGGAAATCGATGTTCCTGAAAATCTAACAGTCGCTGAGATTAAGGAACGAGCTGCCCAGTCTGACGTTTCTATTGTCAACCAAGAAAGAGAACAGGAAATCAAGGACTACATTGACCAAATCAAACGTGACGGTGATACCATCGGTGGGGTTGTGGAGACAGTCGTTGGAGGTGTTCCAGTTGGTCTTGGTTCCTATGTCCAATGGGACAGAAAATTGGATGCGCGATTGGCCCAAGCTGTTGTCTCTATCAATGCCTTTAAAGGGGTGGAATTTGGTCTCGGCTTTGAAGCTGGTTACCGTAAAGGTAGCCAAGTTATGGACGAAATTCTCTGGTCTAAAGAAGACGGCTATACTCGCCGTACCAACAATCTAGGGGGCTTTGAAGGTGGTATGACCAATGGGCAACCTATCGTTGTTCGTGGAGTTATGAAGCCTATTCCTACTCTTTATAAGCCTCTTATGAGTGTGGATATCGAAACCCATGAACCTTACAAGGCAACCGTTGAGAGAAGTGATCCAACTGCTCTTCCAGCAGCAGGTGTAGTTATGGAAGCCGTTGTGGCAACGGTTTTGGTACAAGAAATCCTCGAAAAATTCTCATCAGACAATCTAGAGGAATTAAAAGAAGCAGTAGCCAAACACCGAGACTATACAAAGAACTATTAAGGAGTTCCTATGGCAAAAACAGTCTATATCGCAGGTCTTGGTTTGATCGGTGCCTCGATGGCACTTGGTATCAAACGCGATCATCCAGATTATGAAATTTTAGGTTATAATCGCAGTCAAGCTTCGAGAGATATCGCCTTGAAAGAAGGCATGATTGACCGTGCAACGGATGATTTTGCTAGTTTTGCTCCTTTGGCAGATATCATCATTCTCAGCTTGCCAATAAAGCAAACCATTTCCTTTATTAAGGAATTGGCCAACTTGGACTTGAAAGAAGGCGTGATTATCTCAGATGCTGGTTCGACCAAGTCAGCCATTGTGGATGCAGCGGAGCAGTATTTGGCTGGCAAATCTGTTCGCTTTGTCGGGGCCCATCCCATGGCTGGTAGTCACAAGACAGGGGCTGCTTCTGCAGATGTCAATCTTTTTGAAAATGCCTATTATATCTTTACACCTTCGAGCCTGACAAGTCAGGACACACTTGAGGAAATGAGGGACCTGCTTTCAGGTCTTCATGCTCGTTTTATCGAGATTGATGCCAAGGAGCATGATCGTGTGACTTCTCAGATTAGCCATTTTCCTCATATTCTGGCTTCTAGTCTCATGGAACAGACCGCGGTTTATGCTCAAGAACATGAGATGGCAAGGCGCTTTGCGGCAGGTGGTTTTCGAGATATGACTCGAATTGCGGAAAGCGAACCAGGTATGTGGACCTCCATTCTCTTGTCCAATCGTGAGACTATTCTAGACCGCATTGAGGATTTTAAGGAACGGTTGGAAGCGATTGGGCAAGCCATCAGCAAGGGAGATGAGGAGCAAATCTGGAACTTTTTCAATCAAGCGCGTGAGCAACGTCAGGCCATGGAAATTCATAAGCGTGGTGGTGTGGACAGCTCTTATGACCTCTATGTCGATGTTCCTGATGAAGAAGATGTGATTTTACGCATCTTGGAACTGCTACGTGGAACTTCCTTGGTTAACATCCACATCAACGAGGAAAACCGTGAAGATATTCATGGGATTCTACAAATTTCATTTAAAAACGCTCAAGACTTGGAAAGAGCTGAGCATCTAATAACAGAAAATACCGATTATACAGTCGTTGTCAAATAAGGAGAAAAATATGCCTAAAATAGAGCCTAGATTCATATTTGGTATTATCTTTATTTCTTTTATCTTACTTAGAGCTTACGCTGTTAAAAAAGATGTGAAAACTAGTTCAGAAGCAAGTGTTGAGACAAAAAATGAACCATCCAACAAGGAAATAAGTTAAGAGAAAACCAATTCAAAGTATTTAGACGATAGAATTATTAATGAGTTTATCAATAGCTATAATCAAAATTCTAATAACCCATTAGAAAATATCAAAAAAGGAAATATAAAAATAAAATATTTCGCATCAAGCTACGGATATTACTTGGAGCTTTTACATGCAAATGATACTGATAAAATCAGTGTAACAATAAATCAGACAAATGAAAATAGTGAATCTGGTGTTGCAGGAATGAAAGAAGTATTTCATGATATTGTTAAATCAATTGAATCATCCTTATCTGATGATGGGATAAATAACTATTTTGATAATCTTATGTCAAATGAAATAAAAATAGGTTCTAATTTAGGAACTTTGAAGATAGAGTATATACCAGATAATGAATTAATCAATGGATATTCAAGAGGTCATATAAAAGTGATTGCACAATAATAATGACCACAGAGTGACTAGTAATTTTAAAAGAAATAAATAAGGAGAAAATTATGTCAAATATTTACGATAGTGCAAACGAACTCAGTCGCGGTCTACGCGAATTGCCAGAATACAAGGCCGTTAAAGCAGCTAAAGATGCGATTTCAGCAGATGCTGAGGCGAGCAAAATCTTTACAGAATATGTTGCTTTCCAAGAGGAAATTCAAAGATTAGCGCAGACAGGTCAAATGCCAGATGCTTCCTTCCAAGCGAAGATGGAAAACTTTGGCAAGCAGATTCAGGGGAATAGCCTCTTATCAGAATTCTTTACCAAGCAACAACAATTGGCCATTTACCTTTCTGACATTGAAAAAATTGTTTTCGAACCAGTTTCAGAATTGCTAAAATAAGAAAATAACAATCCTAAAGTCAGGAATTTTTAAGGAATTTCTGGCTTTTTATGATAAAATAAGTAAAAGTATTGCAAGTATGAGGTCCAGTATGAAACTAAAAACAAACATTCGCCACTTACATGGCAGTATCCGAGTTCCAGGTGACAAGTCTATCAGCCACCGTTCCATTATCTTTGGAAGTTTGGCTGAGGGTGAGACCAAGGTTTATGATATTTTAAGGGGCGAGGACGTGCTCTCAACTATTAAAGTTTTTCGTGACCTTGGTGTTGAGATTGAGGATAAAGATGGGGTTATTACCATTCAAGGTGTAGGCATGGATGGCTTAAAAGCGCCACAAAATGCCCTTGATATGGGAAATTCTGGAACCTCTATTCGCCTGATTTCAGGTGTCCTTGCTGGTGCAGATTTTGAAGTAGAGATGTTTGGCGATGACAGTCTTTCCAAACGTCCTATGGATCGTGTGACGATTCCACTGAAAAAAATGGGCGTCAGCATTTCGGGACAAACTGAGCGAGACCTTCCTCCCCTTCATTTAAAAGGGACGAAAAACCTAAGACCTATTCAGTATGAGTTGCCAATTGCCTCTGCCCAAGTCAAGTCAGCCTTGATGTTTGCAGCCTTGCAGGCTCAGGGGGAGTCTGTTATTATCGAAAAAGAGTGTACCCGTAATCATACTGAAGATATGCTGCAACAATTTGGTGGTCATTTAAGTGTGGACGGTAAGAAAATCACAGTCCAAGGACCACAAAAATTGACAGGACAAAAGGTGGTTGTTCCAGGAGATATTTCCAGTGCAGCCTTTTGGCTGGTAGCAGGTTTGATTGTTCCAAATTCTCGTCTAGTGCTGAAGAATGTTGGTATTAACGAAACGCGTACAGGTATCATTGATGTCATTCGCGCCATGGGTGGAAAATTAGAAGTTACTGAAATGGACCCAGTCGCTAAATCTGCTACCTTAACTGTTGAGTCTTCAGACCTCAAAGGAACAGAGATTGGTGGCGCTTTGATTCCACGCTTGATTGATGAGTTGCCAGTTATCGCTCTACTTGCGACCCAAGCTCAAGGTGTAACAGTTATTAAGGATGCTGAGGAACTTAAAGTCAAGGAAACAGACCGCATTCAGGTTGTGGCAGACGCTTTAAATAGCATGGGTGCGGATATTACTCCTACGGCAGATGGGATGATTATCAAAGGAAAATCAGCTCTTCACGGTGCTAGAGTCAATACGTTTGGTGACCACCGTATCGGCATGATGACAGCTATCGCAGCCCTCTTGGTTGCAGATGGAGAAGTGGAGCTTGATCGTGCAGAAGCTATCAATACCAGCTATCCTAGCTTCTTTGATGATTTGGAGAGCTTGATTCATGGCTAAGGTGTTATTAGGCTTTATGGGGGCTGGCAAGTCCACTATTGCAAGAGAATTGGACCCAGATTACGTCGATATGGATGCCTTGATTGAGAAGCGTTTAGGTATGTCCATTGCGAATTTTTTCGCTGAAAAGGGAGAAGCGGCCTTTCGTCAGCTAGAATCAGAAGTCCTAGCTGATTTACTACAAAGAGACCAAGTCGTGTCAACTGGTGGAGGAGTGGTTATTTCTCAGAGAAATCGTGACTTACTCAAGACTAATACAGATAACATCTACCTGAAAGCAGATTTTGAAACCCTCTACCACCGTATCGCAGCTGATAAGGACAATCAGCGTCCGCTTTTTCTAAATAATAGCAAGGAAGAACTAGCAACAATTTTCCAAGAGAGACAGGCTTGGTATGAGGAAGTAGCCAGTCGGGTTTTGGATGTGACCAAGCTAAGTCCAGAGGAAATTATAGAGGAACTGAGATGAAAATTGCTTATCTAGGTCCCAAGGGATCATTTTCACACCATGTTGTTCAGACAGCTTTTCCTCATGAGGAACTGCAGGCCTTTGCCAACATTACAGATGTCATCAAGGCCTATGAGCAAGGCTTGGTGGACTATTCTGTGGTGCCAGTTGAAAATTCTATCGAGGGTAGTGTTCATGAAACCTTGGACTACCTTTTTCATCAGGCTCGCATTCAAGCAGTGGCAGAAATCGTTCAGCCTATTCATCAGCAGTTGATGGTGGTTCCAGGTCATACTAAGATTGAAAAGATTTTTTCACATCCACAGGCCTTGGCTCAAGGAAAGAAATTCATCGATGAACAGTATCCAGAGGCTCAAATAGAGGTGACTGCTAGCACAGCCTATGCGGCCCGCTTTATTTCCGAACATCCAGACCAGCCTTATGCAGCCATTGCACCAAGAAGTTCTGCAGAAGAATATGGCTTGGAACTGATTGCTGAGGATATTCAGGAAATGGAAGCTAATTTTACACGTTTCTGGGTTTTGGGAGCTGAAAAGCCTAGTATTCCCTTGCAAGCACAAACTGAGAAAATGACTTTGGCCTTGACCTTACCTGACAACCTTCCAGGTGCACTTTATAAGGCCCTGTCGACCTTTGCTTGGAGAGGAATTGACTTAACAAAAATTGAAAGTCGTCCACTCAAGACAGCGCTAGGCGAATACTTTTTCATTATCGATGTGGACTATACTGATAAGGACTTGGTTCACTTTGCCCAAAAAGAATTAGAAGCTATTGGAATCCAGTATAAAATTCTGGGTGCCTATCCTATTTATCCAATATCAGACCATGGAAAGGAGAGAAGATGAGTAAAGAAAATCCCTTAAGCCATCATGAGCAGTTGCGTTATGACTATCTTTTTAAGAATATTCATTACCTCAATGAGCGAGAAAAAAAAGAGTTTGCTTACTTGCAAGACAAATTAAATAAGGCAAGTAGTGATGCTCCCTCAGAAAGTCAGGAATTGACAGAGGATTATAGAAAGACAAGTGCTAACACTTCGATGCCTTCTTATAATAGCCGTAGTCGTTCTGAGAGATACCAGAAAATCAATTCTCTTCCAAAGAAAAAAACTAAAAAGCGGAAGCTACGGTGGGGGCGCATTTTCGCAGGCTTACTGGCTATCTTAGCTTGTCTAGCATTGGGTATGATTTTTATGTTTTTAAAAGGTTACACCAATGCTAATCCAGATAAAATTGCCAATGCCAGGGCAGCTCAAGTAGAAGTTTTTAATGGTCAAGATACCAGAGATGGAGTTAATATTTTGATCATGGGTACAGATGGGCGAATTGGTCAAAATAGTGCTGAGACGCGAACGGACTCTATTATGGTATTAAATGTTGGCGGTTCGGATAAGAAAATTAAGCTGGTCAGCTTCATGCGTGACAATTTGGTTTATATAGACGGTTACAGTCAAGTGATTAACGGTAGAAAACAGACGGATAACAAGTTAAACGTAGCCTATGAGTTAGGAGAACAAGAGGGGCAAAAAGGGGCAGAAATGGTTCGTCAAGTTTTGAAAGATAATTTTGATTTGGACATTAAGTACTATGCCTTGGTCGATTTTCAGGCCTTTGCTACAGCGATTGACACACTTTTCCCTGATGGGGTGACGATTGATGCTCAATTTTCAACATTGAATGGGCGCCAACTAACAGAAGCTACAGTCGGAGATGATTTACACGCTACTGAGACTGAGTCTCCAACCCAAACCATCAAAGTCGGAAAACAGCAGATGAATGGCTCGACCTTGCTCAATTATGCTCGTTTCCGTGATGATGATGAGGCGGATTACGGCCGTACCAAAAGACAGCAACAAGTACTGACAGCAGTTCTTCAGCAAATCAAAGATCCAACCAAGCTCTTTACAGGCTCAGAGGCACTTGGCAAGGTATTCGCAATGACCTCAACGAATGTTCCTTATACCTTCCTGTTAACAAATGGCTTGTCTTTCCTAGACGGAGTTCAAAATGGTATTGAAAAATTGACGATTCCAGAACTGGGTGACTGGGTAGATGCCTATGATGTTTATGGAGGTTTGGGCTTGCTTGTCGATCAAAACAAATATCAGAATAAATTGTCTCAGATGGGTTTGAGATAAGATAAGACAGAAAAATCAAAGTTTGATAGCTATTTATCTAGCAGTCAGGCTTTGATTTTTTTACAGTCTGCAATAGATTTTCATCCCTTATTTGTGGTATAATGGAACGATACGATAGAAAGAATAATGAACAATATGACTGATTTAAAAGCAATTCAGGCTCGAAGTCTGGAGATGGCTGAATATTTTGTTGCCTTTTGCAAGGAACATGATTTACTTTGTTATCTCTGTGGAGGAGGTGCTATTGGTACCCTTCGAAACAAGGGTTTTATTCCTTGGGATGACGACCTAGACTTTTTTATGCCTCGTAAAGATTATGAGAAATTAGCAGAATTATGGCCTCGTTATGCAGATGAGCGTTATTTCTTGTCAAAGAGTAACAAGGATTTTGTTGACCGCAATCTTTTTATTACCATTCGTGACAAGGAAACTACCTGTATTAAGCCTTATCAGCAGGATTTGAATTTACCACATGGTTTGGCCTTAGATGTCTTGCCTTTGGATTATTATCCGAAAAATCCAGCTGAGCGGAAGAAACAGGTTCGTTGGGCCTTGATTTATTCACTCTTTTGTGCGCAAACTATTCCAGAAAAACATGGCGCACTTATGAAGTGGGGAAGCCGTATTTTACTGGGGTTGACTCCAAAATCTCTCCGTTATCGCATTTGGAAAAAAGCTGAGAAAGAAATGACCAAATATAGTCTGGCTGAGAGCGATGGAATCACGGAACTATGCTCAGGTCCTGGCTATATGAGAAACAAGTACCTAATCGCATCCTTTGAAGATAATCTCTTCTTGCCATTTGAAGGAACAGAGATGCCTATTCCAGTTGGCTACGATGCCTATCTCAGCACAGCTTTTGGCGATTATATGACTCCTCCGCCAGCAGACAAGCAGCTACCGCATCATGATGCTGTCATCGCTGATATGGATAAGTCTTATACAGAATACAAGGGAGAATATGGTGGCTAAGAAAAAAATCTTATTTTTTATGTGGTCTTTTTCTCTCGGAGGCGGTGCAGAAAAGATTCTGTCTACCATTGTTTCAAATCTGGATCCAGAAAAGTATGATATTGATATTCTTGAAATGGAGCACTTTGACAAGGGATACGAATCTGTTCCCCAGCATGTAGGCATTTTAAAATCCCTTCAAGATTACCGCCAAGCTAGATGGTTACGAGCTTTTTTGTGGAGAATGAGAATTTATTTTCCAAGATTGACACGTCGCTTACTGGTGAAAGATGACTATGATGTTGAAGTTTCCTTTACCATTATGAATCCTCCACTTTTGTTCTCTAAAAGAAGAGAAGTCAAGAAGATCTCTTGGATTCATGGAAGTATCGAAGAATTTCTTAAGGATAGTTCAAAAAGAGAATCACATAGACGCCAGTTGGATGCTGCGGATACCATTGTAGGGATTTCAAAAAAGACCAGCAATTCTATCAAGGAAGTCTATCCAGACTATGCTTCGAAATTACGGACAGTTTACAATGGATATGACTTTAAGACTATTTTAGAAAAATCTCAAGAGAAGATCGATATCGAGATTGCGCCTCAAAGTATCTGTACTATCGGACGGATTGAGGAAAATAAGGGTTCTGACCGTGTGGTGGAAGTGATACGATTATTACACCAAGAGGGAAAAAACTATCATCTCTATTTTATCGGGGCTGGGGATATGGAAGAGGAACTGAAAAAACGCGTCAAAGAGTATGGGCTTGAGGACTATGTACATTTCCTTGGTTATCAAAAAAATCCTTATCAGTATTTATCTCAGATGAAAGTTCTCTTGTCTATGTCTAAGCAAGAAGGTTTTCCTGGTGTTTATGTGGAATCTTTGAGCCTTGGAATCCCTTTTGTCTCTACGGATGTTGGAGGGGCTGAGGAATTATCCCAAGAAGGAAGATTTGGACAAATCATTGAGAGCAATCAAGAGGCAGCTCAGGCAATTTCGAACTACATGACTTCTGCTTCAAACTTCGATGTCAATGAGGCTAGCCAATTTGTTCAACAATTTACAATTGCCAAACAAATCGAACAAGTAGAAAAACTATTAGAGGAGTAGCATGGAAACTGCATTAATTAGTGTCATTGTGCCAGTCTATAATGTGGCGCAGTACCTAGAAAAATCGATAGCTTCCATTCAGAAGCAGACCTATCAGAATCTGGAAATCATTCTTGTTGATGATGGTGCAACAGATGAAAGTGGTCGCTTGTGTGATGCAATCGCTGAACAAGATGATAGGGTGTCAGTGCTTCATAAAAAGAATGAAGGTTTGTCGCAAGCACGAAACGATGGAATGAAGCAGGCTCACGGAGATTATCTGATTTTTATTGACTCAGATGATTATATCCATCCAGAAATGATTCAGAGCTTATATGAGCAAATAATTCAAGAAGATGCCGATGTTTCGAGCTGTGGTGTCATGAATGTCTATGCTAATGATGAAAGTCCACAATCAGCCAATCAGGATGACTATTTTGTCTGTGATTCTCAAACATTTTTAAGGGAATACCTCATAGGTGAAAAAATCCCTGGAACGATTTGCAATAAGTTAATCAAGAGACAGATTGCAACTGCCCTATCCTTTCCTAAGGGATTGATTTATGAAGATGCTTATTATCATTTTGATTTAATCAAGTTGGCTAAGAAGTACGTTGTTAATACCAAACCCTATTATTACTATTTCCATAGAGGGGATAGTATTACGACTAAACCCTATGCAGAGAAGGATTTAGCCTATATTGATATCTATCAAAAGTTTTACAATGAAGTTGTGAAAAACTATCCTGACTTGAAAGAGGTTGCTTTTTTCAGATTGGCCTATGCCAATTTCTTTATTCTAGATAAGATGTTACTAGATGATCAGTATAAACAATTTGAAGCCTATTCTCAGATTCATCGTTTTTTAAAAAGCCATGCCTTTGCTATTGCTAGGAATCCAATTTTCCGTAAGGGGAGAAGAATTAGTGCTTTGGCTCTATTCATAAACATTTCCTTATACCGATTCTTATTACTGAAAAATATTGAAAAATCTAAAAAATTACATTAGAACGGGGGTGAGCAAGTGATTGATGGAAAACGATTATTATTTAGTTTGACCATAGTCAGCTATGCCTTGACGCTAGTAAGTGGAATTGTGTATCTGTTTAATAATAACAATGTTAGCTTGCTTTCTACTTTATTGTTCTTGTTGGTTAGTAGCTTAATTGCTTGTTGGAATGATATCAAGTATTACTTAATCCATTTTATTTTCTATTTAACCATTTTTGTCTTTCTGGTATCAAGGCCAACCATTGATTACTTTAGGGATGGAGCTTTGGATACCTATCATCCCATAGCCTATCGCTTTGCCTTTATAGTCGTCATGGTTTCGATATTGGGATTGACCGCAGGAGGCGTCCTGGCTCGTTACTTCATAGCTAGGAAGAAAATAAAAGTACCAAAGATAGGAAATCCTCTAAAAGAGATTTATATCAAGCGGTTACGCTTTGTATCACTAGGAGTTTTTCTTCTAACCTATCCTTTCTATTTCATTAGATTATTTGAACGACTCCTGTATCGCTTGCAGACTTCCTACTATGCCTACTATGCAAATTTTGAAAGTAAACTGCCTTATATTACCTACATCTTGTCTACCTTTACGGTCTATGCAATGTGTATGTACCTGGCAACCAAACCAAAGAAATGGCAGGCAACAGCAGTGTTAGTATCCTTCATTGCAGCTAATACCATTCATTTGGCAATCGGGACACGAAATCCCTTTATTTTAAGTATTTTATTTGCTTTTGTTTATTACTTTATGAGAGAGCAAACTGAAAAGGGAAAATGGATTGGGTTTAAAGAAAAGTTAGCGATTTTTGTAGGTTCTCCTATTCTCATGTTAGCGATGGGAGTGCTCAATTATGTACGGGATAATGTCCAAGTTTCCCATACAG
Source organism: Streptococcus mitis (assembly GCA_018364455.1). Classification (GTDB taxonomy): domain Bacteria; phylum Bacillota; class Bacilli; order Lactobacillales; family Streptococcaceae; genus Streptococcus; species Streptococcus mitis_BR. The sequence goes on along the minus strand of JAGZLW010000013.1, from coordinate 30,345 downwards.
GTTTCTGGGATATCTTACTTGACTTTATCTATAAACAAGGGACTAGTTTTGGTGTCTTGGCTCGAGGTTTTCTATTTAACAGTAGTCTACCTTACCGAGATTTCCGTAATTTTACTTTTGGTCCTGTTCTTGATTATTTTGCAAGGGGAAGTTTGGGGGCTATTTTCGGAGGAAAAGCCTTTGAGCATACCACCAATAGTGTGGAATTGGCTATTGATAGTAATAGTTATGCTCACAATCTATCCTATCTTGTTTTGAACAAGGAATATTTGAAAGGACATGGTATCGGAAGTAGTTATATCATGGAGTTGTATACAGACTATGGTATGATAGGAGTCTTTCTACTTAGTCTCTTGCTAGGTATGTTATTTATAGCCATGTTGCAAGTAGCCTATCGCTCTAGAACAATCCTATTTGCATTGTCCCTACTCATCTTGAATAATCTATTCTTTATGCCTAGAAGTAGCTTTTCAGAAAGTTTCTTCAATTTATTTACAATGCAATTCTGGGGAATTGTTCTTGTGATTATATTTGTAGCAAAAATACTTACAAAAGAAAACCAGTATCTACTAAACAAAGGAGAAAAAAATCATGTTTGAACATTATTCAGTAGCTGATTTGTTTGCAAATCTTTACAAAAAACGAAAAGTAAATATTTTAGCTCTCATCGCTTTATTTGCTCTTATTGCTGTACCATTTACAATTAAAGCAGTTAAGAATAAAAATACTGTCAAAGACACAACAAGTTATTCAACTTATCTTAGCTATAAAATTACTCCTCCAGAAGATTCAGCCAAAACGATTTTGAATCATCAAATTGGTGGTTATAGTGATTTCTACGGGAAATTGATTGATGGGAATTTGAATGGAGCTTATCTTTTCAATGATGTAGATTCTAGTGAGTTGAAAAAAATTGCCAGTGAATTGGATACGACAGAAACAACCTTGAAAAATTCAACGAATGACTATTGGTGGAAAAAATTGACCGTCTACTATATGATTGACGATGCAGGGGTTGGTGTGAAAATTTTGACACCAAGTAAAGATGTCAATGACTTGTTAGAGCGAAAAATTGATGGATTGATTGAGAAATTTAAACACACTTATGCAAATGTGAAAATTGAAAAATTGGAAACCATCAACTCTAAAGAATTGAATGCAAACGGTGAGACAGCACTTGGATTAAATGTGAAAAACTTGATTCTCCGTTTAGCTGTTATTGGAGTGATCTGTGTGATTTTGGTTGTGATGGGAAATGTATTGGTTTATCTCTTTAACCCAACAATCAATAGAGCAGGTGATTTTTCTCAATATCAAATTGATTTTGTAACAGAGATCACAACAATTGCCAACCTAGCAGATGTCTTGTCATACAAAAATGCTGGACAAGAATTAACAATCGTTAGCTCAAACAAAGCTATCCTAGATAAATTGAAACAAAATCAAGAGTCTTTAAAAGGAATGCATTTTGTCGATTTACAAGATGTGCCATCGCTTTTGGAAAGAGATACAGTCCTTCTTGTTGAAGAGTACGGAGTGACTCGTTATAAGAAATTTGAGCAAAGTCTTCAAATTCTCAGAAACTTAAATCGTTCTATCCTCGGTGTAGCAACCTTTAAATTATAAGCATTCTGATGTATCAGGTCTTCAAAGTCGGACAAGAGCCGATTTTGGAGGCTTTTTCTATTTGTTTGCAGAAATTTTCTCTTATACTCAATGAAAATCAAAAAGCAAACTAGGAAGCTAGCCGCAGGTTGCTCAAAGCACCGCTTTGAGGTTGTAGATAAAGCTGACGTGGTTTGCAGAGATTTTCGAAGAGTATTAGAGTCTTCTACAGAAGTTACCCTAGGGAAAATCTATCCCGACAGAGGAGCCTTCTTTTGATAAAATCGTAAAAATCTAGTATAATAGATAGAACTGAAAGTATGAGGTTACTAGCAATGAAAATGAAACAAATTAGTGATACAACTTTGAAAATCACGATGTCTTTAGAGGATTTGATGGATCGTGGCATGGAGATTGCTGACTTTCTCGTTCCTCAAGAAAAAACAGAAGAGTTCTTTTATGCTATCTTGGATGAGTTAGAGATGCCTGAAAGCTTTTTGGATACAGGTATGTTGAGCTTCCGTGTGACTCCAAAACCTGATAAGGTTGATGTTTTTGTAACCAAATCAAAGATTGACCAAAATCTAGATTTTGAAGACTTATCGGATTTACCAGATATGGAAGAATTGGCTCAAATGTCGCCAGATGAATTTATCAAAACCTTGGAGAAAAGCATCGCAGACAAAACTAAGGATGATATTGAAGCCATTCAATCTCTAGAGCAGGTTGAAGCCAAGGAGGAAGAGCAGGAGCAGGCTGAACAAGAAGCTGAGAGCAAGAAAGAGCCCTACATCTACTACATCCTTTCTTTTGCAAAATTGGCTGACTTGGTTGCTTTTGCTAAGACAGTGACTTTTGAGATGGAAACTTCTGAACTCTACAAGATGAATGAGCGCTATTATTTGACCATTTTAGTGGATATTGAAAATCATCCAAGTCCATATCCAGCTTGGCTGTTGGCCCGTATGCGCGAGTTTGCGGACGATAGTGATATCAGTCGTTCAGTCTTGCAGGAGTATGGTCAAGTCTTGATGAATCACGATGCAGTGCTCAATCTACAAAAGATTGGATAATCATTTCTGGAAAGCTATTTCTAGATTTTAAGAAGAGCGAATCATCAGATTCGTTTTTTCTTTTCTAGATTGAAATAGTGATTTACTATAATAGGAATTTTCATAAAATTCTGTTATAATGGCTATAATAGAAAATTTCGAGGAGACAAACATGACAGTTAAAATTGCTTTACTAGGATTTGGTACCGTTGCAAGTGGTGTGCCTTTCCTCCTAAAGGAAAATGGAGAAAAAATCAATCAATCAGCACATTCAGAGATTGAAGTTGCCAAGGTATTGGTCAAGGATGAAGATGAGAAGAATCGCTTGCTTGCAGCAGGGAATGACTTTAACTTTGTAACCAATGTGGATGATATTTTGTCAGATCAAGACATTACAATCGTAGTGGAATTGATGGGACGTATCGAACCAGCTAAAACCTTTATCACTCGTGCCTTGGAAGCTGGGAAACACGTTGTTACTGCTAATAAGGATCTTTTGGCTGTCCATGGTGCAGAATTGTTAGAAATTGCTAAAGCTAACAAGGTAGCACTTTACTACGAAGCAGCAGTAGCTGGTGGGATTCCAATTCTTCGCACTCTAGCAAATTCCTTGGCTTCTGATAAAATCACGCGCGTGCTTGGAGTAGTCAATGGAACTTCTAACTTCATGATGACCAAGATGGTGGAAGAAGGATGGTCTTACGATGATGCTCTTGCAGAAGCGCAAAGACTTGGTTTTGCAGAAAGCGACCCGACAAATGACGTGGATGGGATTGATGCAGCCTACAAGATGGTTATTTTGAGCCAATTTGCCTTTGGTATGAAGGTTGCCTTTGACGATGTGGCTCATAAGGGAATTCGTAACATCACACCAGAAGATGTAGCTGTAGCCCAAGAACTTGGCTATGTAGTGAAATTGGTTGGTTCTATCGAAGAAACTCCTTCAGGTATTGCTGCGGAAGTGACTCCAACCTTCCTTCCTAAAGCGCATCCACTTGCTAGTGTGAATGGCGTAATGAACGCTGTTTTTGTAGAATCTATCGGTATTGGTGAGTCTATGTACTACGGACCAGGTGCTGGTCAAAAACCAACTGCAACAAGTGTTGTGGCGGACATTGTCCGTATCGTTCGTCGCCTGAATGATGGAACCATCGGTAAAGACTTCAACGAATACAGCCGTGACTTGGTCTTGGCAAATCCTGAGGATGTTAAGGCAAACTACTACTTCTCAATCTTGGCTCCAGACTCAAAAGGTCAGGTCTTGAAATTGGCTGAAATCTTTAATGCCCAAGATATTTCCTTCAAGCAAATTCTCCAAGATGGAAAAGATGGTGACAAGGCGCGTGTTGTCATCATCACACACAAGATTAATAAATCTCAACTTGAAAATGTCTCAGCTGAATTGAAGAAGGTTTCAGAATTCGACCTCTTGAATACCTTCAAGGTGCTAGGAGAATAAGATGAAGATTATTGTACCTGCAACCAGTGCCAATATCGGGCCAGGTTTTGACTCGGTCGGTGTAGCTGTAACCAAGTACCTTCAAATCGAGGTCTGTGAAGAACGAGATGAGTGGTTGATTGAACACCAGATTGGCAAATGGATTCCACATGATGAGCGTAATCTCTTACTAAAAATTGCCTTGCAAATTGTACCAGACTTGCAACCAAGACGTTTGAAAATGACTAGTGATGTTCCCTTGGCGCGTGGTTTGGGTTCTTCCAGCTCGGTTATTGTTGCTGGGATTGAACTAGCCAACCAATTGGGCCAACTCAACTTGTCAGACCATGAAAAATTGCAGTTAGCGACTAAGATTGAAGGACACCCTGATAATGTGGCTCCAGCCATTTATGGTAATCTCGTTATTGCAAGCTCTGTTGATGGACAAGTTTCTGCTATTGTAGCAGACTTCCCAGAGTGTGATTTCCTAGCCTACATTCCAAACTATGAATTGCGTACTCGAGACAGCCGTGGTGTCTTGCCTAAGAAATTGTCCTATAAGGAAGCTGTTGCAGCTAGTTCTATCGCCAATGTGGCGGTTGCGGCCTTGTTGGCAGGAGACATGGTGACAGCTGGGCAAGCAATCGAGGGAGACCTCTTCCATGAACGCTATCGTCAGGACTTGGTGAGAGAATTTGCGACGATTAAGCAAGTAGCCAAAGACAATGGTGCCTATGCAACCTACCTCTCTGGTGCTGGGCCGACAGTTATGGTCTTGGCTTCTCATGACAAGATGCCAACGATTAAGGCAGAATTGGCAAAGCAACCCTTCAAAGGAAAGCTTCATGACTTGAAGGTTGATACCCAAGGTGTCCGTGTAGAAGCAAAATAAAGAATAGAAGATAGGATGGGGAAACTCTTGACTAGAGAGCTTCCTATCCTTTTTTTGAAAATAAGTTTATACTCAATGAAAATCAAAGAGCAAACTAGGAAGCTAGCCGCAGGTTGCTCAAAGCACCGCTTTGAGGTTGTAGATAAGACTGACGAAGTCAGCTCAAAACAGTGTTTTGAGGTTGTGGATAGAACTGACGAAGTTAGCTCAAAATACTATTTTGAGGTTGCAGATGTAAGCTGACGTGGTTTGAAGAGATTTTCGAAGAGTATTAGCTAAAAACTTGATAAAGGAGAAATAAAGATGGCAGAAATTTATCTAGCAGGTGGTTGTTTTTGGGGCCTAGAGGAATATTTTTCACGCATTTCTGGAGTGCTAGCAACCAGTGTTGGCTACGCTAATGGACAAGTCGAAACGACCAATTACCAGTTGCTCAAGGAAACAGACCATGCAGAAACGGTTCAAGTGATTTATGATGAGAAGACAGTATCACTCAGAGAGATTTTACTTTATTATTTCCGTGTTATTGATCCATTATCAGTCAATCAACAAGGGAATGACCGTGGACGTCAGTATCGGACCGGTATATATTATCAGGATAAAGCAGACTTGCCAGCTATCTTCACAGTGGTGCAGGAGCAGGAGCGCATGCTTGGGCGAAAGATTGCAGTAGAGGTGGAGAAACTTCGCCACTACATTCTGGCTGAAGATTACCACCAAGACTATCTTAAGAAAAATCCTTCAGGTTACTGTCATATCGATGTGACCGATGCTGATAAGCCATTGATTGATGCCTCTAACTATGAAAAGCCTAGTCAAGAGGTGTTAAAGGGCAGTTTATCTGAAGAATCCTATCGTGTTACCCAAGAAGCTGCTACAGAGCCTCCATTTACCAATGCCTATGACCAAACCTTTGAAGAAGGGATTTATGTAGATATTACGACGGGTGAGCCACTCTTTTTTGCCAAGGATAAGTTTGCCTCAGGATGTGGTTGGCCAAGTTTTAGCCGTCCGATTTCCAAGGAATTGATTCATTATTACAAGGATCTCAGTCATGGAATGGAGCGAATTGAGGTTCGTTCTCGGTCAGGAAATGCTCACTTGGGTCATGTTTTCACAGATGGACCGCGTGAGTTTGGTGGCCTCCGTTACTGTATTAATTCTGCATCCTTGCGCTTTGTGGTCAAGGATGAGATGGAAGAGGAAGGATATGGCTATCTACTGCCTTACTTAAACAAATAAATCAGAGAGGGTGGGTGCTTCCCACTTTCTTCATTTCTAGAAAACGAATAGAAGGGATCTATGAAACACCTATTATCTTACTTTAAATCTTACATCAAGGAATCGATTTTTGCACCCTTGTTCAAGCTACTAGAAGCTGTTTTTGAACTCTTGGTTCCCATGGTGATTGCTAGGATTGTTGACCAATCCTTGCCCCAGAAAAATCAAGGTCATCTCTGGATGCAGATTGGTTTGCTCCTTATCTTTGCAGTAATTGGTGTTGTAGTGGCCTTAATAGCCCAGTTCTACTCAGCTAAGGCTGCGGTTGGATTTGCCAAAGGACTGACAGATGATCTCTATCGTCATATTCTTTTCTTGCCCAAGGACAGCAGAGATCGTTTGACCACTTCTAGCTTGGTCACTCGCTTGACTTCGGATACCTACCAGATTCAGACTGGTATCAATCAATTCCTACGTCTCTTTTTGCGAGCGCCTATTATCGTTTTTGGTGCCATTTTTATGGCTTATCGAATCTCAGCTGAGCTGACTTTCTGGTTCTTGGTCATGGTTGTCATTTTGACCATTGTTATTGTAGGGCTCTCTAGACTGGTTAATCCTCTCTACAGTAGTCTTAGAAAGAAAACGGACCAACTGGTTCAAGAAACGCGCCAGCAATTACAAGGAATGAGAGTGATTCGTGCTTTTGGCCAAGAAAAACGAGAGTTACAAATTTTTCAAACCCTTAACCAAGTTTATGCCAGATTGCAAGAAAAAACAGGCTTCTGGTCTAGTTTATTAACCCCTCTGACTTATCTGATTGTCAATGGAACTCTCCTCGTCATCATCTTGCAGGGCTATATTTCTATTCAAGGAGGATTGCTAAGTCAAGGTGCTCTCATTGCCCTTATCAACTATCTACTACAGATTTTGGTGGAATTGGTCAAGTTAGCCATGCTGATAAATTCCCTCAACCAATCCTATATCTCAGCCAAGCGAATCGAGGAAGTTTTTGCTGAGGCTCCAGAAGATATCCATTCAGAGTTAGAACAAAAGCAAGATACCAGCGAGCGGGTTTTACAAGTTCAAGAACTGACCTTTACCTATCCTGATGCGGCCCAGCCTTCTCTGAGAGACATTTCCTTTGATATGACTCAAGGACAAATCCTTGGTATCATTGGGGGAACGGGTTCTGGTAAATCAAGCTTGGTGCAACTCATCCTTGGACTTTATCCAGCAGACAAGGGGAGCATTGACCTTTATCGAGATGGATCTAGTCCTCGTAATCTTGAGCAGTGGCGGTCTTGGATTGCCTATGTGCCCCAAAAAGTCGAACTCTTTAAAGGAACCATTCGTTCCAACTTGACTCTAGGTTTAGATCAAGAAGTAACTGACCAAGAACTCTGGCAGGCCTTGGAAATTGCGCAAGCAAAGGATTTTGTCAGTGAAAAGGAAGGAATCTTGGATGCTCTAGTTGAGGCAGGAGGTCGAAATTTCTCGGGCGGTCAAAAACAAAGGCTGTCTATCGCACGAGCAGTCTTGCGCCAGGCTCCGTTTCTCATCCTAGATGATGCGACTTCGGCCCTCGACACTATTACCGAGTCTAGGCTCTTGAAAGCTATTCGAGAAAATTTGCCAAATACGAGCTTAATTTTGATTTCTCAACGAACATCGACTTTACAGATGGCTGACCAGATTCTTCTCTTGGAAAAAGGGGAGCTACTAGCTATCGGCAAGCACGAGGATTTGATGAAATCTAATCAAGTCTATCGTGAAATCAATGAATCCCAACATGGAAAGGAGGACTAGCATGAGACGACAAACTGCAAATCAAACACTCACACGTTTGGCCAAAGATTTATCAAGTCATCCTTTCCTCCTTTTCCTAGCCTTTCTAGGAACCATTGCCCAGGTTGCCTTATCAATCTACCTACCTATTCTGATTGGGCAGGTCATCGACCAGGTTCTAGTGGCTGAGTCTTCGCTAGTTTTTTGGCAAATTTTCATTCAGATGGTATTGGTGGTCATAGGAAATACACTAGTTCAATGGGCCAATCCTCTCCTCTATAATCGTCTAATTTTCTCTTATACCAGAGGCTTGCGAGAGCGAATCATCCATAAGCTCCATCGGTTACCGATTGCTTTTGTCGATCGACAAGGAAGTGGGGAGATGGTCAGTCGTGTAACCACGGACATAGAACAGTTGGCAGCTGGCTTGACTATGATTTTTAACCAATTTTTCATTGGCGTCTTGATGATTTTGGTTAGTATTCTAGCCATGCTCCAAATCCATCTCCTCATGACTCTCTTAGTCTTGCTGTTGACTCCACTATCCATGGTGATTTCACGCTTCATTGCCAAACGATCCTATCATCTCTTCCAGAAGCAAACGGAGACGAGGGGAATTCAGACTCAGTTGATTGAAGAATCGCTTAGCCAGCAGACCATTATCCAGTCCTTTAATGCTCAGGCAGAGTTTATTCAAAGACTGCGTGAGGCTAATGACAACTACGCAGGCTATTCTCAGTCAGCCATCTTTTATTCATCAACGGTTAATCCTTCGACTCGATTTGTCAATGCACTCATTTATGCCCTTCTAGCTGGAGTGGGAGCTTATCGTATCATGATGGGCTCTACCTTGACCATTGGACGCTTAGTGACTTTTTTGAACTATGTCCAACAGTACACTAAGCCCTTTAACGATATTTCTTCAGTGCTAGCTGAGTTGCAAAGTGCTTTAGCTTGTGCAGAGCGTGTTTATGGAGTCTTAGAGAGTCCTGAGGTGGCTGAAAGTGGTAAGGAAGAGTTGACTAGTGACCAAGTTAAGGGAGCTATTTCCTTTAAACATGTCTCTTTTGGTTATAATCCTGAAAAGGTTTTGATTAAGGATTTATCTATTGATATTCCAGCTGGTAGCAAGGTAGCCATCGTTGGTCCGACAGGTGCTGGCAAGTCAACTCTTATCAATCTCCTCATGCGGTTTTATCCGATTAACTCAGGAGATATCTTGCTGGATGGGAAATCCATTTATGACTATAGTCGTGCCTCCTTACGCCAGCAGTTTGGCATGGTGCTCCAAGAAACCTGGCTCAAGCAAGGAACCATTCATGACAATATTGCCTTTGGCAATCCTGAAGCCAGTCGAGAGCAAGTGATTGCTGCTGCCAAAGCAGCCAATGCAGACTTTTTCATCCAACAGTTACCTCAAGGCTATGATACCAAGTTGGAAAATGCTGGAGAATCTCTCTCTGTCGGTCAAGCCCAGCTCTTGACCATAGCCCGAGTCTTTCTGGCTATTCCAAAGATTCTTATCTTAGACGAGGCAACCTCTTCCATCGATACGCGGACAGAAGTGCTGATTCAGGATGCCTTTGCAAAACTCATGAAGGGGCGTACAAGCTTTATCATTGCCCACCGCTTGTCAACCATTCAGGACGCGGATTTGATTCTTGTCTTGGTGGATGGCGACATTGTTGAGTATGGGAACCATCAGGAACTCATGGCTCGAAAGGGCAAGTATTACCAAATGCAGCAAGCTGCAGCTTTCAGCTCTGAATAAGCCTTTCTACTTTGAAATCTTATGGACAAAAAAAGTTGCCTTCGGGTGACTTTTTTGTTACAATAGCTAGAAAAATTATTCACTTTAACTTGTCTTTTAGAAAAGGAACCTAGAATGAAAGTCTTTCAGCATGTAAATATCGTGACTTGTGATCAAGATTTCCATGTTTATCTTGATGGAATCTTAGCAGTTAAGGATTCTCAAATCGTCTATGTTGGTCAAGAGAAGTCAGAGATTTTAGAGCAAGCTGAGCAGATTATAGACTATCAGGGCGCCTGGATTATGCCTGGTTTGGTCAATTGTCACACCCATTCTGCTATGACAGGCTTGCGAGGGATTCGAGATGATAGCAATCTCCATGAATGGCTCAATGACTATATTTGGCCTGCAGAAGCTGAGTTTACTCCAGACATGACTACCAAGGCGGTCAAAGAAGCGCTGACAGAAATGCTCCAGTCAGGAACAACAACCTTCAACGATATGTATAATCCCAATGGAGTGGAGATTGAGCAGATTTATCAGGCAGTGAAAACTTCCAAGATGCGTTGTTATTTCTCACCGACCCTCTTTTCTTCAGATACAGAAACAACTGATGATACCATAAGCAGAACACGAGCTATTATCGAGACAATAATAGGATATAAAAATCCAAATTTCAAGGTGATGGTAGCCCCACATTCTCCCTACAGCTGTAGTAGAGACTTGCTGGCAGAAAGCTTAGATATGGCAAAAGAGTTGAATATTCCTCTCCATATCCACGTGGCGGAGACCAAGGAGGAGTCAGGCATTATCCTGAAACGATACGGCAAACGCCCCCTCGCCTTTTTAGAAGAACTGGGTTACTTAGAGCATCCGTCTGTCTTTGCTCATGGGGTCGAACTAAACGAGAGAGAAATTGAACGCTTGGCAACTTCTCAAGTGTCTATTGCACACAATCCTATCAGTAACCTCAAATTGGCATCAGGGATTGCTCCAATCATCCAACTTCAAAAAGCAGGAGTGGCTGTGGGAATTGCGACAGATTCGGTTGCTTCCAATAACAATCTAGATATGTTTGAGGAAGGACGGACTGCAGCCCTTCTTCAGAAGATGAAAAGTGGGGATGCCAGCCAATTCCCTATCGAAACAGCTCTCAAAGCTCTAACGATAGAAGGTGCTAAGGTTCTTGGAATGGACGAACAGATAGGAAGTTTGGAAGTCGGCAAGCAAGCAGATTTTCTGGTCATCCAACCACAAGGGAAAATCCATCTTCAACCCCAAGAAAATATGCTCTCTCACCTAGTTTATGCTGTCAAGTCCAGTGATGTAGATGATGTCTATATTGCCGGAGAACCAGTAGTTAAGCAAGGTCAAGTTCTGACAGTAGAACTTTAAAAGAAAAATTACAAAAAATTTTAAAAAAAGTTTGCAAAAATCTTGCATTCTTTTTTTAACTATGCTATACTTATATACGGTTTGAAAAAACTGCCTAAGACAGTAGGGGAGCTCGACTCATAAGTATCCTACCGAGGACAAAACGTATCATGTAAAAAGAAGCGTATTGTACTTTCGTGTCTAGGTTTGGGCGCGTTTTTCTTTTGGAAAAATTCCCCAAGCAAAATAATAACGGAGGTGAACACACTAATGAGTGAAGCAATTATTGCTAAAAAAGCGGAACTAGTTGACGTAGTAGCTGAAAAAATGAAAGCTGCTGCATCTATCGTCGTTGTAGACGCTCGTGGTTTGACAGTTGAGCAAGATACAGTTCTTCGTCGTGAGCTTCGTGGAAGCGAAGTTGAGTACAAAGTCATTAAAAACTCAATCTTGCGTCGTGCAGCTGAAAAAGCTGGTCTTGAAGATCTTGCATCTGTATTTGTTGGACCATCTGCAGTAGCATTTTCTAACGAAGATGTTATCGCACCAGCGAAAATCTTGAACGACTTTTCTAAAAACGCTGAAGCACTTGAAATCAAAGGTGGTGCAATCGAAGGCGCTGTCGCATCTAAAGAAGAGATTCTTGCACTTGCAACTCTTCCAAACCGCGAAGGACTTCTTTCTATGCTCCTTTCTGTACTTCAAGCGCCAGTGCGCAACGTTGCTCTTGCAGTCAAAGCGGTTGCAGAAAGCAAAGAAGACGCAGCTTAATCTTAAGCTACGCAGCGTAGCCTAGCTACGAAAAAACTATTATAAAATTTAAAACTTATTTGGAGGAAATAACAATGGCATTGAACATTGAAAACATTATTGCTGAAATTAAAGAAGCTTCAATCCTTGAATTGAACGACCTTGTAAAAGCTATCGAAGAAGAATTTGGTGTAACTGCAGCTGCTCCTGTAGCTGTTGCTGCAGCTGGTGCTGCTGACGCTGGTGCTGCTAAAGATTCATTCGACGTTGAATTGACATCTGCAGGCGACAAAAAAGTTGGCGTTATCAAAGTTGTACGTGAAATCACAGGTCTTGGTCTTAAAGAAGCTAAAGAACTTGTTGACGGTGCACCAGCACTTGTTAAAGAAGGCGTTGCAACTGCAGAAGCTGAAGAAATCAAAGCTAAATTGGAAGAAGCTGGAGCTTCAGTTACTCTTAAATAATAGAGCGACTACATTAGTAGCTTAAAAACATGATTAAACCGCTATTCTTAGGAGTAGCGGTTTTTCTTTTTGTCTAGCAGGGGGCAAAAAAGGGGAAGTTATCTTGAAAAGTGAGAAGAGTTAGATTGAAAGAATCATATTGGAAAATTGAAATGATGGATATTTGTATCATGTCATAAATCATTATCAAACGATAATATTGATTTTCTTACAAATTAAGAGTATAATTTATAAAAATGAGTGTTCACTCAATTTTTGTGAAATTAAGGAGTAAAGAAAATGGTTGTTGAAGCAATAGAGTACAGTCGTTTCGGTAACGAAGAGGTCTTGGATTTGCTGAAGATCGACTCTACAGTCTTGGATGTAAATCAGGTGAGAGTAGAAGTTCATGCTGTTGGTTTAAATCCTATTGATTATAAAACTTTTGAGGGAGCGAAACCCCTTCGATTTCTATCTTTTATAACGAAATTAAGGAAACCAAGTCGTTGGTTTGAATCTAAATCATCTTTATTTCCAAGAGGTGTGGGGAGAGATTTTTCTGGAGTTATTACAGAAGTTGGAAATGAAGTAACTAGGTTTTCAGTAGGAGATAAGGTGTTTGGAACAATGATTAGCGATCCTGGTTTGGTAACTAAGAGGGGAGCTTTAGCAACAGAAATTTGTGTCAATGAATCGGAAATTGTATTGAAACCAGAGATGATCGACATGACTCACGCAGCTACTATGGGAGTAGCTGCTCTAACTGTGGGTGGGGCTTTTAGAAGAATCGGTTTAAATTCAAGGGATACTGTTATTATTTCAGCTGCAGCAGGAGGTATTGGAAGTATTGCAGTACAGTATGCAGTGGCTAAGGGGGCGACAGTGATTGGAATAGCAAGTAAGAAAAATGCAGAGTATCTGAAGTCTTTAGGTGCCATACCAGTAAGTTACGAAGAGAATATCAAGAAGGCTCTTCTATCAGCTAGTCCAACGCCTATTACAAAATTTTTGGATTGTTATGGATCTGATTATGTTAGATTGGCTTTTAGTTTAGGCTTGAAGGGGACAGCTATTGGGACATTAGTACCTTCGCCCTATGTTATGATAAAAGGTGCTCAGTTTACTGGTCCGAGACATTCCACATATGATGATTTTAGCACTTTAGCTGAAATGGTCTCAGACGGGAAGGTTCAGCTGAAAATTGATCAAGTGTATGACTTTTCTCTAAAGTCAGTTAGAGAAGCCTATCGTAGTCTGAAAATGGGACACAGTCGAGGCAAAAAAGTCGTAAAAGTAAGAGAGTAGAAGAGAGGTGCTAGCGATGGAAAGTTTAGAACAAAAGTATGCTCAGACGTTAGAAGTTAGCAACTTGAGCTTGAAACAACGCCGAGTATTATTATCAAGCTTAAAATTATTCTCAGAAATTGGATTTGAGAATACAACGTCCAGCCTTATTGCCGAACGCGCTGGAGTGTCAGAAGGAACTGTTTTTAGTTACTTTAAAACAAAGGAAGGTATTTTAGAAGCCATTTTATCTACTTTTCTAGAACAGGTTATTCCAGAAGTAATTGCGGATTTCTCAGAAAAAAAATTCACAGTAGATCAAGAAACTTTTCCCTTCTTTTTAAAAAGTATTGTTCGAGATAGGCTCTTTTTCATTCAGGAGAACCAAATGCATGTTAAAATTCTCTTGGGGCGTTCTTTTATTGATAAAAATCTTTCTATCCAGTTGGGAAATATTATTGTTCAATCTATAATAGAACCAATTAGCCCTGTTTTGAATCAATTTAAAGAAAAAGGACTTATTCTAAATTGGTCAAATGAAAGAATTGTTCGATACATTTTAGCATTGAGTTTTTCTTATCTTATTCCCATGATGTTGAATGATGAAGGAACTATAAACATAGATAAAGCAGTTGATGAGATTGTTGAATGTTTGTCATCTGCCCTAATGAAAGTAAAATAAATTCTGATGTTAAAACTCACTGTTAATGGTGAGTTTTTTTGAAGCCAACATAAAAATCCCCAATCGGAGCGATCGGGGATTGAGCAAATAAATCTTAAACAATACCTTGTGAAATCATAGCATTTGCTACATTTTCAAAGGCAGCAATGTTAGCTCCTGCTAGGTAGTCTTTATCAAGACCATATGTTTCAGCAGTTGTTTTAGCTGTGTTAAAGATGTTTGTCATGATGTCTTTGAGACGGCCATCAACTTCTTCACGAGTCCATGAGAGACGAAGACTGTTTTGGCTCATTTCAAGGGCTGAAACGGCTACACCACCGGCATTGGCAGCTTTAGCAGGTCCGTAGAAAATACCATTTTCTTTGTAAACTTTGATGGCATCAAGGTCGCTTGGCATGTTGGCACCTTCAGATACACAGATAACGCCTTGAGCAACCAAACGTTTAGCTGCTTCACCGTTGATTTCGTTTTGAGTCGCACATGGAAGAGCGATGTCATAGTTTCCAGCGTAAGTCCATACAGAACCTTCGTGGTATGTAGCAGTTGCTTTCTCAGCTGCATACTCAGTTAAACGAGCGCGACGTTTTTCTTTAACATCAACCAAAAGATCGAAGTCGATACCATTTTCATCGATGACGTAACCATTTGAGTCAGATACAGAGATAACAGTTGCACCAAGTTCAGTCGCTTTTTGAAGAGCGTATTGAGCAACGTTACCAGAACCTGAAATAACAACTTTCTTACCAGCAAAGCTGTTGCCGTTAGCTTTGAGCATTTCTTCAGTGTAGTAAACCAAACCGTAACCAGTTGCTTCTGGACGAATCAAGCTACCACCAAATCCGAGAGGTTTACCAGTCAAGACACCAGCATCAAATTGGTTAAGGCGTTTGTATTGACCGTAAAGGTAACCAATCTCACGTCCACCAACACCGATATCACCAGCAGGTACGTCAAGTGATGGGCCGATGTATTTTTGCAATTCAGTCATGAAGCTTTGGCAGAAACGCATCACTTCAGCATCTGTTTTACCTTTAGGATCGAAGTCTGATCCACCTTTACCTCCACCGATAGGAAGTCCAGTCAAGACGTTTTTAAAGATTTGTTCAAATCCGAGGAATTTCAAAATCCCTTGGTTTACAGTTGGGTGGAAACGAAGTCCGCCTTTGTATGGTCCAACAGCTGAGTTGAATTGAACACGGTAACCACGGTTTACTTGAACTTTTCCATTACGGTCAATCCAAGGAACACGGAAAGAAATCACGCGCTCAGGCTCAGTAATACGTGCCAAGATATTTTCTTCGATATACTCAGGGTGTTTTTCAAATACAGGTTCTAAAGTGTTGAAAAATTCTTCAACAGCTTGGAGGAATTCAGCCTCGTGCCCGTTACGAGCTTTTACAGTTTCAAACACGCTTTGGATATATTCTTTAGCAGATGTCATATCGTTCTCCTTAAATTCTAATTTAATTATGTGTGTCATTATAGCAGAATTTTTTTTAACTGTAAAGAGAAAAAACAAAAATTTTCTAAAAATTCTTTCAATTTAGTTTTTGGGATTTTTTGAAAGTAGATAAAAAACGAACGTTTTTCTTATGAATGCCTTTCTTAAAGAGAAAATCTGAAAATGTGGTATAATATTAGCAATAAAAGGAATCTGGAGGATCAGAATCATGGTATCAACGAAAACACAAATTGCTGGTTTTGAGTTTGACAATTGCTTGATGAATGCAGCAGGTGTGGCTTGTATGACGATAGCAGAGTTAGAGGGTGTTAAAAACTCAGCGGCAGGAACCTTTGTCACAAAGACTGCGACCTTGGACTTTCGTCAGGGAAATCCTGAGCCACGTTACCAAGATGTTCCACTTGGTTCTATCAACTCTATGGGCTTGCCAAATAATGGCTTAGACTATTATTTGGACTATCTTTTGGATTTGCAGGAAAAAGAGCAGAACCGAACTTTCTTCTTATCTCTAGTTGGTATGTCTCCAGAGGAAACCCATACTATCTTGAAAAAAGTCCAAGAGAGTGATTTTCGTGGTCTGACTGAGCTAAACCTCTCCTGTCCAAATGTTCCAGGTAAACCTCAGATTGCCTATGATTTTGAGACAACAGACCGGATTTTGGCAGAAGTATTTGCCTACTTTACCAAACCTCTGGGAATTAAATTGCCGCCATATTTTGATATTGTTCACTTTGACCAAGCGGCAGCTATTTTCAACAAGTATCCGCTCAAGTTTGTCAACTGCGTCAACTCTATCGGAAACGGCCTTTATATAGAAGATGAGTCTGTCGTTATCCGTCCTAAAAATGGTTTTGGTGGCATTGGTGGGGAGTATATCAAACCGACTGCTTTAGCTAATGTTCACGCCTTTTATCAACGATTAAACCCTCAAGTCCAAATCATCGGAACAGGTGGCGTGTTGACTGGTCGTGATGCCTTTGAACATATCCTCTGTGGAGCTAGTATGGTGCAGGTAGGGACCACCCTTCATAAAGAAGGCGTCGGTGTTTTTGACCGCATTACCAATGAATTGAAAGCAATCATGGAAGAAAAAGGATACGAGAACCTAGAAGATTTTCGTGGGAAATTGCGCTATATTGATTAAATGAACTAAAAAGTCAGAAGAAAGGAGAGAAGATGCTAGCCATTGAAGAAAGTCAGAAGTTGACTTTATCAAATTTACCTAACCTGAGCCTTTTTACAGGGACAGACCAGGGTCAGTTTGAAGTGATGAAAAGTCAGGTATTGAAACAGATTGGTTATGATTCTGCAGATCTCAACTTTGCCTACTTTGATATGAAAGAAGTGGTCTACAAGGATGTGGAACTGGAGTTGGTCAGCCTTCCTTTCTTTGCGGATGAGAAAATCGTGATATTAGACCATTTTGTTGATATCACAACAGCCAAAAAACGCTTTTTAACAGATGATGAGCTCAAGTCATTTGAGGAATACTTTGACAATCCTTCACCAACAACCAAGTTGTTGATCTTTGCGGAAGGAAAACTGGATAGCAAAAGACGATTGGTTAAGTTACTTAAGCGTGATGCCAAGGTCTTTGATGCAGTAGAAGCCAAAGAACAAGAATTGCGCCAGTATTTCCAAAAGTGGAGCCAGAAACAAGGTCTGCAGTTTGTGGGGCAATCCTTTGAAAATCTACTTATCAAGTCTGGTTTCCAATTTAGTGAAATCCAGAAAAATCTGCTCTTTTTACAATCCTATAAGGAAGACTCTGTTATCGAGGAAGAGGATATTGTTAACGCAATTCCCAAGACCTTGCAGGACAATATTTTTGATTTAACTCAGTTTATTCTGACTAAAAAGATGGACCAGGCGCGTGACTTGGTTAGAGATTTGACCTTGCAAGGTGAAGATGAAATTAAGTTGATTGCCGTTATGCTAGGACAATTTCGGACTTTTACTCAGGTGAAGATTTTGGCGGAGTCTGGGCAAGCAGAATCTCAGATTGCAAGTAGTCTAGGAAGTTTTCTCGGACGCAATCCCAATCCCTATCAAATCAAGTTTGCGCTGAGAGATTCACGAGGACTTTCCTTGAGCTTTTTGAAGCAAGCTATTTCCTATTTGATTGAGACAGACTATCAGATTAAGACAGGTCTTTATGAAAAGAGTTTCCTTTTTGAAAAAGCACTCTTACAGATTGCTAGTCAGGTAAATTGAAATTATTTTTGAAACTACAACCCACGTCAGGATTATCTTGTCGTGGGTTTCTTGCTGATTTGCTTGTTTTATACTCAATGAAAATCAAAGAGCAAACTAGGAAACTAGCCGCAGGTTGCTCAAAGCACTGCTTTGAGGTTGTAGATAGAACTGACGAAGTCAGCTCAAAACACTGTTTTGAGGTTGTGGATAGAACTGACGAAGTCAGCTCAAAACACTGTTTTGAGGTTGTGGATAGAACTGACGAAGTCAGCTCAAAACACTGTTTTGAGGTTGTAGATAAGACTGACGAAGTCAGTAACCATATCTACGGCAAGGCGACGTTGACGCGGTTTGAAGAGATTTTCGAAGAGTATGATTAGAAAGTATTTCAGTGATTTCTTCATCTATAAGCAAAAAACTTGAAAAAAGTGAATGTTTGCGTTATCATTTTCATATAGAAAGAAAAAGAGGTATTACAGATGGCTATTATCTTACCAGATCTTCCATATGCATACGACGCTTTGGAACCATACATCGATGCGGAAACAATGCACTTGCACCATGACAAACACCATCAAACTTATGTCAACAATGCTAATGCAGCTCTAGAAAAACACCCTGAAATCGGTGAAGACCTTGAAGCCTTGCTTGCTGATGTAGAATCTATCCCAGCTGATATCCGTCAAGCACTTATCAACAACGGTGGTGGACACTTGAACCACGCTCTTTTCTGGGAATTGATGACTCCTGAAAAAACAGCTCCATCAGCAGAACTTGCAGCAGCAATCGATGCAACATTTGGTTCATTTGAAGAATTCCAAGCAGCCTTCACTGCAGCAGCAACAACTCGTTTCGGTTCAGGATGGGCATGGTTGGTTGTCAACAAAGAAGGTAAACTTGAAGTGACTTCAACAGCAAACCAAGACACACCAATCTCAGAAGGTAAAAAACCAATCTTGGGCTTGGACGTTTGGGAACACGCTTACTACGTGAAATACCGCAACGTGCGTCCTGACTACATCAAAGCTTTCTTCTCAGTGATCAACTGGAACAAAGTAGATGAATTGTACGCAGCTGCTAAATAATGATAGTTGGAGGGAAGAATTGTTCTTCTCTTTTTTAGGTTATATGATTCGAGTCTGACAAAATCGTCAGACTTTTTTCATTTTTATGAGAAACGTGCTAACTGCTAGAAATTATGGTAGAATAAAGTATTAAGTAATCGTGAAAAAAGGATATCTATGCGAAAAGAAATTGCACCTGAATTATACAACTATAACAAGTTTCCTGGTCCTGAGTTCCATTTACACGGGGACAAGGTAGAAACGGAAGGGATAGCTTTTTCCTTGGTGGAAAATATCAAGGATGCCTTTGATGTGACGGCTTTTAATCAGCGTTTTTCAGAAGTCTTAACCAAGTTTGATTATATCGTGGGAGACTGGAGCAACGAACAGCTTCGCCTACGAGGTTTTTACAAGGATGACCGAACAGATGAAAAACTTGAAAAAATCAGTCGTTTACAAGACTACCTTTTAGAGTATTGTAGTTATGGTTGTGCCTATTTTGTCTTAGAAAATGAAGCCCCTAAGCGAGCATCATTTGACAAGAAAATGCGTAAAAAGGAAGAAGAACAGCCTTCTAGAAAAGGAAAGAAACCGGTTCAAACCAAACGAAAACCGAATGCAGATAAGAAAAATAGACGTCGTCAGAAGGACCAGCATTCTCAGAAAGAGGACAAGGGGCAACGTCATTTTGTCATTCGTCAGAAGTGAGTAGAGAATAAGGAGAAGAAATGAAACCGTCAATTTATAGTTTAACACGTCAAACCATGCAGGAATGGGTTTTGGAGCAGGGAGAAAAGAAATTCCGTGCAGATCAAATCTGGGAATGGCTCTACCGTAAACGTGTCCAGTCATTTGAAGAAATGACCAACCTTTCAAAAGATTTGATTGCTAAGCTTAATGACCAATTTGTAGTCAATCCCTTGAAACAACGTATTGTGCAAGAGTCTGCTGATGGTACGGTCAAATATCTTTTTGAGTTGCCTGATGGTATGTTAATTGAGACAGTGTTGATGAGACAACACTATGGTTTGTCTGTCTGTGTGACCACTCAGGTCGGCTGTAATATCGGTTGTACCTTCTGTGCCTCTGGTTTGATCAAGAAACAACGTGACCTCAATAACGGTGAAATCGTAGCGCAAATCATGCTGGTTCAGAAGTACTTTGATGAGCGTGGTCAGGATGAACGCGTCAGCCATATCGTTGTCATGGGTATCGGTGAGCCTTTTGATAACTACAACAATGTCTTGAATTTCGTTCGTACTATCAATGATGATAAAGGAATGGCCATCGGTGCTCGTCACATTACGGTTTCAACCTCAGGTTTGGCCCATAAAATTCGTGATTTTGCTAATGAAGGTGTTCAGGTCAATCTTGCTGTTTCCCTTCACGCACCTAACAATGAGTTGCGTTCAAGCATCATGAAGATTAACCGTGCCTTTCCGATTGAAAAACTCTTTGCTGCTATTGAGTACTACATTGAGACAACTAATCGTCGTGTAACATTTGAGTATATTATGCTTAATGAAGTCAACGACGGTGTAGAACAAGCCTTGGAATTGGCTGAATTGCTTAAGAACATCAAGAAATTGTCTTATGTAAATCTGATTCCTTATAACCCAGTTAGTGAGCATGACCAATATAGCCGTAGTCCTAAAGAGCGCGTCCTGGCCTTCTATGATACGCTTAAGAAAAAAGGGGTTAACTGCGTGGTTCGTCAAGAGCATGGTACTGATATTGATGCAGCTTGTGGACAATTGCGTTCTAATACAATGAAACGTGACCGCCAGAAAGCAGTCGCAGCAGTCAATCCTTAATGATGAAGAAAACTTATAATCATGTTTTGGTCTGGGGAGTCATTTTCTATAGCATTTGTATCGTCTATTTTTGCTTTACTCCTCAAGAACAATCTCCCGTGGGGGTGGAAACTCCAGGTATTCAGCATCTTGGACGCCTGGTTTTTCTTTTGACTCCTTTCAATTCTCTCTGGAAACTGGGTGAGGTGAGTGACATAGGACAATTATGTTGGATTTTTCTACAAAATATCCTCAATGTCTTCTTGCTTTTTCCTCTGGTCTTTCAACTTATCTATCTCTTTCCAAACTTGCGGAAAACAAAAAAGGTCCTTTTTATTAGTTTTCTAGTGAGTCTTGGAATCGAGTGTACGCAGTTAGTCTTGGACTTTTTCTTTGATTTTAATCGTGTCTTTGAGATTGATGATTTGTGGACCAATACCTTGGGTGGCTATTTGGCTTGGCTACTTTATAAACGATTACATAATACTCAATGAAAATCAAAGAGCAAACTAGGAAGCTAGCCGCAGGCTGTACTTGAGTACGGCAAGGTGAAGCTGACGTGGTTTGAATTTGATTTTCGAAGAGTATAAAAACAAGATAAGGAATTAAAATGAGTATTTTAGAAGTTAAAAACCTGAGTCACGGTTTTGGTGACCGTGCAATTTTTGAAGATGTGTCCTTCCGTCTCCTCAAGGGAGAACATATTGGTCTGGTCGGTGCCAATGGTGAAGGAAAATCGACCTTTATGAGTATTGTGACTGGTAAGATGTTGCCAGACGAAGGAAAGGTTGAGTGGTCAAAATATGTGACTGCTGGTTATTTGGACCAGCACTCTGTTCTTGCTGAAGGCCAATCTGTTCGTGATGTTCTCCGTACAGCCTTTGATGAGCTATTCAAAGCTGAAGCCCGTATCAATGACCTTTATATGGAAATGGCTGAAGACGGAGCGGATGTTGATGCTCTCATGGAAGAAGTGGGCGAACTCCAAGATCGTTTGGAGAGTCGTGATTTCTATACCTTGGATGCAAAGATTGACGAAGTAGCGCGTGCCCTTGGTGTCATGGACTTTGGCATGGATACGGATGTAACCTCTTTGTCAGGTGGGCAAAGAACCAAGGTGCTTTTGGCAAAACTTCTCCTTGAAAAGCCTGATATCTTGCTGTTGGACGAGCCGACCAACTACTTGGATGCTGAGCATATTGACTGGCTCAAGCGCTATCTCCAAAACTATGAGAATGCCTTTGTCCTTATTTCACACGATATTCCATTCCTAAATGATGTTATCAATATTGTCTATCATGTGGAAAATCAACAGCTGACGCGTTATTCTGGTGACTACTACCAGTTCCAAGAAGTCTATGCTATGAAGAAATCTCAGCTAGAGGCAGCCTACGAACGTCAGCAGAAAGAAATTGCGGACCTCAAGGACTTCGTGGCTCGAAACAAAGCGCGTGTTGCAACACGAAACATGGCCATGTCCCGTCAGAAGAAATTGGATAAGATGGATATTATCGAACTGCAAAGTGAGAAACCAAAACCATCATTTGATTTCAAACCAGCTCGTACGCCAGGGCGCTTTATCTTCCAAGCCAAGGATTTGCAGATTGGTTATGACCGTCCTCTGACCAAGCCTTTAAATCTTACCTTTGAACGTAATCAAAAGGTTGCTATTATCGGTGCCAATGGTATCGGGAAAACAACTCTCTTAAAATCTCTCTTAGGTATTATTCCACCAATTGCTGGGGAAGTTGAACGCGGTGACTACCTAGAACTTGGTTATTTTGAACAGGAAGTAGAAGGTGGTAATCGCCAAACCCCACTAGAGGCTGTCTGGAATGCCTTTCCGGCCCTCAACCAAGCAGAAGTCCGTGCAGCCCTTGCCCGTTGTGGTTTGACAACCAAGCATATCGAAAGCCAAAT
Source organism: Streptococcus mitis (assembly GCA_018364455.1). Lineage (GTDB taxonomy): Bacteria > Bacillota > Bacilli > Lactobacillales > Streptococcaceae > Streptococcus > Streptococcus mitis_BR. The sequence goes on along the minus strand of JAGZLW010000013.1, from coordinate 7,634 downwards.
TCAAGTCTTGTCAGGTGGGGAACAAGCAAAAGTGCGTTTCTGTCTCTTGATGAATCGTGAAAACAACGTTTTAGTGCTGGACGAGCCGACCAACCACTTGGATGTGGATGCCAAGGATGAACTCAAACGTGCTCTCAAAGAATACAAGGGGTCTATCCTTATGGTCTGCCACGAACCAGACTTCTATGAAGGCTGGATGGACCAAATCTGGGATTTTAATAATTTAACTTAAGAATGAGAGTAAAAGAAATACAGTACCGAATGTGGATACTGTATTTTTTTGGTTTTTAAGATTTAAAATCGTAGTCTTTTACTACTTCGATGCTATCTATTGTGATAGCAGTAGTTGGCTTGTCTTTTTCATCTTTTTCGGCTTTAGCAATCTTATCTACAACATCCATACCGTCAATCACTTGACCAAAGACTGGGTGTTTGCCATCAAGACTAGGATTTCCCCCTTCTTTATAGGCTTCGATGATTTTCTTTGGATACTTGCTTGTAGGGAGTTTAGCAGAGGTATCTGTAGAATTTTGGTTGATAAAGAACTGGCTGCCATTGGTGTTTGGTTGACCAGTATTAGCCATAGAAAGAGCACCCCGGATGTTATAGAGATAAGGAGTAATCTCGTTTTTGAAACCAGTTCCCTTGTCTTTAGTCTTATCCTTGTCATGCCAGATGGACTGACCTCCTGTACCGTCCCCTTTGGGATCTCCAGTTTGAACCATGAAACCATCAATGACACGGTGGAAGGTAATGCCGTTATAGTAGCCTTCTTTGGCATGAGTGAGGAAGTTTTCAACCGCTAGAGGAGCGAGTTTAGGGAAGAGTTTGATACGGATATCTCCTTGACTTGTGTGTAGAATCACTTCAGCCTCGTCTTCAGCAACTTCCTTAGAAAGTTGTGGGAAATAGGCGTTTTCGTTTGTTAAAGCATCGTTTAACTCCTTGGCAGATTGGGCAGCTACTTTAGAACTTTCTTCGGCAGCAAGACTTGAATCCACATAATCATCACCACGCAGACTACGTTGGATGCTGCTACATCCAGCTAGGGCTACAGTGGATAGTAAAAGAAGGGTTGCTAGTTTTTTCATTCTGATCCTCTCAAAAATTTATTTCTACCATTGTACCCTAAAAGGAAGTGGATTTCAAATATTAGTGACAAGACAGTTTAAGAGGAAGACAACCAGAAAGTCGCTTGCTTAGGGGCATCAATGCCATAAGTGTACTCAAAGTATTTAGGGAACCAGATCTTAAGAAAGCTCGTAAAGCATCACAATTAGTAAACGTTAATTCGAAAGAATTACTATATTTTAAAAGAGAACATTTTCAAAGGATTTTTTCTTTTGGCTTCAATTCCTAATGAATCAATGAACTTAATACTAGGTCTCGAAAAGAATTATGCTTCCTCTTTCTGTCTGAGTTCAAAGAGGTCTTCTACTTTCAGATTAAAAACTTGAGCAATTTTAAGAGCCATTTCCAGCGAAGGGTTGTAACGATTATTTTCCAAGTGCAGAATTGTCTCGCGTCGCATGCCGATGCGGTCGGCTAACTCCTGCTGGGTCATGCCTGTGGACTCACGAACAGATTTGAGATTAGTAATAATCTTGCTTTCTTTGGCCATGCTTATCCTCTACGTTCCAAGATAAAATAGACAACCGCAAAGATGCAAATCAAGGCAGCTATGCTAATAAATATCTGTCCCATGTAAAGAGTGAGAGACCCCATATACCCAATGATAACTGCTAGGATCATCAGTGCGCCTAGTATAAAAACAAACACCAAGCTAGCTGCCTTTGCTAAATTAGCATAAAAGCGTTCGTCCGGAGTTTCCTTGACATTTTTTAAAGAGAAAAGACCAAATAGAATCACTTCAATAACGAGGATAATTCCCAAAATCCATTCTCTAATACCAGAACTTACGCTAGGAGTCGCAACCCAAATTCCTACTGTATAAAAAATGCTTGCTGCAAACACAAGTATCGTGTAAAGCTTAGCAGACAAGTCAAAAATAATCTTTTCCTTACCTTTCTGACTCTTATGTAGCCAACTACAAATAGCTACAATTTGACCTGACACTGAAATACCAGTAATAACTAACTTGGGTCCCCAACTAAGATTAGAACCAAATAAAACAATAAAATCAATAAAGAGAGCTACGGCAATCATTGCAATGAGGCCACGCATTTTTTGACTTTTTTTCATGATAGACTCCTTTTTTGTGTTATAAATATATAACATTTAAATGTTATGTTATAAATATATCACACTTAAATTTAGAAAGCAAGAATTTTATGTGTCAATGTGGTAATTATTTGAAAAAATTTTTTAATAAAAGCTCTCGCTAGTCAAACAACTAAAGAATTCTTTGAAGCAATGCATCGGATTTGGTTTTGATAGTTTCGTTAACAATATTTGATGATAAAGAATTTTTGAAAAATCTGGATATTGTATGAATCTCTACTTTTTTTCTTAGACTGTTATAAAGTCTGTCAGAATAAGCTTTGTAGATGTAGAAGTTAATTTTTACAGAACTAAACTATTTCCCTATTTAGAATCTATTCATTCATATTTTATAAATTAATTAGTAGATATCATTCTTAAAATCCTTGATATTTCTCTTGGGAACAGGCTTTGGATTTAGGAGCCAGGTATCCAAATCACGTTCAGGTGAGATATAAGGTTTGACTCGGTGGTCTTTATAAAACGTTTCTAAAATAGTTTTCATGACATTCTCTTTCTGATTTTTCTGTAAAATTATAGTAAATTTCTAAATGGTTTAAAAATTTTATAGTCTGTCAAGTTTTTTTCTTGACACCTGCCAGAAATCTGCTATAATAGAACATGTGCTAAATAGCTCAGCTATTTCACTCAAATAAAAAATAAGAAAAGAGACTTTAAAAATGGCAGTTAAAATCCGTTTAACTCGTATGGGTTCTAAGAAAAAACCTTTCTACCGTATCAACGTAGCAGATTCACGTTCACCACGTGACGGACGTTTCATCGAAACAGTTGGAACTTACAACCCACTTGTTGCTGAAAACCAAGTAACTTTGAAAGAAGACCGCGTTCTTGCATGGTTGGCTGATGGAGCTCAACCTTCAGATACAGTACGTAACATCCTTTCAAAAGAAGGTGTATTGAAAAAATTCCACGATTCTAAATTCTCAAAATAAGTTTAAAGTAGGTTGACAGATGGATACGATTGAAAATCTCATTATTGCGATTGTGAAACCCTTGATTTCACAACCAGATGCCTTAACTATCAAGATTGAAGATACACCAGAATTTTTGGAATATCATTTGGATCTTGATCAAAGTGATGTGGGTCGTGTAATCGGTCGTAAGGGTCGCACTATTTCTGCGATAAGAACGATTGTCTACTCTGTCCCAACTGAAGATAAAAAAGTAAGAATCGTTATTGACGAAAAATAAGAAGGGCGGGACGAATGTCTCGCTTTTTTTGCAAGGAGCAGGATATAAAGGATTTAACGTTTAGACAATTACAAGACTACCTACTCGAACTTTACCAGCAGTTTCGGACTGAGGGAGGTCTCTTTATGAAGTTAGTGGAGGAAGTCGGAGAAGTAGCTGAGGTTTTGAATGGCCGTTCTGGTAGAAAAGAGGGAGTTCAGGATTCTAACGAGGAACTAGCAAAAGAACTGGCTGATATCATTCACTATATCGTCGCAATAGCAGCTATTAATCATATTGACCTTACCAAGACTATCTTTGAGAAAGATAAAACTGCAGCCATTAAGTACCAACATGAACGAGATTTGGAAGGATTTTTGAAGGGGGACCTCTAAGACGATAAGAAATGATTTTTTACTAATAAAGAAGGTATTAGTAAATATAAGAAAGATAAAGCAAGGAAACTGGCAGTTTATATTATCAAAGTAAGGAATCTCCAAGAGGCAGATAAGTTAGAGCTTGTGAGACAAGAACGAGAAATGCAGATTAGACTCGTAGACTCCTTTTTACTCAATGAACTAGATAAACGGTGAAAGTAGGCATAAAAAACCAATCCTAGAAATAGCATCTAGGATTCTACTATGCTACAATTGAAAGATAGTCTCAAAGAATTCTAGTCAATCAATCTTGAGAATAGCTATTTTTAAAAGGAGTAACAGTCTATGAACGAGAAAACAAAAGCTTACCTAGCAGCCTTATCCTTTTCAGCCATCATTGGATTTTCTTTTTTATTTACTAAGATTGCTTTAGGCTATGCCAGTCCTCTCACAAACTTAGCGCATCGCTATACAATCGCAGCTTTAGTAATGGTTGTTCTTCATCAAACCAAACTTATTAAAGTGAGTTTAAGTAGAAAAGATATTTTTTCTATTCTTCCGATGAGTCTTTTCTATCCTCTTCTCTTTTTTATTTTTCAATCCTTTGCTTTACAGTATATATCGTCTTCTGAAGCTGGAATTTTACAGGCTCTTGTCCCGATTTTTACGCTCTTTTTAGCATCGGCCTTTCTCAAGGAAAAGACAAGCTTGCTGCAAAAGTTCTTTTTAATTTTATCCGTAGCAGGAGTAGTTTTCATCTTCCTTAGTAAAGGAGCTAACTTTGGTACTGAGACTGCTAGCTTTGGCTTTCTTTTGATGTTGGGATCTGTTCTCGCAAATGCGATAAACAATATTCTCAGCAAGTCCACAGGAGGTCGCTATCGGGCCATGGATATGACAGCTGTTGTGATATTTGTTGGCTTCGTCACCTTTAATACACTGAGTCTGACCTCTCACTATCTAGAGGGGAACATATTAGCTTACTTTGCGCCACTTGGACAGGTGTCTTATTTGCTTTCAATTTTTTATTTGGGAATTTTAGCCTCTATCGTTACTGGTAGTCTCTCTATCTATGCTATTGTTCGACTTGGAGCATCAACCGTCAGTGTCTTTGGAAATCTTGGGACAGTTTTGACTATTGTAGCCGGAGCTCTTATCCTCCACGAACCAATTTATAGCTACCATGTGATCGGAGCAACTTTGATTATTGCTGGAATTTTAGGCATGAATCTGATGAGAAAAAAGTAAAAGATTGCTTAGCAGTCTTTTTCTTAATCAGGGTTGTGCAGAAAATTCAAAATTTTTAATGAACTTAAGTTTAGAAAATGATGATTTTAATATAGCATGATAAAATAGATAAAAAGAATGACACTAGGATAAAGAGGAGAGAGTGTAATAATGAAGCAAAATGATATAGCTGAAGCTATTGCTTTTTATGAAAGAAAACACGAGATGTTAGAGCGCCACATTGTACCTGTCGTAGATTGTGATTTGGCTGTTTATCATCGTCCTGGAAGCTCAAGTAAGGGACACATTATTTTTTATCATGGAGCTTGTGGTCGTAGTCAGATGTGGGCTCACCAGTATGATGCCTTTGAAGGATTTGACCTCTACTTTGTCAATGTTAGAGGACAGGGTGAATCACCTATGAAAGTTGGTCTACCTGACTTAGAAGGTGCTGTTCAAGATGTAGATGCTATTTTGTCCTATTTCCAGTTGGATAAGGTGATATTGGTTGGTCATTCTTGGGGAGGAAATCCTCTTCAAGAGTACACCTATCGTCATCCAGAAAGAGTTCTAGCCTTGGTCATGGTAGATAGTTGGGGGCAGCATCGTTACCTATCAGATAAAGAGAGAAATCGCATAAAATATAGTTCTCTTATGTATAAAACGGTTCCTTGGAAGATGATTGCAGATAAGAACTCAAAAATGTGTACAGATAATCCTATCACAAGAGAATTAGTCAAGACGGCCATTATAGAAACTGGGAGAGATGTTTTTTTGAACCTTGGAATCACAGGTTTCTTAGCTGTCCATGAGATAGAAGGTTATCAAGGAAATCCTCCTATGCTATTAGTAAGAGGAGAAAATGATTTTCCCAAACACCTAAAAATGATCTACGATGGGATCATTGCCTTAAATCCAAATGCGCGTCAAGTAACGATTTCAGATAGTAAACACCAACCGATGAATGACAATCCTGAAGAGTTTAATCAGATAATTGGTGAATTCTTTGAAGAAGTAGTAGCTCTGTAAGATGAGATTTATCCAACTTGAGAAAATCTTTGGAACATGATAAAATAAAGGATAAGGATTTTTAATAATTCATTATATAGAATGAGTGGATTTCTTTATGAAGAGGATTGAAGTATCTACAGAAATTGGTAGTCTCTCTGTTACTTATCAAAAGCAAAAGAAAATGCTAGTTTGTTTAAATGGAGCAGGCTTGCTACCAAGTTATGAAAATTTTTCACTTATAATCGAAAAACTTCCTCCTACAATTGGTTATTTGACAATTGATTTTCCAAACACAGGTAGAAGTCCGATTCATGACCAAGCTGGAAAAAATCTGGATAATCTTGTAGATGCAGTTTATGAAGTACTTGAAGAATTGGAGATTTCTGAATATATACTTTGTGTACATAGTTTGAGTGGAATTTTAGCTTGCAAATTGCTCAACAAACCAATCAAGTGTCAGGCTTTAGTAGCAATTGAACCGACAACTAAAAACGTCATGTTTGCTGATTTTTCAGAAACTCCTTATCCAGAAATGGAAGAGCAGATGAGGCTGATTGACGAGTATGGACCTGAACTTTATTTTAAGAACTTAACTCAAGCAACATTTATCCCTGAAACGAATAAAGAAATCTGGGAAATAATGCAAGGAAAAGGCTTAGAGTTGGAAAATCAAAATCCAGAGTTTCAGATATCTGGAGAGATTACTGAGGAAAATTTTGAGGATGTATCAATACCAGATCGTATCCCTGTATTTGTTTTTTGTCAGCCTTATAGAGAAAAAGAGTACAGAGAATCAGAATATTGGACTTCCAATACTAAACTCATTTTAGGAGGGAATCACCATTATTTACAATGGTCCGAAGCGGAAAAAATTGCGGCTATTATTCGAGAATTGTCAGAATAAGATGGAAAGAAGGAGAGTACGGGAGACAAGATGAACTACTTTAATGTTGGGAAAATCGTCAATACGCAAGGGTTGCAGGGTGAGATGCGAGTCTTGTCTGTGACAGATTTTGCAGAAGAACGGTTTAAAAAAGGGGCTGAACTGGCCTTGTTTGATGAAAAAGATCAGTTTGTTCAAACAGTGACCATCGCTAGTCACCGTAAACAGAAGAACTTTGACATTATTAAATTCAAAGATATGTACCATATCAACGCTATTGAAAAGTACAAGGGATACAGTCTCAAGGTTGCTGAGGAAGATTTGAATGACCTAGACGATGGTGAATTTTATTATCACGAGATTATCGGTTTGGAAGTCTATGAGGGTGATAACTTGATTGGAACCATCAAGGAAATCCTGCAACCAGGTGCTAACGATGTCTGGGTGGTCAAGCGAAAAGGTAAACGTGACTTGCTCTTGCCTTATATCCCACCAGTGATTCTCAATGTTGATATTCCAAATAAACGGGTCGATGTGGAAATTTTAGAAGGGTTAGACGATGAAAATTGATATTTTAACCCTCTTTCCAGAGATGTTTTCTCCACTGGAGCACTCAATTGTTGGAAAGGCTCGAGAAAAAGGGCTTTTGGATATCCAGTATCATAATTTTCGAGAATATGCTGAAAAGGCCCGCCATGTAGACGATGAGCCCTACGGAGGTGGTC
>JAGZLW010000043.1 GCA_018364455.1 Streptococcus mitis | reverse complement strand
CCAGCAAAAAGGAAGACTGCTAGTACAAGCACTCTTCGAATTCGTTTAAACATTATTTACTTTGGATATCCTCGATATTTTTGATTAAGATAGAGTAGGTTCCATTGTCGTTTTGGATAAACTCAACAGACTCGGCGTCTTGATAGACGTTATTGGGAACGATGAGCTCAATTCCATTTGACAAGGAGAGTTTTTGATTTTCAAATTTCTTTAATTGGCGACTAGCATCAATTTCATCAAATTGAACTGGTTCTGGTACGGCTTCTTTGACTTGGTCAATAAAGCTAAGACGTGCAGTGAGATTGTTGTCAAAAAGGTCGTTGGCCAATTTCTCAGGCGACAATTCATTACTTTCTTCCAGATTGTTAAAAATCGCTGATTTGACCTTGGATTGAAATTGAAAATCATCTGTGTTAAAGGTTTCAGCAATGCGCTGTGCCGTTTTTTCCAGTTCTTTGATAGATTTCTTGGGAGAAATCTTAGGAGCGACAGCAAGAAGATTATCTGAAAAATAGTTCAAAAAAGTCCCGTTGTACTTGATTCGTTTTTCAATCAGATGATACTTGCGGCTCTGAAGATTGACCACCAAGGCTTCGTCGGCACCCGTTCCAAATCCAGGCAGGTTATTCTGAGTCAGCTTGATTGGATTATCAACTTCTCCACCGAGGTGAGTCAAGGTCTCCCGCAGAGCAATTCGCAAGAAAGCGAAATGTTCTACACCTTCTTTAGAAAATTGCACAAAAATCAAGTCATTGGTCTTGAGGTTTTCAGAAATACTGAACTCTTCTTTCCAGAGATTAGCCAATGTTACTGATGTCTCCAACAAATCGTCTGTGATATGATTGAAGAAGGGATTTTCTTCCTCGAAAATCCCAGTCTTGGCTTCATCTGAATACACACGTTCAATTTTTCTACGCAGGTATTCTTCGATTTTTGGAGTAATATTGAGAAGCTTATCCGCTAGGAACAGCTCGGTATCATCCGGACTGAACTGGTGAATAATGGCTTTCTTAATATAAATATCCATAAAAGTTTTAGTCCTCGTATAATGGGAAGGCATCTGTCAATTCTTTGACTGCACTTCTCACTTCTTCTAAGACAGCTTCATTTTCTGCATTTTTAAGGGTTTTAATGATGAGCTCAGCCACTTTGCGACTTTCTTCTTCACCAAATCCACGTGCAGTAATAGCTGCTGCTCCGATACGAATCCCACTAGTCTTGAATGGTGACAAGGTTTCGTAAGGGATTGAGTTTTTATTTAAGGTAATATTGACTTCATCCAGCAAGTTTTGAGCAACTTTTCCGTTTTCTACAACCTTAGTCACATCCACTAGGAAGAGGTGGTTTTCAGTCCCGCCAGAAATGATACGGAAATCAGGGTCTTGCAAGAAGACATCTGCCATAGCCTTACTGTTTTTGATAACATTAGCAGCGTATTCCTTGAAGGCTGGATCCAAAACTTCTTTGAAGGAAACAGCTTTAGCTGCCACAACGTGCTCCAAAGGACCACCCTGAATACCAGGGAAAATAGCTGAATTGATTTTCTTAGCTAAATCTTCATCATTGGTCAAAATCAAACCACCACGAGGGCCACGAAGGGTTTTGTGGGTTGTGGTTGTCGTGATATGAGCGTATGGTACTGGGCTTGGATGTAGACCAGCAGCAACCAAACCAGCGATATGAGCCATATCTACCATAAGTTTAGCCCCAACAGCGTCCGCAATTTCACGGAATTTTGAAAAGTCGATAATTTGAGAATAGGCTGAAGCACCTGCTACGATCAATTTTGGTTTTACTTCTTGGGCTTGTTTCAAGATAGCATCAAAATCTAAGAGTTCCGTTTCAGGATCAACACTGTAAGAAACAAAGTTGTAGGTTTGACCTGAGAAGCTAACTGGAGCTCCGTGGGTCAAGTGTCCACCTGCTGCCAAATCCATCCCCATAACGGTATCACCCGGCTCAATCAAGGCCATGTAAGCCGCACAGTTGGCTTGGCTTCCTGAGTGTGGTTGGACATTAGCGAATTTAGCGCCGAAAATTTCTTTTGCACGTTCAATAGCTAGACTTTCTACCACATCTACTACATCTGTTCCACCATAATAACGGCGACCTGGGTAACCTTCGGCGTATTTATTCGTCAAGATAGACCCTTGAGCTGCCATAACAGCCTTGGAAACTACGTTTTCCGAAGCAATCAACTCAATGTTGTTTTGTTGTCGTTCTTCTTCTTTGGCAATAGCATTCCAGAGATCAGCATCGTATGCTTTAAAATCATCTTTGTCAAAAATCATAGGTCTTCTCCTTTATTGTGTGACTAGTCCATTAGTTTAATTTTCTTATTAGAAAATCAAACTAAAAGATGCGAATAAACCGTTTCTGCATTTTATCACAAGTATAACCAACTTTTTCATAAAATGCATGAGCACCCAGACGATGATCAGCAGAGTTTAAGCGGATAAACCCATAACCACGTCTTTTTGCTTCTTCTTCCAACCCTTGTAATAAGCTTTTACCAATACCTTGACCTTGCGCTTGAGGTGAAACTGCTAAGGCTAAAATATTAAATCCTGCCTTAGAATAAAGTGATTCATAGACCTCAGCGTGGACATATCCAAGCAAGGCATGACTAGCTTCATCCTCATAAGCAAGTAGGAAATGATGGGAATCCTGAGATAATCTAGCTAGTTGACTAGCTGTGTCCTCTGGACTAAAAGAATAGCCCAAAGCTTCTTGGTTAATGTCACAAATAGCTTTCACATCAGTTTCTCTTAAATTTCTGAGCATCTCATTCCTCCTCAAAAGAAACCTCTGGTAACCGAGCAAGAATATCTTCTCGCTTAATGGCCCCTTGGCGTAAGATTTTCACCTTGTCTCCAGACAAGTCCACGATAGTTGAATCCTGTCCAGTTAAAAAAGCATCGTCTTCCAGACCCAGAACCTCTTGGTCAAAATCCTTCAGAATTTGTTCAAAGGTTACTCCACTTGCCTGACCTGAAATATTGGCAGACGGTCCAATCAAGGGACCCGTCTCTCGAATCAAATCCAGCGTGATAGGATGACTGGGCATCCGAAATCCCACAGTTTCAAGACCAGAATTGACCCAATAGGGAACTCGGTCATTGGCTTCGAGAATAATGGTCAAGGGACCCGGTAAAAAGGTCTCGACAAGCTTTTGTAGATAAGTTGGCTGATTCTTTGAAAAGTGCAAGATATCCTCTAAAGAGGCAACATTGAGATTAAGTGCCTTATCTCTGGGACGACGTTTAATCTGGTATACATGATTAACTGCTTTTTCGTCTAGAGCCTTGGCAAAAAGACCGTAAACTGTCTCTGTAGGTAGAACGACAGCTCCACCATTTTCCAACTCTTGTCTAATCCTGTCCATCATCAACCACGACCATCCTATCTTGACCAAATTGGTCCTTGAGTGTTCTTACACGTTTTTCAGGAAGATGCTTCCTAAAAAGTTCAGGAACACTTTGACCTTGCTTGTATCCAATTTCAAGGTAAATCTTACCACCATATTTGAGATAGTCTTTTACATCTTCCGCAATTCTACGGTAAATAGCTAGGCCATCCTCGTCTGCAAAGAGAGCTAGATGAGGCTCCGAATGCAAAACATTCAAGCCGACCTCTGACTCATCCTCACGAGAGATATAGGGTGGATTGGAAACAATTATATCATATTTTTCAGAAATTTCTGTAAAACAGTCAGATTTTTTTAAAAATATTTGAAGATTTTGATTTTTAGCATTTTCATTAGCTACATCTAAAGCATCTTGGGAAATATCTGCTGCTGTCACTGACCAATCTGGTCTGTTTTTTGCTAAGGCGAGAGCAATAGCTCCACTACCTGTTCCAATATCCAGAACTGAAAGATTCGTCTCAGGATTTTCAGCCAGGATAAGCTCCACCAACTCCTCTGTTTCTGGACGAGGAATCAATACTCGCTCATCAACTGTTAACTGCATTCCATAAAAATCTGCCTGTCCAATGATATACTGTGCCGGTTTATGAGCTGCTAACTGTTGGAAAATTCCTTTTATAAATACTTCTTCCCCTTCCGTCACTTCCTGCTGGAGGGCAAAAACGAAATCTGTAAAAGATAGATTTTTCAAGCTACGATAGACAAAAGAGAGGCTTTCAGCTTCCTCTCCTTGTCTTATCAACTCTTCTTCAAAATCTGAAAATAATTGAGCTAATTTCATTATTTGTTTAATTCTTCTAATTTTTGTGTTTGGTCATAAAGAACCAAGGCATCCACAACTTCATCCAATTTACCAGACAAGATGGTATCTAGTTTTTGGAGAGTTAAGCCGATACGGTGGTCTGTGACACGGTTTTGCGGGAAGTTATAAGTACGAATCCGTTCTGAACGGTCACCAGTACCGATTGTCGATTTACGCTCAGCATCTTGTTCATCCTGAGCAATCTGAGCAAAGTGGTCAGCAACACGCGCACGGATGATTTTCATAGCCTTCTCACGGTTTTTCTGCTGGGTACGTTCTTCCTGCATCTCAACCTTGATATTGGTTGGCAAGTGAACGATACGAACGGCAGTCGCAACCTTATTGACGTTCTGTCCACCAGCACCTGATGCGTGGTAGATGTCAACACGAAGGTCTTTTGGATCAATATCGTATTCTACTTCTTCCACTTCAGGCATGACAAGCACTGTGGCAGTTGAAGTATGTACACGACCTTGGCTTTCTGTCACAGGAACACGTTGCACACGGTGGGCACCTGATTCGTACTTAAGCTTAGAGTATACAGATTGACCAGAAACCATAGCAACCACTTCTTTGAAACCACCGACACCATTCATAGAGGCCTCCATGACTTCAAAGCGCCACCCTTGGGCTTCCGCATACTTTTGGTACATAGTTAGCAAATCCCCAGCAAAAAGTGCTGCTTCATCTCCGCCAGCCGCTCCACGGATTTCAAGGATGATGTTCTTGTCATCGTTTGGATCCTTTGGAAGGAGCAAGATTTTTAGTTTTTCTTCGTATTCTTCTTTTTCAGCCTTAGCGTCTTTCAATTCTTGCTTGGCCATTTCTTCCAAGTCCGCATCTCCGCCTGATTCCTTAATCATCTCTTCGGCATCAACGATGTTTTGAAGGACTTGTTTGTACTCACGGTAGGCTGTTACCGTATCGCGAGTAGAAGCCTCTTCTTTTGAGAGCTCCATGAAACGTTTGGTGTCTGAAACGACATCCGGGTCACTGAGCAACTCTCCTAATTCTTCATAACGGTCTTCTACAGCTTGTAGTTGATCATAGATGTTCATTTTTTCTCCTTATTTCTCAATTGTTAAATCATAGATTGCTACTACTTCGTTCTCGGATATTTCCCCAGTTTCTTTAAATCCATAACTGAGGTAACAATATCTTGCATGTTCATTTTCTGGTTCATAAGACAACCAAAGTTTATTGCTTAAACCTACTGGCGCTGTCCGAACATAGTCTAGTACTTTATCCATAATTGGTTTAAAATATCCTTGATTTTGAAAATTCTTATCAATCATAAAACGAAATAGTAAATAATTTCCACTACTAATTCCGATCTTTTTATCATAAGCTATCATCACAAAACCTATAATTGCATCATTATCATAAACTGCCAATGGAGCTACAAAATCTCCATTTTTAGTGTAGACGTATGCTTCAGCTAAACTAATTGCATTGGTTGCAATGAATTGTTTTTGATATTCCTTGACATCCAAATTCAAAACATCAAAATAATTTTTCATTGTAACATCTCTTAGTTCAATTGTCATAGTTTTGCTCCTTGTTAGAGGTTATCATTGGCGCAAAATAATGTTTACGGCAAACCGAGATATAGGTTTCATTTCCACCAATCTGGATCTGCTCACCATCATAAACGGGCAGTCCATCCTGTGTTCGCAAAACCATAGTTGCCTTTTTCTTACAATACTGACAGATAGTCTTGATTTCGTCAATCTTGTCTGCTAAGAGCAAAAGATACTTGGAACCTTCGAACAGTTCATTGCGAAAGTCATTTTTCAAACCAAAAGCCATGACGGGTATGTCTAACTCATCAACAACACGAGCTAGGTCGTAAACATGGTGACGTTTGAGAAACTGAGCCTCATCGACCAGCACACAGTAAGGTGTTTCTGGTAAGTCACGGATAAAGCCGAAGATATCAGTTGTTTCCTCAATCGCAATGGCAGGGCGTTTCATGCCAATACGACTCGACACATAGCCAACACCATCACGAGTATCCAGAGCTGAAGTCATAATCACAACACTTTTTCCCTGCTCCTCGTAGTTATAGGCCACTTTGAGAATCTCAATCGTCTTACCTGAGTTCATGGTCCCATAACGATAATACAACTGTGCCATGTTTCTTGCTTCACGTCCATTTCTAAATTTTTGCTACATTCTAGTATATCATAATTTTCTTAAGCTTTAAACGGCAAAATGTGGTAAAATAGAAGAAATCAAAACTAGTGGAGGAAGCCATTATGCCATTTGTACGCATCGATTTATTTGAAGGACGCACGCTCGAGCAAAAGAAGGCTCTTGCTAAGGAAGTAACGGAAGCGGTTGTCCGTAACACTGGAGCCCCTCAATCTGCTGTTCATGTCATCATCAACGACATGCCAGAAGGAACTTACTTCCCACAAGGAGAAATGCGCACCAAATAAGCTAGCTTAAGCAGAATTGCTTAGGCTTTTTCAATCTCCAAGTAGCATCCATTGAAGAAATAGTTCAAATTTGTTACAATTTGAAAAGAGACTTGGAAAAATTTCCAAGAAAAGAGCTATTTATTAAAGGAAACATTATGATTACACGTGAATTTGATACCATCGCTGCTATCTCTACTCCACTAGGTGAAGGGGCTATTGGTATTGTCCGCCTGAGCGGAACAGAAAGTTTTGCTATTGCGCAAAAGATTTTTAAAGGAAAAGACTTGTACAAGGTTGCCAGTCACACTCTCAACTACGGTCACATTATTGATCCTCAGACAGGAAAAGTCATGGACGAGGTTATGGTTGGAGCTATGAAGTCTCCAAAGACCTTCACTCGTGAGGATATTATCGAGATTAACACCCACGGTGGGATTGCGGTGACCAATGAAATTCTCCAACTAGCTATCCGTGAAGGAGCTCGATTGGCTGAACCTGGTGAATTTACCAAACGTGCCTTTCTAAACGGTCGTGTTGACTTGACTCAGGCTGAAGCCGTTATGGACATCATCCGCGCCAAGACAGACAAGGCCATGAACATTGCGGTCAAACAATTAGATGGTTCCCTTTCTGATCTTATCAATAATACCCGTCAAGAAATCCTCAATACACTTGCCCAAGTTGAGGTCAATATTGATTATCCTGAGTACGACGATGTTGAGGAAGCCACTACTGCTGTTGTCCGTGAGAAGACTATGGAGTTTGAGCAATTGCTAACCAATCTCCTTAGAACAGCCCGTCGCGGTAAAATCCTCCGTGAGGGAATTTCAACAGCTATCATCGGACGTCCAAACGTTGGGAAATCAAGCCTTCTCAACAACCTCTTGCGTGAGGACAAGGCTATCGTCACAGATATTGCTGGTACGACACGTGATGTCATTGAAGAATACGTCAACATCAACGGTGTTCCTCTCAAATTGATTGATACAGCTGGTATTCGTGAAACAGATGACATTGTGGAACAAATAGGTGTTGAGCGTTCGAAAAAAGCCCTCAAGGAAGCTGACTTAGTTCTACTGGTGCTAAATGCCAGTGAACCGCTGACAGCGCAAGACAGACAACTTCTTGAGATTAGCCAAGATACAAACCGTATTATTCTTCTTAATAAAACCGACCTGCCTGAAGCGATTGAAACTTCGGAACTACCTGAAGACGTTATTCGTATTTCAGTCCTTAAAAACCAAAATATTGATAAGATTGAAGAGAGAATCAACAACCTCTTCTTTGAAAATGCTGGTTTGGTTGAGCAAGATGCAACCTACTTGTCAAATGCCCGTCACATTTCCTTGATTGAGAAGGCTGTTGAAAGCCTACAAGCTGTTAATGAAGGTCTGGAACTGGGGATGCCTGTTGATTTGCTTCAAGTTGATTTGACTCGTACTTGGGAAATCCTCGGAGAAATCACTGGAGATGCTGCTCCTGATGAACTCATTACCCAACTCTTTAGCCAATTCTGTTTAGGAAAATAAGAAAAATCCATGATCGTTCTTGCGGTCATGGATTTTATTGTCTTATTAGTAATCTGGTCTTAAGACACCTGTTACAGTTGCCTTAGTTGCTTCGTAGTCGCCATCTACAACAACCTTGATAATGCGCTTAGCATCTTCTTCCGGTGCTGGAACAAGAGGTAATCGAGTTGGACCAGCTTCAAATCCCATATAGTTGAGAACCGCCTTAACAGGAGCAGGACTTGGATAAGAGAAGAGGGCATTGACTTTAGGAATGAATTTACGCTGAATTGCTGCAGCTTTCTTCATATCACTTTCCGCAATGGCAGTAAACATCTCGTGCATTTCATCCCCATTTGTATGAGAGGCAACAGAAATAACCCCATCCGCACCAAGGTTCATGGCATGGAAAGCATCTCCATCTTCACCAGTGTAGATCAAGAATTCTTCAGGTTTGTGCTCAATCAAATAAGCCATATTTGCAAGGCTAGTACATTCCTTAACACCAATGATATTTGGATGTTCCGCTAAGCGAAGCATGGTTTCTGGAGTCAATTCTACTACTACACGACCTGGAATATTATAGATGATAATTGGTAGGTCCGAAGCATCCGCAATCGCCTTAAAGTGCTGATACATCCCTTCTTGAGAAGGCTTGTTATAGTATGGTACAATAGCAAGCCCAGCAGCAAAACCGCCAAATTCCGCTACTTCTTTGACAAACTCAATAGAGTCACGCGTATCATTGGTACCCACACCCGCAATCAAAGGAACGCGTCCATTGACAATCTTTTGTACAGCCGCAAAGAGTTCCAACTCCTCATCGTGGGTCAAGGTTGGACTCTCAGCAGTGGTCCCTGCGAGAAGAATTCCATCCGTATGATGGGCCAATAAATGCTCAATCAAGGCTGGAATAGCATCAAAGTTGATGGAACCGTCCTCGTGGAAGGGAGTAATAAAGGCTGTGATGATTTTACACTCTTTTAAATCTTGATAAGACATGAAAACACCTCTCTATTTCAAAGAAGGAGTTCATCTGAACTCCTAAACGATATGACTATTTTAATTCAAATTTCAATTCAGCTGTTGGACGAACCAAGCCACGTTCATGAAGAGTTTCTGCAATCTGAACTGAGTTCCAAGCAGCACCTTTGAGAAGGTTATCTGAAACAACCCACATGTGGATTCCTTTTTCTGCATCCAAGTCTTTACGGATACGACCAACAAAGGTATCACGTGAACCAACTGCATTGATAGCTTGAGGATAGATTTGATGAGCTACATCATCTTCAAGGACAGCGCCTGGGAAGGCTGCGATAGCTGCTTTGACTTCTTCGATTGGAGCCACTTCTTTTGTTTCGATATAAACAGACTCAGAGTGAGCTGACAAGACTGGAATGCGCACACATGTTGCAGATACTGCAATGCTATCATCTTCCATAATTTTCTTAGTTTCCTTAGTCATCTTCATCTCTTCGTAAGTGTAATCATTGTCAGTGAAGACATCAATTTGTGGAAGAGCATTGAAGGCGATAGGATAATGTTTCTTGTCACCGCCTGAAGGCAAGATTTCCGCATGCAAATCACGTGGAGTTACACCATCATTCAACACTTCACGAAGTTCACGTTGTGTCTCAAGAATTGCTCCCATACCAGCACCTGAAACTGCTTGGTAAGTTGAAACAATGATACGATCCAAGCCCCATTTTTGACGAACGGGTTCAAGGGCCACCATCATTTGAATTGTTGAACAGTTAGGGCAGGCAATGATACCGTTGTGGGCATCAAGTGCATGAGCATTAACCTCTGGAACAACCAATGGAACGTCTGGATTTTGACGGAAGTAAGATGTATTATCTACTACTACCGCTCCAGCTTTCACTGCGTATGGTGCATACTTTGCTGATGTAGAACCACCTGCTGAAAAGAGAGCAATATCAACTCCCTCAAAAGCAGTTTCAGTCGTTTCTTCAATCGTAATATCTTGATCTTTAAATTTCAAAGTCTTGCCCGCTGAACGTGCAGAAGCAAGTAAACGGATTTTATCGATTGGAAGTGTTGATTCTTCCAACATTTTTATCATCTGAGCACCGACAGCACCTGTCGCGCCGACTACAGCAACTGTATATCCCATAAATAACCTCTTTCGGAATTTTCTAAAAATTTCTATAATAGATGTATTATACTACTTTTTCCATGAATTGCAAAGCTTTTTCATCATTTTTTGGAAAATAAAAATCCCCAGTCGCTAGACCAGGGACTAAGAGGCATCTTCATGTGATGAGCAGGTTCACACAACTCATCAAGGTCCGCTCCTGCGTTATGACCTCCTTATGCTCAATAGTAGTCCGAAGACAACCTATCGACTCATCGCATCTATTATATTACTAGAAATAAGTGGTTTTGTCAATAAGAAATTTTTCTCGCGAGCATAAGAAAAAACTCTTGTGTTCAAGAGTTTCCCTGTAAATTTCATGCTAATTGCCGGGATTGAACCGGCGACCTCATCCTTACCATGGATGCGCTCTGCCAACTGAGCTAAATCAGCTTACTTAAGAAGTATACTATAATCAGAAAAACTTGTCAAGTTTCCTTAGAAATTTTCTATAAGAAAAAGCCAGGTAAAGGCTACGGCTACCTAGCTTGTCTTCTTCTATTTGCTTAAATCAATTCGACGACCAATTTTACCGATAATAATCGCTCCAATAATCAATGAGGCAAATTCACCAATTCCTGTTGTGAACCAAGTAAGGAAGAATGGTAATTGCGCTACGATATTCAATTCTGCAGCAATTGTAAACATGGAAATTGAAAAGAGGATTGAGAAGAAGAAATGATCTTTTCGAATTAATCCATTAAAGAGGTAATCTTTGCTGTATTTTGCAAAAAGCCAAACACCTAGACTGAGGAATACTAGGGTTGATCCACCACCAACAAAGACATCTAGCAGTCCGAAGCTAAAGAAATTAGCAATCATACAACCGATGGTAACTCCGATGATGTACTTAGGATTGTAAAAAGCCATAAAGTTCATCATTTCTGAAATACGGAACTGATAAGCACCATAGCTGATGGCATTTAGGGGCGGTGTGACAGTCAAAACGACATAGATAGCAGCAACAATTGCAATATCTGCAACATCACGAATAGTTAATTTTTTCATCTTTTCTCCTTTGGCGGTTACCCGCGTATAATATGCTTGGTGAAAGAAGCTAAGCACCAAGGGTTGACTCATTCAACCTTACTAGTATAGCATAATAGCCTGCTTTATGCTATACTAAAATCATGAAAATTCGTATTCAAAAATTTTTTAACAATGAAATCTTAGCCTATCTCTTTTTTGGCCTTGCAACAACTCTAGTTTCGATTCTCTCACGATTCGTCATTTATCAACTAAGTCATCAGGAACTCCTTGCTACGACCTTGGCAAATATAATTGGTATCCTCTTTGCCTTTATCACAAATGATACGATTGTATTTAAGCAAGCAAGGAAGAATCGCCTTATCCGTTTATTGAAATTTACTCTTGCCCGCCTTTCTACTTTTCTGTTAGATTTGTTTTTAACTTTTCTGTTTGTGACTCAGTTTCCTAATATTATCGGTCAGTTCGTAAACGGGAATCTTGATAAAGTAAATGCAATCGAAACAGTCCTTGCACAATTATTGATAATTATTCTTAATTACATTTTAAGCAAGGTCTATGTTTTTAATAAATAAAACTTCTGAGCATATATCTTGCAAGATTTTCTTAATTAATATATAATAAATAGTAAAAATTTTTGAAAGGATATTATGAAAATGTTAAAAGATCTTAAAGCATTTTTGCTTCGTGGTAATGTTGTTGACCTTGCTGTCGGTGTGATCATTGCCTCTGCTTTTGGTGCTATCGTTACTTCATTTGTTAATGATATCATCACTCCACTTCTATTGAACCCTGCTTTGAAAGCTGCGAAAGTACAAAATATCGCTGAGCTTGCATGGAATGGTGTTACATATGGTAAATTCTTAAGTGCTGTTATCAACTTCCTTGTAGTTGGTACTGTGCTATTCTTTGTGATTAAAGCAATGGAAAAAGCTCAAAGCCTTACTAAAAAAGAAGAAGTTGTTGAAGAGGAAGCACCAGCTGCACCAACCGAATTGGAAGTCCTTCAAGAAATCAAAGCTCTTCTTGAGAAAAAATAATCGTTTAAAAGGATCTAGCGCAAAGCTAAATCCTTTTTTCTTTACTCTTTGGGTAACTTGCCTGCTTTTTCAAGCATTTTTTTGATCAAATAAGGCATCTTAACATTCTCCCGCCCTTTTTTCTCAATCAGTTTTTTCACAAATTCTGGCATTTGTAAATCTTGAGATTCGGCCAAAATGTTTTTCGTCTCGTCTGAAGGAACTAATTCATCAAAGGTTTCTTCTTCTGGGAGAAATTCCTTAAATTCTTTGTCCTCATTAGCTCTGACGGTATTAACCAAGGCATCAATCAAACGAGAATCTGTATTTGGCATTGGTGGACGATGGTAGTTTACACCAAATTCCTGACATAAGTCATAACATTCCACATCATTGTCAAACAAGACTTCAATATGCTCGCTAATGAAGCTGATAGGAACAAAAATATAATGGTCTGGATGTTCTTTCTGTTCTCTGAGATACTCTAAAACATCTGGCTTAATCCATGGAATCCCGATATCACTTTCACTCTGCCAAGTGTTAGTATATTGCTCTGAACTCAAGCCTAGTTTTTCAGCGACTAGCTTGCTATTTTCAAAAATTTGGTCGATATATGGGTCACCAAAATCCAAGGCAAAAATGGGCACACTATGGGCTGAAAAGATGACTTTAAAGCTATCCTGCTTTACTTCTTCTTTTAAAATTTTACCAATTTCATCTGCCCAATAGTTTAAGAGCGCTTCTTCTTGATACCAGTCCTTAATAACTAAAAATTGAATTTGTTTGCTTTCTAAAAATTTCTCATAGCCCATGACAGAGTAAAAAGAATAATGAGGCTCCAAAATCAAGCAAATACACTGCTCAATTCCGTCTGCTTCCATCTGACCAATAACATCTGGAATAAAGGGTTTGGAAAACTTATTAGCAAAATAAACACTATAATCATTCCCCAGCCTAGCTTCTACCAAGGCAACCTCTTCTCGGGTAATTTTTTGCAGCGGCGTGCCTCCAATAAGTACATAATTATCATAGAGTGTTTGAATCTCGTGGTCTTGAGGTCTCACTCCACGACGAATATTTGTGAAAAAATCAGCTACACCTTCAAATGTAATCTCTTCTGGCGAACCGAATGTCATCATTAAAATTGCTTTTTTCATAACTGCTTCCTTGTGATATTTTGATCAAGTTTATTTTATCATTTATCCATTAATAAGTAAACGCTAACATAGGGAATTTCCCGAACTTCTGTGTTTTGTTTTTCTCTCTTTTCTATGATACAATGGAAAAAATAAATTCAAAAGGAGTTTTTTATGACTTATCCAAATCTCTTGGACCGCTTCTTAACCTACGTTAAGATTAACACGCGCTCTGATGAACACTCTACTACTACTCCAAGTACGCAGAGTCAGGTTGACTTTGCAACCAATGTTCTTATCCCTGAAATGAAACGTGTCGGACTGCAAAACGTCTACTACCTTCCAAATGGTTTTGCGATTGGTACCTTGCCAGCCAATGATTCATCTTTAACACGAAAGATTGGCTTCATCTCCCACATGGATACTGCTGATTTTAATGCCGAAGGAGTCAATCCTCAGGTGATTGAAAACTACGATGGTAGTGTGATTGAACTTGGAAATTCTGGTTTCAAACTCGATCCAGCTGACTTTAAGAGTCTTGAAAAATATCCAGGACAAACACTCATCACAACAGATGGAACAACCTTGCTAGGGGCTGATGACAAGTCAGGAATTGCTGAAATTATGACTGCTATTGAATATCTAACTGCTCACCCTGAAATCAAACA
Source organism: Streptococcus mitis (assembly GCA_018364455.1). GTDB lineage: Bacteria > Bacillota > Bacilli > Lactobacillales > Streptococcaceae > Streptococcus > Streptococcus mitis_BR. The sequence goes on along the minus strand of JAGZLW010000043.1, from coordinate 983 downwards.
CTGTGAGATTCGTGTTGGTTTTGGTCCAGATGAAGAAATCGGTGTTGGTGCTAATAAATTTGATGCAGAAGATTTTGATGTTGATTTTGCCTACACAGTTGATGGTGGCCCACTAGGTGAACTTCAGTACGAGACCTTTTCAGCAGCGGGTGCTGAATTGCATTTCCAAGGACGTAATGTCCACCCTGGTACTGCCAAAGGTCAGATGGTTAATGCTCTTCAGCTAGCAATTGATTTCCATAATCAACTCCCAGAGAATGACCGCCCTGAGTTAACAGAAGGTTACCAAGGTTTCTATCATCTTATGGATGTAACAGGTAGTGTTGAGGAGGCAAGTGCTAGCTACATCATTCGCGATTTTGAAAAGGATGCCTTTGAAGCGCGTAAAGCAGCTATGCAGTCTATCGCTGATAAGATGAATCAAGAACTTGGTAGCGACCGTATCACCCTCAACTTGACAGATCAGTACTACAATATGAAAGAAGTCATTGAAAAAGATATGACTCCAATTACCATTGCCAAAGCCGTTATGGAGAATTTAGGTATCAAGCCTATTATTGAACCAATTCGTGGAGGGACAGACGGCTCTAAGATTTCCTTTATGGGAATCCCAACTCCGAATATCTTTGCTGGTGGTGAAAATATGCATGGACGTTTTGAATACGTTAGCCTTCAGACCATGGAACGTGCAGTTGATACAATCATTGGTATCGTAGCCTATAAATACTAAAAATAGACTGGGCAAAAACTCAATTTTAAGAGAAAATGAAGTAAATCTTCCCACAATCATGACCACCCGTCAAACGGGTGGTTTGTTCCAGGGCTATAAGCCCAAATTACCAGCCAGCGCCTAAAGACGCTGGCTTTCACTTTGTTCAAGCCTTATTGCTCTTGACTCGTCACTTGCCTCTCAAAGAGGCTTTAGTATTACTTACCACTATCCCTAAAGGGATCCTCATATTCTTTTACACTTAATTTATCTA
>JAGZLW010000012.1 GCA_018364455.1 Streptococcus mitis | reverse complement strand
TCAATGAAAATCAAAGAGCAAACTAGGAAGCTAGCCGCAGGTTGCTCAAAGCACAGCTTTGAGGTTGCAGATAAAGCTGACGTGGTTTGAAGAGATTTTCGAAGAGTATAACATGAATTTGATTTACGAAGCCAAGTCATATGAGACTTGGCTTCAATTAGAAAAAGGAGAGTAATGATGCCAATTCAGAATAAAACCATGTTGATTACCTATTCAGATAGTCTTGGAAATAATCTTAAAGACTTAAATGAGAATTTGGAAGAGCATTTTGGAGATGCTATTGGGGGAGTTCACCTTCTACCATTTTTCCCATCAACAGGTGATCGTGGATTTGCGCCAGTTGACTATGACGAAGTGGACTCAGCTTTTGGTGATTGGGAGGATATTAAGCGTTTAGGTGAGAAATATTATCTTATGTTTGACTTTATGATTAATCATATTTCTCGTCAATCTAAGTATTATAAGGACTATCAAGAAAAACATGAAGCCAGTGAATTTAAAGATCTCTTTTTAAACTGGGATAAGTTTTGGCCAGAAAACCGTCCGACACAGTCTGATGTAGATTTAATTTACAAGCGTAAGGATCGTGCACCAAAGCAAGAGATTGTTTTTGAAGATGGTTCAGTGGAGCATTTGTGGAATACCTTTGGTGAGGAGCAGATTGATCTTGATGTGACCAAAGAAGTAACGATGGAATTTATCCGTAAGACCATTCAGCACTTGGCAAGTAATGGGTGTGATTTGATTCGTCTAGATGCCTTTGCTTATGCAGTGAAGAAATTGGATACTAATGATTTCTTTGTAGAACCAGATATTTGGGATTTATTGGACAAAGTTCGAGATATCGCTGCTGAGTATGGGACAGAGCTTTTACCTGAGATTCATGAACACTATTCGATTCAGTTTAAAATAGCAGACCATGATTACTATGTTTATGATTTTGCTCTTCCAATGGTGACTCTTTATACTCTTTACAGTTCCAGAACAGAGCGTTTGGCTAAGTGGTTAAAGATGAGCCCAATGAAGCAATTTACGACGCTAGATACTCATGATGGGATTGGAGTGGTGGATGTCAAGGATATCCTGACTGATGAGGAAATCGACTATGCTTCCAATGAGCTCTATAAGGTTGGAGCTAATGTCAAACGTAAGTACTCTAGTGCAGAGTATAACAATCTAGATATCTACCAAATCAATTCAACCTATTATTCTGCGCTTGGAGATGATGATGTTAAGTATTTTCTTGCACGATTAATTCAAGCTTTTGCCCCAGGTATTCCTCAGGTCTACTATGTGGGGCTACTAGCAGGAAAGAATGACTTGAAACTATTAGAAGAAACTAAAGAAGGTCGAAATATTAATCGTCATTACTATAGCAATGAGGAAATAGCAGAAGAAGTCCAACGTCCTGTAGTGAAGGCCCTTCTCAATCTATTTTCTTTCCGTAACCGTTCAGAAGCCTTTGATTTAGAAGGAACTATTGACGTTGAAACACCAACAGCCCACAGCATTGTAATCAAACGTCAAAATAAAGATAAGTCTGTAACAGCAGTAGCAGAAATTGATTTGCAAAATCAGACTTATCGGGTAATTGAGAATGGAATTGAAGTAACATTTTGAAGCCTTGATATGGTTGATAAAATAGGGTTTTTATTTTAGAAAACGTTTCCTTTGTTTTCAAATTGCTAAAAAAGTGGTACAATAAAGGGTAGCTTACTATTATCTGAATCAATTGATTTGGAGAGAAAGGATTCATTTTGAAATCAATAGGCTTTATTGAAAAGCTGAAAGGGTTGTCTAGTAAAGAGCTGATTTTATTGGGGATTATCCTGAGTATCTTTTTACCCTTTTATCTTTTTGTAGTTGTATTCTATTTATATATTATCAGTTTAATTTTCACAGGAGACATGAAAAGTATTCTTCAGAAAATGGGGGAGCATCCGATGCTGCTTCTTTTTCTTGGCTATAGTACTGTTATATCCGTTTTTGCACAAAATTGGATGGGAGTTGTGGCTTCAGTAGGAATTTTTCTATTTACTGTTTTCTTTTTGCACTATCAGTCGATTTTATCACATAAATTCTTTCGATTGATTTTGCAGCTCGTCTTGTTTGGTAGCGTCTTGTCAGCTGCTTTTGCGAGTTTAGAACATTTCCAAATTGTAAAGAAATTTAACTATGCTTTTCTTTCACCCAATATGCAGGTGTGGCATCAAAATCGTGCAGAAGTGACCTTCTTTAACCCTAATTATTATGGAATTATTTGTTGTTTCTGTATCATGATTGCCTTCTATTTGTTTACAACGACCAAGTTGAATTGGTTGAAAGTATTCTGTGTGATTGCAGGCTTTGTTAATCTCTTTGGTTTGAACTTTACGCAAAATCGAACTGCCTTCCCTGCTATTATCGCTGGTGCCATTATTTATCTCTTTACGACCATTAAAAACTGGAAGGCCTTTTGGCTTAGTATTGGGGTCTTCGCGATTGGCTTGAGTTTCCTCTTTTCCAGTGATTTGGGAGTTCGGATGGGGACTTTAGACTCTTCTATGGAAGAACGAATTTCTATCTGGGATGCTGGGATGGCCTTATTTAAGCAAAATCCTTTCTGGGGTGAAGGGCCATTGACCTATATGCACTCTTATCCTAGAATAAATGCTCCTTATCATGAACATGCTCACAGTCTTTATATTGATACGATTCTGAGTTACGGAATTGTGGGGACTATTTTACTAGTTTTGTCTTCTGTGGCTCCTGTTCGCTTGATGATGGATATGAGTCAGGAGTCGGGGAAACGTCCGATTATCGGTCTTTATCTGTCTTTCCTTACAGTGGTTGCTGTACACGGAATCTTTGACTTGGCCCTCTTCTGGATTCAATCAGGTTTCATTTTCTTGCTAGTTATGTGCAGTGTTCCATTGGAGCATCGAACGTTGGTATCGGACATGACGGATTAAGTTTATAAGATTAGAATCTTCTACCTTGGGTAGGAGATTTTTTTACTATGAAAAATTATTTCTAAATCGAAATAGTTGACAGTTAGAATAATGAGTGTTACAATTATTTTATTCATTTCGATATGGAAATAAATTGGAGGTGTCATGAAAGATAGTCATTTGGTAGCCCATCATATTCGTTTATTGAATGGGCGGATTTTTCAAAAGTTACTAAGCCAAGATTCTGAAGCTCTTTATCGTAGTGAGCAGGGAAAGATTTTAGCGGTTTTATGGAATAGTGAAACTGGCTGCGCAACTGCGACAGATATTGCTCTGGCGACTGGGCTTGCTAACAATACACTGACGACGATGATTAAAAAGCTAGAGGAACAAAATCTTGTAACCGTTAGTCCATGTGGAGAAGATAAGCGTAAGAAGTATTTGGTTTTAACAGAGTTGGGGCGGTATCAGAAAGAAGTGGGGCACCGTGTCAGTCAGAAATTGGATACAATCTTTTACAAAGGATTTTCAGAGGAAGAAATTCGTCAGTTTGAAGCCTTTCAAGAAAGAATTTTGGCTAATCTGAAAGAGGAGGAAAATGAGGTTTAAATCATGTCACAACAAGTGAACAATGCTCACAACCTATACATTCATGCTATTCAAGATGGACGAGTTGCTGAGGCTCAAGCCCAGTCTGTAGGGGATACTTATATCCAACACTCGACAGGTGTACCTGACGGGAAAGAAGGGTTTGCGGCCTTCTTTGCAAATTTCTTCGAGCGCCATCCAGAGCGTCAGATGAAGATTGTCCGCACTATTGAGGATGGCAATCTGGTCTTTGTTCATGTTCATCAATATCTGAATGGTGGGGAAGCTCAATGGGTGACGACAGATACTTTCCGTGCAGATGAGAATGGACGTATTGTGGAGCATTGGGATGTCATTGACTACTATCGAACACCTGAAAATGGCCAATTAGATCAGATTTTTGGAGATTTTGAAATCAAGGATTTGGACAAAACAGCAGAAAATAAAAAGTTGGTTCGCCGTTTCTTGACAGAAATTTTCCAAAATGGGGAACTGGAGCAGTGGAGTGATTATGTGGCAGACGATTTGATTCAGCATAATCATGAGATTGGCCAAGGAAGTGATGCTTATAAAAACTATGTGTCTGAACATGGTGTCACTTTTGACTTTGTTTTCCAACTTTTAGGACAAGGAAACTATGTGGTCAGCTATGGTCAGACTCAGATTGATGGGCTGGCTTATGCCCAGTACGATATCTTCCGTCTAGAAAATGGGAAAATTGCGGAGCATTGGGATAATAAGGAAATTATGCCTAAGGTAGAAGACTTGACCAATCGAGGAAAGTTTTAAATTGAGGATACAGAATGATTGAATACAAAAATGTAGCTTTACGTTACACAGAAAAAGATGTTTTGAGAGATGTTAATTTACGGATTGAGAATGGGGAATTTATGGTTTTAGTTGGGCCTTCTGGGTCCGGTAAGACAACCATGATCAAGATGGTTAACCGTCTTTTGGAACCGACTGATGGAAATATTTATATGGATGGCAAGCGCATCAAAGACTATGATGAGCGTGAACTACGTCTTTCTACTGGTTATGTTTTACAGGCCATTGCACTGTTTCCCAATCTAACGGTTGCGGAAAATATTGCCCTGATTCCTGAGATGAGGGGCTGGGCTAAGGAAGAAATAGCGAAGAAAACCGAAGAGCTTTTGGCTAAGGTTGGTTTACCAGTGGCTGAATATGGACATCGACTTCCTAGTGAACTATCTGGTGGAGAACAGCAACGGGTTGGTATTGTCCGTGCTATGATTGGTCAGCCTAAGATTCTTCTCATGGATGAACCCTTTTCAGCCTTGGATGCAATTTCGAGAAAACAGTTGCAGGTTTTGACTAAGGAATTGCATAAAGAGTTTGGGATGACAACGATTTTTGTGACCCATGATACGGATGAAGCTCTGAAATTGGCAGACCGTATTGCTGTCTTGCAGGATGGAGAGATTCGTCAGGTGGCGAATCCCGAGACGATTTTAAAAGCTCCTGCAACAGACTTTGTAGCAGACTTGTTTGGAGGTAGTGTTCATGACTAATTTAATTGCAACTTTTCAGGATCGTTTTAGTGATTGGTTGACAGCTCTATCTCAACATTTGCAGTTGTCACTTTTGACTTTGTTGCTAGCTATCTTTATCGCGATTCCCTTGGCTGTCTATCTTCGCTATCATGAGAAGTTGGGCGACTGGGTCTTGCAGATTGCAGGGATTTTCCAGACTATCCCGTCACTGGCCTTGTTAGGGCTCTTTATCCCCTTGATGGGAATTGGGACTTTGCCGGCTTTGACAGCTCTAGTGATTTATGCGATCTTTCCGATTTTACAAAATACCATCACTGGACTCAAGGGAATTGATCCGAGTCTGCAAGAGGCTGGGATTGCCTTTGGGATGACTAGGTGGGAGCGTCTCAAGAAGTTTGAAATTCCACTTGCCATGCCTGTTATGATGTCTGGAATTCGGACGGCGGCTGTCTTGATTATCGGTACGGCAACCTTGGCTGCCTTGATTGGGGCGGGAGGACTGGGGTCCTTCATCCTTTTGGGAATTGACCGTAATAATGCCAGTCTGATTTTGATTGGAGCCCTTTCTTCTGCAGTGCTTGCCATTGCCTTTAACTTCCTACTAAAAGTGATGGAAAAAGCAAAATTGCGGACGATTTTTTCTGGTTTTGCCTTGGTGACAATATTGCTTGGTTTGTCTTATAGTCCAGCCCTCTTGGCTCAAAATGAGAAAGAAAACTTGGTTATTGCTGGGAAATTGGGACCGGAACCAGAAATTTTGGCCAATATGTATAAACTCCTTATTGAAGAAAATACCAGCATGACTGCGACTGTTAAACCAAATTTTGGGAAAACAAGCTTTCTTTATGAAGCTCTGAAAAAAGGCGATATTGACATCTATCCTGAATTTACAGGAACGGTGACTGAAAGTTTGCTGCAACCATCACCGAAAGTGAGTCATGAGCCAGATCAGGTTTATCAGGTGGCGCGTGATGGTATTGCCAAACAGGATCATCTAGCTTATCTCAAACCAATGTCTTATCAAAATACCTATGCTGTAGCTGTTCCGAAAAAGATTGCTCAAGAATATGGCTTGAAGACCATTTCGGACTTGAAAAAAGTGGAAGGGCAGTTGAAGGCAGGCTTTACACTTGAGTTTAATGACCGTGAAGATGGAAATAAGGGCTTGCAATCAATGTATGGTCTCAATCTCAATGTGGCGACCATGGAGCCAGCTCTTCGCTATCAGGCAATTCAGTCAGGTGATATTCAAATCACGGACGCCTATTCAACCGATGCAGAGTTGGCGCGTTATGATTTGCAGGTCTTGGAAGATGATAAGCAACTCTTCCCACCTTATCAAGGGGCTCCACTGATGAAAGAAGCTCTTCTCAAGAAACATCCAGAGTTGGAAACAGTTCTCAATAAATTGGCTGGTAAAATTACTGAAAGCCAGATGAGCCAGCTCAACTACCAAGTCGGTGTTGAAGGCAAGTCAGCAGAACAAGTAGCCAAGGAGTTTCTACAAGAACAAGGTTTGTTGAAGAAATAGTTCGAAAATGTCAAACTCAACTTTGTTAAACGACCATATAGAAGAACGCTCAGACAATGTTGTCTGGGCTTTTTTGATTGTTGAAAAGATAAAAACTCAGTAGCCTAGAAATAAGGCAACTGAGCTCTACTCTGTATTCAATTTTTAGGAATGAGAAGGTCTAGATAAAACTGGACAACTTCCTGGTATGTAAAGTCTTGTCCTTTTTTGAGCCACCAGGTCAATGTCTCGATAAAGTTGGACACTACCAAGTGTTGGAGGTAAGAAGTAGGCAGATTAGTGTGGGCTTCTTTTAACTCATCAGCCAACATGGGATAGACATGGTGTTCTAGCTCTTTATGGAGTTGACGGAGGAAGTAGTCATTTTTGGAAAATAGCAGACTGGTGATATGGTCTTGGTTTTTCTGAAAATGAAGAAAGAGGTGGGCGAGGTAGTCCTCAGTTGAAATGGGTTGCTCTCTTTCAAAGAGATGATGAAAGAGGTAGCGGCAAAGCTCGTCCAGAAGTAGTTCCTTGCTCTCATAGTGACAGTAAAAGGTGGAACGTCCAACATCTGCGAGTTCAATGATATCCTGAACTGTAGTGGATTCGTAGCCCTTATCGTTCAAAAGTTGTAGAAAAGCTTGAAAGATGGCTTTTTTTGTTTTGCTGATACGGCGGTCAATCTTAGTCATATAGACACTTGAGGCAAATTGTTCAGAACTGAATAAAGCTGACCTTTTGCTTCTATCCTTTCTTTGAGTTTTAGTGGATAATGATAATGAACAAGGTGTTCATAAATCTATTATAACAAAGGAATGAGAAAGATGAAGGCAAAATATACTGTTTGGATAGCTTTTTTCTTAAATTTAAGCTATGCTATTGTTGAGTTTATCGCAGGAGGAATATTTGGTTCGAGTGCCGTTCTCGCTGATTCTGTTCATGACTTGGGGGATGCTATAGCCATTGGCATATCAGCCCTTCTAGAAACAATCTCCAATCGTGAAGAAGATAGGCATTATACCTTGGGTTACAAGCGATTTAGTCTTTTAGGGGCCCTGGTGACTGCTGTGATTCTTATCACAGGATCCATCCTAGTGATTTTGGAAAATATAGCGAAAATCTTTCATCCACAATCGGTCAATGATGAGGGGATTTTCTGGTTAGGAATTATTGCGATTACTATCAATGTGCTAGCGAGTCTCGTCATTCGCAAAGGACAAACCAAGAACGAATCCATTCTCAGCCTGCACTTTCTGGAAGATACCTTGGGTTGGGTGGCTGTCATCCTGATGGCCATTGTTCTTCGATTTACCGATTGGTATATCTTGGATCCGCTCTTGTCTATTGCTATTTCCTTCTTTGTTCTGTCAAAAGCCCTTCCACGTTTTTGGAGCACGCTCAAGATATTCCTCGATGCAGTGCCAGAAGGAGTAGATATCCAGAAGATCAAGACGGATTTAGCAGAATTGGATCATGTCGCTAGTATCAATCAGCTTAATCTCTGGACTATGGATGGTTTGGAAAAAAATGCCATTGTCCATGTTTGTTTAAAAGAGATGGAGCATATGGAAACTTGTAAAGAATCTATTCGAATTTTCCTCAAAGATTGTGGCTTTCAAAATATTACCATTGAAGTTGATGTTGATCTAGAAAGTCACCAAGCACATAAGCGAAAGGTGTGAGTTGGAGCGGAATCATAGAGATTATTAGAGAAACAGCCTTGCTAGCGGTCGTTTTGTAATTCTAATCATTCTTTGTACTCTCTCTCAGAGTCAGTCTGGTTCCCAGCATGGTTAGACTAGGGATTTTCCGACCGTGGAGTACTTCCTTGTTAAGAATATCCATACCTGCTCGGCCCATTTCTTCGGTATAGACGGTGATGCTGGAGAGGGGAGGATAGACTTGCTTGGTCAGGCTAGTATCGTTAAAGGAAATAAGACTGACGCGGCCTGGCAGGCTGATTCCAGCTTCTTGGAGCGCACGGAGGGCACCGATGGCTAAACTATCGCTAGCTGCGAAAAATGCTGGCGGCAGTTGGTTTCCTAAGCTCTGAATGGCCTCCTTCATCAAGTCATAGCCAGACTGGGCGGTAAAGCTTCCTTGAAAGACCAGTTCATCATGATAGATTCCTTTTGTTTGACTGTAGTTCCTAAAATTTTCCAGTCGCTTATCCTCAATGATTTCTTCTTGGTCGGTTGTTTCTTCAAGGCCTGTTAGAATCCCGATGCGGTCCATCCCTTGGCTGAGAAAATAATCGACAACCTGTTTCATGGCAGTGTAAAAGTCTGTGATAATGCAGGTGTGTCCCAGCGAGAGGGTATCGCTATCTAGAAAGACAAGAGGTTTTTGGTATTCTTCAAAGGCAGAAATCTGAGCTCGGCTAAACTTTCCGATGCAGAGAATCCCAATCACTTCTTCGCTTAGGGTAAAAGGATGGTCATTAAAATAGCGCAAGATATCATAGTCCAGTTCTTGGGCTCTTTTTTCTATGCCTAGGCGAATCTGGTAGTAGTAGAGGTCGTCCAGCTCCCCTTGTTCGCTGACCCATTGGATAATGGCAATCTTTTGCTTGGGTTTGTGGGACTCGCCTGTCTTGAGGTGCTTGGTGTAGCCCAACTCTTCAGCAACAGTTAAAATACGGTGTCTGGTTTCTTCTGTGACAGATAGGCTCTGGTCGCGGTTGAGGACACGGGATACGGTCGCGATAGAGACAGAGGCTAGCTGTGCAATGTCTTTTAAGGTAGCCATAAATCCTCCTTGATTAGATTAGTATATCATATTTTTCTGTCTTTTACTGATAGTTTAGTAAAATTTTAGTAAAAAGGATTGACCTTGGGAAATCCCTTGGATACAATAGAAGAAAACGATTACACGTTAAGGTGACTTAACGGACAGTAAAAGGAGAAATCATATGACACAACATCTTACTGCTGAAGCGCTTCGCAAAGACTTTCTTGCTGTTTTTGATCAAGAAGCAGACCAAACCTTCTTTTCACCAGGCCGTATCAACTTGATTGGTGAGCACACAGACTACAACGGTGGGCACGTTTTTCCTGCTGCTATTTCCTTGGGAACTTACGGTGCAGCTCGCAAACGTGATGATCAAGTCTTGCGTTTCTACTCAGCAAACTTTGAGGACAAGGGCATCATCGAAGTACCTTTAGCTGACCTCAAGTTTGAAAAAGAGCACAACTGGACCAATTATCCAAAAGGAGTTCTTCATTTCTTGCAAGAAGCTGGGCATGTGATTGACAAAGGGTTTGATTTTTATGTTTATGGGAATATCCCAAATGGTGCTGGCTTGTCTTCTTCAGCATCCTTGGAACTTTTGACAGGGGTTGTGGCAGAGCATCTCTTTGATTTAAAATTAGACCGTTTGGATTTGGTTAAAATCGGAAAACAAACAGAAAACAACTTTATCGGAGTCAATTCTGGTATCATGGACCAGTTTGCTATCGGAATGGGAGCGGACCAACGTGCTATTTACTTAGATACTAACACTTTAGAGTATGACTTGGTGCCACTTGATTTGAAGGACAATGTCGTTGTTATCATGAACACTAACAAACGCCGTGAATTGGCGGACTCTAAATACAATGAACGTCGTGCTGAGTGTGAAAAGGCAGTGGAAGAATTGCAAGTTGCCTTAGACATCCAGACCTTGGGTGAATTGGACGAGTGGGCCTTTGACCAATATAGCTACCTAATCAAAGATGAAAATCGTTTGAAACGTGCTCGCCATGCTGTGCTTGAAAACCAACGTACCCTTAAAGCTCAAGCAGCCCTTCAAGCAGGAGATTTGGAAACATTTGGTCGTTTGATGAATGCGTCACACGTTTCTCTGGAGCATGATTATGAAGTAACTGGCTTGGAATTGGATACCCTTGTTCACACAGCTTGGGCTCAAGAAGGTGTTCTCGGTGCTCGTATGACAGGGGCTGGTTTTGGCGGCTGTGCCATTGCTTTGGTGCAAAAAGATGCTGTTGAGGCCTTTAAGGAAGTTGTTGGCAAACACTACGAGGAAGTAGTTGGATACGCTCCAAGCTTCTATATCGCTGAAGTTGCAGGTGGCACTCGCGTCCTTGATTAGTCAAAAGGAGGCTCTATAGTGACCTTAGTAGATAAATTTGTAACACATGTCATTGCAGAAAGTACATATGAGGAAATGGATCGAATCTACCTGACCAATCGTGTCTTGGCACGAGTGGGAGATGGTGTTTTGGAAGCTGAGACCAATCTGGATAAATTGATTGACCTCAAGGATCAGTTGGTTGAGGAAGCCGTTCGATTAGAGACGATTGAGGATAGTCAGACTGCGCGTGAAATTCTCGGTGCTGAACTGATGGATTTGGTGACCCCTTGTCCCAGTCAGGTTAATCGTGACTTTTGGATAACCTATGCCCGATCTCCGGAGAATGCGATAGCGGATTTTTACCAACTCAGTCAGAAAAATGACTACATCAAACTCAAGGCCATTGCTAAAAATATCGCTTATCGTGTTCCATCTGATTACGGTGAGCTTGAAATTACCATCAACCTCTCTAAGCCTGAAAAGGATCCGAAAGAGATTGCGGCAGCCAAGTTGGTGCAAGCTAGTAATTATCCTCAGTGTCAGCTTTGTCTAGAGAACGAGGGCTATCATGGTCGAGTTAACCACCCAGCTCGCAGCAACCACCGTATTATCCGTTTTGAAATGGATGGTCAGGAATGGGGCTTCCAGTATTCGCCCTATGCTTACTTTAATGAGCACTGTATTTTCTTAGATGGCCAGCATCGTCCCATGGCCATTAGTCGTCAGAGTTTTGAACGTTTGTTGGCTATCGTAGAGCAGTTTCCAGGATATTTTGCTGGCTCTAATGCCGACTTGCCGATTGTGGGAGGGTCAATTCTGACTCATGACCACTACCAGGGAGGCCGTCACGTATTTCCTATGGAATTGGCTCCCTTGCAAAAGACCTTCCGATTTGCTGGTTTTGAGCAGGTCAAGGCTGGAATTGTTAAGTGGCCAATGTCAGTGTTGCGTTTGACTTCGGTTTCCAAAGAAGATTTGATCAACTTAGCTGACAAGATTTTGCAGGAATGGCGCCAGTATTCAGATCCAAGGGTGCAAGTCTTGGCAGAAAGTAATGGAACACCACACCATACCATTACCCCCATTGCCCGCAAACGTGATGGACAGTTTGAGTTGGACTTAGTCTTGAGAGACAATCAGACTTCTGCAGAACATCCTGATGGCATCTATCATCCTCACAAGGATGTCCAACATATCAAGAAGGAAAATATCGGCTTGATTGAGGTCATGGGCTTGGCAATCTTACCACCACGTCTGAAAGAAGAAGTGGAGCAAGTCGCTAGCCATCTTGTAGGAGAAGCTGATACAGTTGCCGATTATCATCAGGAATGGGCAGACCAACTAAAAGCCCACCATCCAGACCTAACGGATAAAGAAAAAGCCCTTGACATCGTCAAGGACTCTGTGGGTGCTATCTTTGCGCGTGTACTTGAGGATGCAGGAGTTTACAAGCAGACGGAGAATGGACAGGTAGCCTTTATGCGCTTTGTAGAACAGATTGGGATTTTACCAGATTAGGAGCTTTCTCCTTGCACAGTCCTATAAAAAGTAGTATCATAGTGTCGTTTGAAATATCAGGAGGAAACCATGAAAGATTTTCATTTTGACGCTATATCTGCCTTTGAAAATTACGAAATTGAACAAATGAGAGATGGTCACGTTGTGGTGACGACCAAAGTAGTGGACTCTTCGCTCAACTACTATGGTAATGCCCATGGTGGCTATCTCTTTACCCTTTGCGACCAGATTAGTGGTTTGGTGGTCATATCTCTGGGGCTTGATGGAGTGACACTCCAGTCCTCTATCAACTACCTCAAGGCAGGAAAACTCGACGATGTGCTGATCATTAAAGGAGAATGTGTCCATCAGGGTCGCACAACCTGTGTAGTGGATGTGGACATCACCAATCAAGAAGGCAGAAATGTCTGCAAGGCAACCTTCACCATGTTTGTCACAGGCCAGCGGTCAGAAGACAGACAGGTAAGGATATAGATAAACAAAAAAGAGGCTCGCACCTCTTTTTCTTATTTCTTTTTATGATTTAATACGGCATTGAGGACAATAGCAAGTAGGCTGGCTACGACGATTCCGTTTGAAAAGAACATTTGGAAGGCTGTCGGCATGCTGATAAAGAGATTGCTGTTATTTAGACCGACACCTGCAGCGATTGAAACAGCTGCGATAAGGAAGTTATGTTCATTGTTAGCAAAGTCAACACGAGCGAGGATTTGCATCTCTTGAATCGATACAAAACCAAACATCACCAGCATGGCACCACCGAGGACAGGACTTGGAATGATTTGGGCAAGGGCACCAAACTTAGGAAGGAGTCCAAGGAGAACCAGGAAACCGGCTGCGTAGTAGATTGGCAGGCGAGTCTTGATACCTGACAATTTAACCAAACCAACGTTTTGTGAAAATCCTGTGTAAGGGAAGGTGTTAAAGATTCCTCCGAGAAGTACGGCCAAACCTTCTGCGCGGTAACCGTTGCGCAGGCGCGTGCTGTCGATTGGATCCTTTGTGATATCAGACAAGGCCAGATAAACACCAGTTGACTCAACCATAGAAACCGTTGCGATGATACACATCATGACAATAGATGAGATTTCAAAGGTTGGCATCCCAAAGTAGAGTGGAGTTGGGACATGAACAAGAGGTGCCGCTGCAACAGGAGAGAAGTCAACCAAGCCCATGCTAGCAGCAATGGCAGTTCCAACAACCAGACCAATCAAAATAGAGATAGACTTGATAAATCCTTTGGTAAAGATGTTAATCAAGAGGATAATCAAAACAGTGATAGCTGCAAGTAAGAGATTTTGACCAGTTGGCTCTGGAACGTTATTTCCCATATTTCCAATAGCGACAGGAATCAAGGTTAAACCAATCGTGGTAATAACAGATCCTGTTACGATAGATGGGAAGAGATTGGCCACTTTTGAGAAGATGCCTGAAACAAGAACCACGTAAATCCCTGATGCGATAAGGGCACCAAACATAGCACCACTACCATGGCTTTGCCCAATCATAATCAAGGGAGCGACCGACTGGAAAGCAACTCCTAGAACGACTGGTAGTCCAATCCCAAAGTATTTGTTGAGTTGGAGTTGGAGGAAGGTTGCCACCCCACACATGAAGATATCTGTAGAAATCAGGTAGGTCAACTGCTCAGCTGAATAGCCAAGGGCTGTCGCAATCATGATGGGAACCAGGATAGATCCTGAGTACATAGCTAGTAAGTGCTGCAAACCAAGAACGGCTGCTTGCGAGTGTTTTTCTTGAGTTTGCATTAGAGATCTGCCTCCTTAAATACGACTTGACCATTTTCAAAACGATCCAAACGAGCGAGTGATAGAACAGGGTAGCCTGCTTTTTCAAGCAAATCACGGCCATCTTGGAAGGATTTTTCAATCACAATACCGATAGCCTCGACTGTGGCACCAGCTTGTTCGATGATTTGAATCAAGCCTTTGGCAGCTTGGCCATTAGCAAGGAAATCGTCGATAATCAAGACCTTATCCTCTGGTGAGAGGAATTTTCCAGCGATAGAAACGGTGCTGGTAACCTGCTTGGTAAAGGAGTAAACTTCGGCAGTTAAGATTCCTTCGTTCATAGTGATGTTTTTAGCTTTTTTAGCGAAAATCATGGGAACGTTTAAGGCTTCCGCTGTAAAAATTGCTGGGGCAATACCCGACGCTTCAATGGTCACGACTTTGGTAATACCAGCAGAAGCAAATTTTTCCGCAAAAACCTTACCGATTTCTCGCATCAAGCTAAAGTCAACTTGGTGGGTTAAAAAGGAATCCACCTTGAGGATGTTGTCACCCAAGATATGCCCATCCTTGAGGATGCGCTCTTCTAATAATTTCATAAGACCTCCTAAAGTCTAAAAGCCAATCCATTTGCTTGTTTATAGTTTCTAGCAAGAAATAGAAAAAGGACTTACTTAATCTCTAAGCAAGTCCCCAAAATAGGCATGGCAAAAACGACCATACCTCACTTCTGACTTACTTATTGTTAGGTGTTCTGGCACCTTGTAGAAACGTCGTGCCAATTCACGACATAAACAAGTAAAATGATATTCAATTTCAAATAGGCTTGAGCCAATGTTTTCATTTTACACTAAATAACTTTAGAAATCAAATGTTTTATTAGTGTTTTGGTTTTAAAAACGAACAAAATGAAGAAAAATAGACAAATTTTCAATTGTAAGCTAACATTTGTACTCAATGAAAATCAAAGAGCAAAGTAGGAAGCTAGCCGCAGGCTGTACTTGAGTACGGTAAGGCGACGCTGACGTGGTTTGAATTTGATTTTCGAAGAGTATTAGAAGATTTTTTCATCATAAAAGACATATTATCAAGTTTTTAAACACCTGATAATATGCCTTTTTAACTTTAAAGACTTTTTCCCAGTCTTTATTATTCTACTCGCTAAATCTTAAAAAATAGCCATCTGGATCCAAAATCGCAAATTCATGAGGATATATAAAGCTATCTCCTACTCGAAATTCTCTTTTTGTCAGGGGACGATGGATAGGATAGTCAGTTTCCAGCAGTTTTTGGTGGAGCTGAGGAACATCTGCAATGCCAAAGGAAATATTGACACCGCGCCCGAAAGGATAGGTCAGCTGAGCCAATTCTTCTGAGCTGCCTTCTTCTAGCATAAGTTGGCAGTCTTCAAGCGAGAGGAAGAGAAATTTCTCCTCTGGGCGCTCGTATTCGACAGAGAATCCTAGCAGGTCGCAGTAGAAGTGGCGTGATTTTTCGATGTCAGATACTACAAACTCAGGAATGACAGCTTGATAGTCCATTCGTTTTCTCCTTAGAGTTCAATCTCCATGACAATGGGTGTGTGGTCTTGGCGCGCACCGGAGTCAATCATATCAGACTTAGTTACTTTGTCAGCGATGCGGTTGCTGGTGAGCCAGTAGTCGATTCTCCAGCCTGTATTGTTGATTTTAGAAGTCTTGCTGCGCTGTGCCCACCAAGTGTAGCGTTCTGGAACATCGCCGTGAATGTGGCGGAAGGTATCCGTAAATCCAGTTGCTAAAAGGTTGGTAAATCCAGCACGCTCCTCGTCGGTAAATCCAGGTGAACGGCGGTTGCTGGCAGGATTTGCAAGGTCGATTTCATTGTGGGCAACGTTGTAGTCACCGGTCGCAAGGACTGGTTTTTCTTTGTCTAGTTGAGCCAAGTACTCAGCATATTTGACATCCCAGATTTGGCGTTCTTCCAAGCGTTTGAGACCGTCACCAGCGTTTGGAGTGTAAACTTGGGTCACGAAAAATTCATCAAATTCTAGAGTGATGATACGACCTTCCAAGTCCATGGTAGAAGGGGCACCGATTTCTGGGAAGGAGATAGTTGGTATGAGTTCTTTCTTATAAAGGAACATGGTTCCAGCATAGCCTTTACGGGCAGGCTCTTGAGAAGAGCGCCATGTGTTTTCGTAGCCTGGGAAGAGTTCTTCTAAAATTTCCAAGTGTTTCTTTGTAGGACCCTTGGCAGAAAGCTTGGTTTCTTGGATAGCAATGATATCAGCATTTTCAGCGACTAAAGTTTCTAGTACTTCTTGGGACAATTTGGCACGAGCTGAGTCACTAGTTAGGGCAGCATTGAGGGAATCAATATTCCATGAGATAAGTTTCATAAAGTTACCTTTTTCATTCAGATTATAGATTTTATTATACCAAAAAAAGGCCTATTTCCCCAACGTATGGTTTGAAAAATTACTCTTTAGACTTTATCCTGAGAAAATAAAAATCCCCTAAACTATTTAGAAAAAAATCTAAATAGTTCTTGTGTTTAGAATAGAAAGGTGTATAATGTTATTTAGAAAAACATCTAAATAGAAAGTGAAGTTACATATATGTCAAATAAGAGAACAATCCTTCTTTTTGTGGTCTTGGCTTATGCCCTTGCTTGGATAATATGGTTGGCACTATGGATAGGTGGTGTTGGTCTAAATTCTCCATGGAGTCAACTTGCTAGTATTGTAGCCATGTGGATGCCTGCGCTTGCAGTCTTTCTTTTAGGGAAAATAACGAATCAACCTAGTGGAATCAAATCTAAATTAGCCGTGAATATCAAGAGGAACTGGCGCTTTTACTTACTAGCTATCTGGTTACCAGCTGTCATCAGTTTTTTAGGAGCGGGACTTTATTTTCTTGTATTCCCTAGCAATTTCAGCCTTGGTTTTGAATCTATTCAAGCCATCTTACAAGAAAAAGGTGTCTCTCAATCAACCGTTCCCTTATCTTTCTTGGCCTTGATTCAAATCCTAGCTAGTTTGACCTACGCTCCTTTTCTTAATAGTTTCTTTGCATTGGGAGAGGAAATTGGTTGGCGTGGCTATCTTTACCCAGCTCTAAGAGAACGCTTTTCACTAGTCCAGACTCATGTCTTGCTTGGTCTCATTTGGAGTATTTGGCATCTACCAATCAATTTGCAAGGCTATAATTATGGACTATCTTATTTTGCTTATCCCGTTTTGGGAGTTGTTGCTATGTTTCTATTTTGTTTTAGCCTAGGAATATTGTTGAGCTGGTTGTTGGAAAAGACAGGTTCTATCTGGGCTTCTGCCCTATTTCATGGGGCAATCAATGCAACTGCAGGTATTGGGTTACTCTTTCAATTACCAGGAGAAAAAGTTTCAAGCCTCTTGATTTTAGGCCCATCACCGACAGGAATACTATCAGTTCTACCTTGCTTAGTCCTAGCCCTACTAATATTACAAAGGGAAAGGAGGCATTATGAGTTTTGCAAATAGCTTTAAAGCCTTATCTCATCCAGTTAGGAGAGAGATTTTAAATTTACTCAAAGCAGGTAGATTATCTGCAGGAGAAATTGCCAGTCAATTCGAGTTGACTAATGCAACTATTTCACACCATCTCACGATTTTGAAAGCAGCGGATTTGGTTCATGAAATGAAAGAAAAAAACTTTATTTATTATGAGTTAAATACATCGGTTTTAGAGGATATGATGGTGTGGTTAGCAGATTTGAAAGGAGATCTTTAGATGAAGGTAAAAATCAATAAGAAATTGCTATTATTTACGAGTATTCTCATCCTACTATCTTCCCTTGTAGGTTGTGTTTTCTGGTATCAATTACCAGAGGAGATACCCACTCATTTTAATCTACTGGGTCAAGCAGATGGCTACAATCATAAAATGTTTGCTATCTTTGGATTACCTACTCTCATGCTTTTGATGCATTGGTTGCTTCTATTTTTAATGATTAAGGATCCTAAATCTAGCAATATCAGTTCAAAAATACAAGTTTTGATTTACTGGATTATTCCTTTTGTATCTTGTCTATTAATGATTTCTATCTTCGGAGAATCTTTGGGTTATTCCATGATGAGTGGGCTACTAGCTCAGATTTTTATGGGAGTCGTTATGATCGTAATTGGAAATTATCTACCAAAAACACACCGAAATTATATAATAGGTATTCGACTTCCGTGGACCTTGGAGAGTGATAAAAACTGGAGAAAAACACATCGATTAGCTGGAAAAATTTGGGTGTTAGGAGGATTGTTATTGTTTCTAAATTCCTTTGTGCAACTATATGTTTACTGGGTATTCTTCTTGACACTTTTCTTTGTAGTGATAATTCCTAGTGTCTATTCTTATCAATTATCAAAATTAGAATCTTGAAACAGGTATTTGAGTCATTAGTTAGAGAAGTTGGTCTGATAAGTCTATTTCCCCAACGTATGGCTTGAAAAATCACTCTCTTTCGTTTATAATTAAGAATGATTTTATGAAAGGGAGTGAAAATAAATGAAATTTTACTCATATGACTATGTACTTAGCCAAATCAGTCAGCAAAATGGCATCATGATTGGCTTTGGAATTGTTCTCCTAGCTATCACAGGATTTTTTGCTTTTAAAGCCTATCGTGATAAAAAGGGGACTAAGTTTCGGGAATTGGTCATGATTTTGGCCTTGACCTTGGTGGCCATGCTTTTGGTGACAATCTCAAAATACCAGACCAATCAAGCCTCTAACAACCAATTTCAAACCTCCCTTCATTTCATAGAGGTTGTTTCCAAAGACTTGGGAGTGGATAAATCAGAAGTTTATGTCAATACTTCTGCAGCCACTGATGGAGCGCTTGTCAAGGTAGGTCCAAATTTCTACCGCGCCATGAACGGGAGCCAACCAGACAAGTATCTTTTAGAGAAATTAGAATTGAATCAAACAGACGCTATTGAATTGGTGGAGGTAAACAAATGACGCTCAACTATATGGAAATTTTAATCAAACTGGCCTTGGGGCTCTTCTCGCTTGTTTTTGTTATCAATGTGACAGGAAAGGGGAACCTAGCACCTAACTCTGCGACAGACCAAATTCAGAACTATGTTCTCGGTGGTATCATCGGTGGGGTGATTTACAATAGTTCTATCAGCATTCTCCAGTATGCAGTGATTTTGATGATGTGGACGATTTTGGTCTTGACCCTCAAGTGGCTCAATAACAATGTTCGTTTTGTCAAACGCTTGATTGATGGTAAGCCAACTCTCCTCATCAAAAATGGTCAGATTGACCCAGAAGCCTGTCGTTCAGTTGGCTTGTCTGCAGCGGAAGTAGCCCTCAAACTTCGTAGCCAAGGAATTTTCCAGATGAAGCAGGTCAAACGAGCTGTGCAGGAGCAAAATGGCCAACTCATCGTGGTCCAAATGGGGGATGAAAATCCTAAGTATCCAGTTGTGACTGACGGTGTGATACAAGTCGATGTTTTGGAGTCGATTGGTCGTAACGAAGAATGGCTGCTTGATAACCTCAGCAAGCAAGGGCATGACAATGTAGCCAATATCTTTATCGCTGAGTATGACAAGGGTGCGGTCACAGTCGTAACCTATGAATAAGAAAAACCTGGGGTCTTGGCCTCAGGTTTCTATTTGCAATCAGAAAGGGATGTTATGTCCATTATTCAAAAACTTTGGTGGTTTTTCAAGTTAGAAAAACGCCGTTATTTAGTCGGGATTGTGGCTCTGGTCTTGGTTTCCGTCCTCAACCTCATTCCCCCCATGGTTATGGGGAGGGTCATTGATGCCATCACATCGGGGCAATTAACCCAGCAGGACCTCCTTCTTGCCCTATTTTATTTGCTTCTTTCGGCTTTTGGGATGTACTATCTGCGTTATGTTTGGCGGATGTATATCCTTGGAACTTCCTACCGTTTGGGGCAGATTATGCGCTCTCGCTTATTTGAGCATTTTACAAAAATGTCTCCAGCTTTTTATCAAACTTATCGGACGGGGGACCTGATGGCACACGCAACCAACGATATCAATGCCTTAACCCGTCTCGCAGGGGGAGGGGTTATGTCTGCGGTGGATGCCTCTATCACGGCTTTAGTGACCTTGCTGACCATGCTTTTTAGCATTTCATGGCAGATGACCTTGGTTGCCATTCTTCCCCTGCCTTTCATGGCTTATGCGACCAGTCGTCTAGGGAGAAAGACCCACAAGGCCTTTGGCGAATCACAGGCCGCCTTTTCCGAACTCAATAACAAGGTTCAGGAGTCTGTATCGGGTATTAAAGTGACCAAGTCTTTCGGGTATCAGGCGGATGAGCTCAAGTCCTTTCAGGCAGTCAATGAATTGACCTTCCAAAAGAACCTCCAAACCATGAAATACGATAGTCTCTTTGACCCCATGGTTCTCTTGTTTGTTGGTTCATCCTATGTGTTAACCCTCTTGGTTGGTTCCTTGATGGTTCAGGATGGGCAGATTACGGTTGGGAATCTGGTAACCTTTATTAGCTATTTGGATATGCTAGTTTGGCCTCTTATGGCCATCGGCTTCCTCTTTAATATTACCCAGCGAGGGAAGGTTTCCTACCAGCGGATTGAGGAACTTTTGTCTCAGGAATCACCTGTACAAGACCCCGAGTTTCCTCTAGACAGTATTGAAAATGGGCGCTTGCAGTACGCCATTGACAGCTTTGCCTTTGAAAATGAGGAAACACTGACGGATATTCACTTTAGTCTGGAAAAAGGGCAAACTCTGGGCTTGGTCGGGCAGACAGGCTCTGGGAAAACGTCCTTGATTAAGCTCCTTTTGCGTGAATACGATGTGGACAAGGGAGCCATTTATCTAAATGGTCACGATATTCGGGATTATCGTCTGACAGACCTTCGTAGTCTTATGGGCTATGTTCCTCAGGACCAGTTTCTCTTTGCGACCTCTATCTTAGATAATATTCGTTTTGGTGATCCTAATTTGTCGCTTTCAGCAGTCGAGGAAGCGACGAAGCTAGCTCAAATTTACCAAGACATTCTAGCCATGCCTCAAGGTTTTGATACGCTGATTGGTGAAAAGGGAGTCAGTCTCTCAGGTGGTCAAAAGCAGCGTCTAGCTATGAGTCGGGCTATGATTTTAGACCCAGATATCTTGATTTTAGATGATTCCTTGTCGGCCGTGGATGCCAAGACAGAGTATGCGATTATTGACAATCTAAAGGAAATGCGCAAGGACAAGACAACCATTATCACAGCGCATCGCCTCAGTGCAGTTGTTCATGCAGATCTGATCTTGGTTCTGCAAAATGGTCAAATTATCGAACGGGGTACACACGAAGACCTGCTAACTCTGGATGGCTGGTATGCCCAAACCTACCAGTCTCAGCAGTTGGAAATGAAAGGAGAAGAAGATGCAGAATAAGAAAGAACAATGGGCTGTATTGAAGCGTTTGATGTCCTATCTCAAGCCCTATGGACTCCTGACCTTTTTGGCACTCAGTTTTCTCCTAGCGACTACGGTCATTAAAAGCGTCATTCCCCTTGTGGCTTCCCACTTTATCGACCAGTATCTAAACAATCTCAATAAGCTTGCTGTTACAGTTTTGCTAGTTTACTATGGTCTCTACATTCTTCAAACGATTGTCCAATATGTGGGAAATCTCCTCTTTGCGCGCGTGTCCTACAGCATCGTTAGAGATATCCGACGTGATGCCTTTGCCAATATGGAGAAGCTAGGCATGTCTTACTTTGATAAAACGCCTGCAGGCTCTATTGTCTCTCGTTTGACAAATGACACCGAGACCATCAGTGATATGTTTTCAGGGATTTTATCCAGCTTTATCTCTGCAGTTTTTATCTTTCTGACAACACTTTATACCATGTTGGTTCTGGATTTTCGTTTGACGGCTTTAGTCTTGCTCTTTCTCCCCTTGATTTTCCTTTTGGTCAATCTTTATCGGAAAAAATCCGTCAAGATTATTGAGAAAACCAGAAGTCTCTTGTCGGATATCAATAGTAAGCTGGCCGAAAACATCGAGGGAATCAGGATTATCCAGGCCTTTAATCAAGAGAAGCGCCTACAGTCAGAGTTTGATGAAATCAACCAAGAACACTTGGTCTATGCCAACCGTTCTGTAGCCTTGGATGCCCTCTTTTTGCGCCCTGCCATGAGTTTGCTGAAACTCCTAGGATATGCAGTTTTAATGGCTTATTTTGGCTACCGTGGACTTTATCTGGGAATAACAGCAGGGACCATGTATGCCTTTATCCAGTATATCAATCGCCTCTTTGATCCCTTGATTGAGGTGACGCAAAACTTTTCAACCCTTCAAACGTCTATGGTTTCTGCAGGCCGTGTTTTTGCCTTAATCGATGAGAGGACCTATGAGCCCCTTCAGGAAAATAGCCAAGCTGAGATCAAAGAAGGCAATATTCGTTTTGAACACGTATGTTTCTCATATGATGGCAAGCACCCGATACTGGATGATATTTCTTTCTCTGTTAATAAGGGTGAAACCATTGCCTTTGTGGGTCATACAGGTTCTGGAAAATCGTCTATTATCAATGTTCTCATGCGCTTTTATGAATTCCAGTCAGGCCGAGTTCTCTTGGATGATGTGGATATTAGGAACTACAGTCAAGAAGAGCTGAGAAAGAACATAGGGCTGGTCTTGCAGGATCCCTTCCTCTATCATGGAACCATCAAATCCAATATCGCCATGTACCAAAATCTTAGTGATGAGCAGGTACAGGTTGCAGCTAGCTTCGTGGATGCAGATTCCTTTATTCAAGAACTTCCTCTGGGCTATGATGCTCCTGTGTCTGAGCGTGGTTCGAGCTTCTCTACTGGGCAACGCCAGCTTCTTGCCTTTGCTAGAACAGTCGCCAGTCAGCCTAAAATCTTGATTTTGGATGAAGCGACAGCCAATATTGACTCTGAAACAGAAAGTTTGGTTCAAGCTTCACTGGCTAAGATGAGACAGGGACGGACAACCATTGCCATCGCTCATCGCCTTTCTACCATCCAAGACGCCAACTGCATCTATGTTTTGGACAAGGGGCGCATCATCGAGAGTGGAACACATGAGGAACTCTTGGCCTTGGGAGGAACCTATCACAAGATGTATAGCTTGCAGGCAGGGGCCATGGACTAATACTCTTTGATTTTCATTGAGTGTAAGAAGTAAATCTTTCAAATTACAGATTTCTTTCACCGCCTTTTCCATTTTGTGGTATAATGAAAAATGTTGATAAATAGTATAATAAAAACAAAGGAGAAACAGCATGCTGAAATGGGAAGACTTGCCCGTGGAAATGAAATCAAGCGAGGTTGAGTCTTACTACCAGCTTGTCTCTAAAAGGAAGGGTTCGCTGATTTTCAAGCGTTGCTTGGACTGGGTTCTGGCCTTGGTCTTACTGATTTTAACTTCCCCAGTCTTTCTGATTTTGAGCATTTGGATTAAGTTAGATAGCAAGGGGCCAGTTATTTACAAGCAAGAGCGCGTGACCCAGTACAATCGACCTTTCAAGATTTGGAAGTTCCGTACCATGGTGACGGATGCGGATAAAAAAGGAAGTCTGGTGACTTCAGCTAACGACAGCCGCATTACCAAGGTTGGCAATTTCATCCGCCGTGTGCGTTTGGACGAACTGCCTCAGCTGGTCAATGTCCTTAAAGGCGAAATGTCCTTTGTCGGTACACGTCCTGAAGTGCCACGTTACACAGAGCAGTATAGTCCTGAAATGATGGCGACCTTGCTTTTACCAGCAGGAATTACCTCTCCAGCCAGCATCAACTACAAGGATGAGGACACCATTATTAGTCAAATGACCGAAAAAGGTCTGTCAGTTGACCAAGCCTATGTAGAGCATGTTCTTCCTGAAAAGATGCGCTATAACCTCGCCTATCTCCGAGAGTTTAGTTTCCTTGGAGACATCAAAATCATGTTTCAAACCGTGTTTGAAGTGCTAAAATAAAGTAGTCATAAGAAAATGAGTACAGATAAAAGGAGCAAATCAATGCCAAATTACAATATTCCATTTTCACCACCCGATATTACAGAAGCAGAAATTGCTGAAGTAGCGGATACCCTGCGTTCTGGTTGGATCACAACAGGTCCTAAGACAAAAGAACTGGAGCGTCGCTTGTCTCAATACACACAGACGCCTAAGACTGTCTGCCTTAACTCTGCGACTGCCGCTCTTGAGTTGATTTTGCGTGTCTTGGAAGTGGGACCTGGTGATGAAGTCATCGTTCCAGCTATGACCTATACAGCTTCATGTAGTGTTATTACGCACGTGGGAGCAACCCCTGTCATGGTGGATATCCAAGCAGATACTTTTGAGATGGACTATGACCTGCTTGAGCAAGCTATCACTGAAAAAACCAAGGTGATTATCCCAGTAGAGCTTGCAGGGATTGTTTGCGATTATGATCGTTTGTTCCAAGTTGTGGAGAAGAAACGTGACCTCTTTACAGCTGCAAGCAAGTGGCAAAAAGCCTTTAACCGTATTGTGATTGTTTCTGATAGTGCACATGCTTTGGGATCAACTTATAAAGGGCAACCTGCTGGTTCTATCGCTGACTTTACTTCCTTCTCATTCCATGCCGTTAAGAACTTTACAACTGCTGAGGGAGGAAGTGCTACTTGGAAAGCCAATCCAGCGATTGACGACGAAGAGATGTACAAGGAGTTCCAAATCCTTTCCCTTCATGGTCAAACTAAGGATGCCCTTGCTAAGATGCAACTGGGTTCATGGGAATACGATATCGTTACACCAGCCTACAAGTGCAATATGACTGATATCATGGCGTCACTTGGTTTGGTACAATTGGACCGTTATCCTGGTTTACTAGAACGTCGTAAGGACATTGTGGACCGCTATGATCGTGGTTTTGCAGGTTCTCGCATTCGTCCATTGGCACACAAGACTGATACTGTCGAATCTTCACGCCACCTCTACATCACCCATGTAGAAGGAGCAAGTCTAGAAGAACGCAACCTTATCATCCAAGAATTGGCTAAAGCAGGCATTGCAAGTAATGTCCACTACAAACCGCTTCCGCTCTTGACAGCTTATAAGAATCTTGGCTTTGATATGGCGAATTATCCCAAGGCCTATGCCTTCTTTGAAAATGAAATTACCCTTCCTCTTCACACTAAATTAAGCGATGAAGAAGTAGACTATATCATTGAGACTTTCAAAACAGTTTCTGAAAAAGTGCTAACTTTATTAAAAAAATCGTAAAAAAGTCTTGACAAAGAAAAAACAAAGTATTAAAATAAGTTCAACAAATCAGAAAAGTAACTATTTTTGATCTTCAGGGAGCCTGTGGTGATTGTGAACAGGTGATTGGAGGTAGTGAAAGTGGGCTGATTTTAAAAATGAATTTGAAACAATGAAAATTCGGTGCGCACACCTTACAGTGCAACTTGTTGTTAGACAAGGTAGAGATGTAAAGGGATAGTCCCTTTATAATTGAGGTGGCACCGCGTTACCAACGCCCTCACACGGAAGTATGTTCTGTGTGTGGGCTTTTTTCTATCCGTCATTTTGTTTATCTTTTATCAGGGCGTTAAGTCGCTTTGATGAACTTGAATTCTATCTACAGCTCCTTGCCTACTACTAAAAGCAAACAAAAAGCCGGATTCATACAGAAGGAGGAAAATTTTTATGACAACTAAAGGATATTTTGGACAATTTGGTGGAAGTTTTGTACCAGAGCCGATTCAGGCTTTGCTGGATGAGTTGGAAGTGACATTTGACAAGTATAAGGATAATCCAGAGTTTTTGGCAGAATTTCGCCATTACTTGAAGGATTATTCAGGTCGTGAAACACCGCTTTATTTTGCGGAAAGTTTGACAGATCACTTAGGTGGCGCTAAGATTTATCTCAAACGTGAAGACCTTAACCACCTTGGTTCTCACAAACTCAACAACGTTTTAGGACAAATTCTTTTGGCCAAACGTATGGGCAAAAAACGAGTAATCGCAGAAACAGGAGCTGGTCAGCACGGGGTTGCGACAGCAGCGGCTGCAGCCAAGTTTGGGATGGCCTGTGATGTCTATATGGGGGCAGAAGATGTGGAACGCCAACGTCTCAATGTTTTCCGTATGGAGATGATGGGAGCAACTGTTCATGCAGTTGAAACAGGGACTCGTACCCTCAAAGATGCTGTTGATGCAGCCTTTGGAGCATGGATGAATGATTTGGAAGCCTTCTATGTTCTGGGATCTGCTGTGGGACCTCACCCATATCCAACCATTGTTCATGAGTTCCAAAAGGTCATCAGTGAAGAATCTCGCCGTCAAATCTTAGAAAAAGAAGGTCGTTTACCAGATTACGTTATTGCCTGTGTAGGTGGTGGTTCTAATGCCATCGGTGCTTTTTCACAGTATGTGGCTGATGAAGAAGTCAAATTGGTTGGGGTTGAAGCTGCTGGGCACGGACTTGATACAGACAAGCACGCAGCTACTATGACAAAAGGTAGTATCGGAATTGTTGATGGCATGAAGACTTATGCAGTCTTTAAGGAAGACGGAGAGTTGGCTCCAGTTTACTCTATCTCAGCTGGATTGGACTATCCAGGGGTTGGCCCAGAACACGCCTACTTTAAAGATTCTGGTCGTGTGGAATATGTCGCTGCAACGGATGAAGAAGCTGTTCAGGCTCTCCTCCTTCTCAGCAAGACTGAAGGAATTATCCCAGCGATTGAAAGCTCACACGCTATCGCAGAAGCAGTTAAACGTGCACCGAAACTAAGTAAAGACGACATTATCATCATTAATGTCTCTGGCCGTGGAGACAAGGACGTAGCTGCAATTGCGGACTACCTAGAAGCTAAAAAATAAAAGATGGAAAAATTACAGTCTTTTCTCTCATAGAGAGCTTGTGGTTGCTGGAAACAAGCAGAGAAAGCTGTAAGGTTGGGTCCATCTGAAACGAGAGAAGAAAACATAATTCTCAAGGGAGTGCCCTTTATCGCACAGCCTGTTACAGGAGGTTTCTGAGACAGGAATGAGAGATAGGAGAAATCCTATAATTGAGGTGGCACCGCGAATTTCGTCCTCACGCAAGTTATTTTGCGTGGGGATTTTTATATATTTACCGCAGATATTGCGATTAATTTTTTAAATATTTTCAATAAATAGGTCGTTATAGAATATTTACGAACGAAGTGAGCTTTTAAAAGATATTTCCCGCCATAGTGGTATCCTATAGAAGCAAATATGCTTCTATAGGACGGAATTTTTGAGACACATGGCTCAAAAATTAGGGATGAAATTTCGGAGAAAGTTGCTCCCGTCCGCACTATTTAAGGGAAATAGAAAAAAGATAAAAAATTAAAAATAAGGAACTGAAAGGGAAATACAATGGAACGAATCATTCATGGAGATGTCTTATCACCAATCTTGGCTTATATGCGCTTAAAGGGGCAACACAAGGTTATTTTAGAAAGTATTCCGAGAGACAAGGAAACAGCTCGTTTTTCTATCTTAGCCTATAATCCAGTTTTTGAGATTAAGTTTGAAAATGGAGTCCTTTATCAAAATGGTCAAGTGATTGATCGGGATCCCTTGGATTTTCTTTATGAAGTGACTCATAAGAGCCAGCACCATTCAGACCTACCTTTTGGTGGGGGAGCCATTGGCTTTGTGGGTTACGATATGATTTCGCTTTATGAAGAAATTGGTCAAATTCCTCAAGATACAATTGGAACGCCAGACATGCATTTCTTCGTCTATGAGAGTTACATGGTCTTTGACCACAAGAAGGAAAAAATCCATGTCATCGAGGATGCTCTCTATAGTGAGCGTAGTCAAGAAGAATTGGAAGAAGCCTTGAATCAAGTACTTGAGGAATTACGCATTCCTGCTCCAAATGAATTTGAAGACTTGGATCTATCTCCGCTGGACTTCAAACCCCATATTGCTCCTCAGAAGTTTGAGGAAATGGTGGAAACGGCTCGTGACTTGATTCGTAACGGGGATATGTTCCAATGTGTACTTAGTCAGCGCTTCTCAGCAGAAGTTACTGGAAACCCATTTGACTTCTACAGAAATCTCCGCGTGACCAATCCATCTAATTACCTCTATTTCTATGATTTTGGGGATTATCAAATCATCGGTGCTAGTCCAGAAAGTTTAGTTTCAGTTAAAAATGGCATCGTGACAACTAATCCGATTGCAGGGACACGACCAAGAGGAGCTACAGATGAAGAAGACAAGGCTTTGGCGACAGACCTGCTTTCGGATGAGAAGGAAACAGCAGAGCATCGGATGTTAGTAGACTTGGGGCGTAATGATATTGGCCGCATCTCTGAAACAGCAAGTGTCCAAGTCACCAAGTATATGGAAGTGGAGCTCTTCCGCTATGTCATGCATTTGACCAGTGTGGTCAAGGGGCGTTTGCTTCCAGAACTCACTGTCATGGATGCCTTGAAAGCAACACTTCCAGCTGGAACAGTGTCAGGAGCACCAAAAATTCGCGCGATGAGACGCATCTATGAACTGGAAACAGAAAAACGGGGCGTATACGCAGGAGCAATCGGCTACTTGTCTGCGACGGGTGATATGGATTTAGCCATTGCCATCCGAACGATGATTCTCAAAAATCAAACAGCCTATGTGCAGGCTGGGGCAGGGATTGTCTACGACTCCATCGCCCAAAACGAATACCAAGAAACCATTAACAAAGCAAAATCTATGACTAGAATTGGAGAACTAAGACCATGATTTTATTGATTGACAACTATGATTCTTTTACCTATAACTTGGCCCAATACATTGGGAATTTTGCAGAAGTTCAGGTCTTGAGAAATGATGATCCCAAGCTGTATGAAGAAGCTGAAAAAGCAGACGGTCTGGTCTTTTCTCCTGGTCCTGGTTGGCCAGTTGATGCTGGAAAGATGGAAGATATGATTCGTGATTTTGCTGG
The DNA here is from genome assembly GCA_018364455.1 of Streptococcus mitis. GTDB lineage: Bacteria > Bacillota > Bacilli > Lactobacillales > Streptococcaceae > Streptococcus > Streptococcus mitis_BR. The sequence goes on along the minus strand of JAGZLW010000012.1, from coordinate 19,686 downwards.
CAAGAAGCCGATTCTTGGGATTTGTTTGGGCCACCAAGCCATTGCAGAAGTTTTTGGTGGTAAGTTAGGTTTGGCTCCAAAAGTCATGCATGGGAAACAGAGTAATATCAGCTTTGAAGCGCCATCTGTTTTGTATCAAGGTATCGAGGATGGCCGTGCGGTCATGCGTTACCACAGTATTTTGATTGAAGAAATGCCAGAAGATTTTGAAGTGACAGCTCGTTCAACTGATGACCAGGCCATTATGGGAATTCAACACAAAAATCTACCAATTTATGGTTTCCAGTACCATCCAGAGAGTATCGGAACGCCAGATGGCTTGTCTTCTATTCGGAATTTTATCGAGAAGGTTGTAAAGTGAGGAAACTAGGATGAAAGAGATTATTGAAAAACTAGCAAAATTTGAAAATTTATCAGGTGTGGAAATGACGGATGTCATTGAGCGTATCGTAACTGGGCGTGTAACGGAGGCGCAGATTGCTTCTCTCCTTTTGGCTCTTAAGATGAAGGGGGAAACACCTGAAGAACGCACAGCCATTGCCCAAGTCATGAGAGGACATGCCCAACATATTCCAACTGAGATTCATGATGCCATGGACAACTGTGGTACAGGTGGGGACAAGTCTTTCAGCTTTAACATCTCCACAACTGCAGCCTTTGTCTTGGCTGGTGGGGGTGTTCACATGGCAAAACACGGTAACCGCTCGATTTCTTCTAAATCTGGTTCTGCAGATGTTCTCGAAGCCTTGGGTATCAACCTAGACCTCAAACCAGCTGAACTAGGTAAGGTCTTTGATAAGACTGGAATCGTCTTTCTCTTTGCCAAAAATATGCACCCAGCTATGAAATACATCATGCCAGCTCGTTTGGAACTAGGAATTCCAACGATTATGAACTTGACTGGTCCCCTGATTCACCCAATGGCCTTGGAAACACAGCTTCTTGGAATTAGTCGTCCAGAACTTCTAGAAAGTACAGCTCAGGTTTTGAAAAATATGGGTCGCAAACGTGCCATCGTGGTTGCTGGACCAGAAGGACTGGATGAAGCTGGTTTGAATGGAACAACCAAGATTGCTCTTCTTGAAAATGGCGAAATCACCTTGTCAAGCTTTACTCCAGAGGATTTGGGAATGGAAGGCTACGCTATCGAAGATATTCGTGGAGGAAATGCTCAGGAAAATGCAGAAATTTTGCTCAGCGTTCTGAAAAACGAACCAAGTCCATTCTTGGAAACTACAGTCTTAAATGCTGGTCTTGGTTTCTATGCTAATGGTAAGGTAGCTAGTATCAAGGAAGGAGTTGCCTTGGCTCGTCAAGTGATTGCTAGTGGCAAGGCCCTTGAAAAACTCAGACTGTTACAGGAGTACCAAAAATGAGTCAGGAATTTTTAGCACGAATCTTGGAGCAGAAGGCGCGTGAGGTCGAGCAGATGGAGCTGGAGGAAATCCAGCCCCTGCGCCAGACCTATCGCTTGTCTGACTATCTAAAACAACACCAAGACCGATTACAGGTAATCGCTGAAGTCAAGAAAGCTAGCCCTAGTCTGGGAGATATCAATCTAGATGTGGATATTGTGCAACAGGCCCAGACTTATGAAGCGAACGGAGCAGTGATGATTTCTGTTCTGACAGATGAAGTTTTCTTTAAAGGTCATTTGGATTATCTACGGGAGATTTCCAGTCAGGTACAGATTCCAACGCTCAACAAGGACTTTATCATCGATGAAAAGCAAATCATCCGCGCTCGCAATGCCGGTGCGACAGTCATCTTGCTCATTGTGGCCGCCTTGTCAGAAGAACGTCTCAAGGAACTGTATGACTACGCGACGGAACTTGGTCTGGAAGTTTTAGTGGAGACTCACAATCTAGCTGAATTAGAGGTAGCACACCGCCTTGGAGCTCAAATTATCGGTGTCAACAATCGCAATTTAACTACCTTTGAGGTCGACTTGCAGACCAGTGTAGATTTGGCTAAACATTTCAAAGATGACTGCTTGTACATTTCTGAATCTGCTATTTTCACAGGGCAGGATGCGGAACGAGTAGCGCCATACTTTAACGGAATTTTGGTAGGGACAGCTCTTATGCAGGCAGAAGATGTAGCCCAGAGAATCAAGGAGTTACAGATTGACAAAGGTTAAAATTTGTGGACTATCGACCAAAGAAGCGGTGGAAACAGCCGTTTCAGCAGGAGCCGACTACATCGGTTTTGTCTTTGCACCTAGTAAAAGACAGGTGACCTTGGATCAGGCTGCTGAGCTGGCAAAACTTATTCCTGCAGATGTGAAAAAGGTTGGTGTATTTGTTTCACCAAGTCGGGCAGAATTGCTAGAAGCGATTGAAAAAGTTGGCTTGGACTTGGTTCAAGTTCACGGTCAGGTAGCAGATGATTTGTTTGAGGATTTGCCTTGTGCCAGCATTCAGGCGGTACAGGTGGATGGAGAGGGTCATGTGCCCAATTCTCAGGCAGACTATCTACTCTTTGATGCCCCTGTGGCAGGAAGTGGCCAGACCTTTGATTGGGGCCAACTGGATACGACAGGACTAGCACAGCCCTTCTTTATCGCAGGTGGCCTTAATGAAGACAATGTAGTAAAAGCAATTCAACACTTTACTCCCTATGCAGTTGATGTATCAAGCGGAGTGGAGACAGATGGAAAAAAAGATCAGGAAAAGATTAGAAGATTTATAGAGAGGGTAAAGAATGGCATATCAAGAACCAAATAAAGATGGATTTTACGGAAAATTCGGTGGACGTTTCGTCCCAGAAACATTGATGACAGCAGTTTTGGAGTTGGAGAAGGCCTACCGTGAAAGTCAGGCAGACCCAAGTTTCCAAGAGGAATTAAACCAACTTTTGCGCCAGTATGTAGGACGTGAAACTCCCCTTTACTACGCAAAAAACTTGACCCAGCATATTGGTGGAGCTAAGATTTATCTCAAACGTGAAGATCTCAACCATACAGGGGCTCACAAGATTAACAATGCCTTGGGACAAGTTCTTCTGGCTAAACGCATGGGTAAAAAGAAAATTATCGCTGAGACGGGTGCTGGTCAGCACGGTGTGGCAACTGCAACTGCTGCAGCCCTCTTTAACATGGAATGTACTATCTACATGGGTGAGGAAGATGTCAAACGCCAAGCCCTCAATGTGTTCCGTATAGAGCTTTTGGGAGCCAAGGTTGAGGCAGTGACAGACGGTTCGCGCGTGCTCAAGGATGCGGTCAATGCAGCCCTTCGTTCATGGGTAGCTAATATCGATGATACCCACTATATCCTTGGTTCTGCCTTGGGGCCTCATCCATTCCCAGAAATCGTTCGTGACTTCCAAAGTGTCATCGGTCGAGAAGCTAAACAACAGTACCGTGACTTGACAGGTCAAGATCTGCCAGATGCCCTAGTAGCCTGTGTTGGTGGTGGTTCTAATGCTATCGGGCTCTTCCATCCATTTGTAGAAGATGAGTCTGTAGCTATGTATGGGGCTGAAGCAGCTGGACTTGGTGTAGATACGGAGCACCACGCAGCTACCTTGACCAAGGGTCGTCCGGGTGTCCTTCACGGTTCCCTCATGGATGTGCTCCAAGATGCTCATGGTCAAATTCTTGAAGCCTTCTCTATCTCAGCAGGTTTGGACTATCCTGGTATCGGTCCAGAACATTCTCACTACCACGATATCAAACGTGCCAGCTATGTTCCTGTGACTGACGAGGAAGCCTTGGAAGGATTCCAGCTCTTGTCTCGCGTGGAAGGGATTATCCCAGCCTTGGAATCTAGCCATGCTATTGCTTTTGCGGTGAAATTGGCCAAAGAACTTGGACCAGACAAATCCATGATTGTCTGTCTATCAGGTCGTGGGGACAAGGATGTGGTCCAAGTCAAAGACCGCTTGGAAGCAGATGCAGCAAAGAAGGGAGAAGCTCATGCCTAAGACACTAACAGAAAAATTAAATGCTATTAAAGCAACTGGAAAAGGAATTTTCGTTCCCTATATCATGGCTGGAGACCATGAGAAAGGTTTGGATGGTCTAGCTGAAACAATCCACTTTTTAGAAGATTTGGGAGTTTCAGCTATTGAAGTGGGCATTCCCTTTTCAGATCCTGTCGCAGATGGACCTGTTATCGAAGAAGCTAGCTTGCGCAGTTTAGCCCACGGGACCTCTACCCAGGCTTTGGTTGAAACCTTGAAAACCATTCAAACAGAGGTTCCACTTGTCATCATGACCTACTTCAACCCCCTCTTTCAATACGGTGTGGAGAATTTTGTCAAAGATTTGGCAGATACAGCGGTTAAGGGCTTGATTATCCCAGACCTGCCTCATGAGCATGCCAACTTTGTGGAGCCATTTTTGGCAGATACAGACATTGCTTTGATTCCCCTAGTTAGTTTGACAACAGGAATTGAACGCCAGAAAGAGTTGATTGATGGGGCAGAAGGATTCGTCTATGCGGTTGCTATCAATGGGGTGACAGGGAAATCAGGCAATTACCGTGCAGATTTGGACAAGCACTTGGCACAACTTCATCAAGTGGCCGATATCCCAGTTTTGACAGGTTTTGGTGTATCTAGTCAAGCCGATGTAGAACGCTTCAATGCGGTATCAGATGGCGTTATCGTCGGCTCAAAAATTGTAAAAGCTCTCCATCAAGGAGAGCCGATTGAGGACTTTATCAAACAAGCAGTAGCTTACCAAAAATAATCACACAAGCAGCAAGTAAGAGGAAAGGCACGAAAGGAAGTCTTTCCTTTTTCTTTTGTAGGAGAAAGGCTAGAATCCCCGTAGCCGAAGCAAACTGAATTAAGATGAGTAACTCCGTTGCGTTAAAGATGAGAGCGCAAGAAGCTAAAAAGAGAAAATCCCCTGCGCCTATGCGGATATCGATAAAATGAGCCAAAATTCCGAGAACAAGGAAGAAGACCATGACCAGATTCCAGCTAGACCAGACCATTAGGAGTAGATGAAAGACAATCCAGACCAGTAAGGGGTATTCCTGATGGCGCAAGTCGTAGATGCCTAAGGTCAAACCAGTGGTGATTAGGACGACTTGCCCCAAGGAAAGCAATTCCCAAGACCAAGCCAGAAAGAGGAGTCCTAAGCCTAGTTCAAAGAGGGCATACCAGACAGGATAAGGAGCCTTGCAGTAGCGACAGCGAAAGCGATTGAAGACCTGCGAGAGAAGCGGAATTAAATCTAAGGGACGCAAGCGAGTCTGACAGAAATCGCAGTGACTGGCTGGACTGATAATGGATTGCTCTGGAAAGCGGTCAATGACCAAACCAAGAAAAGAAGCGAGAATGCTCCCGACAAGAAAAAAATAAATATCAATCATACTTATCTATTCGTAAAAAATAGGAGAAGTAGTATAATAAAGAAACATAGATAAGATGGTGAGGAAAAGATGACAATTCGTTTTGAAGAAAAGTTAAGCGTAGAAAATGCTCAGCTCGTATGCCAATGGTCCAACTCCCTAGGCAAATCCTTTCAAGAACAATGGATGGGACCAATGATTCCTTTTCCCTTGACAATTCAAGTTTTGCAAGAGTTGGAAGGAATCTTTTCAATCTTTGATGTACAAGAGTTTGTCGGGCTAATACAAAAAATCAGGCTAGAAGACAGTAATCTTCATATTGGAAGATTTTTTATCACCCCCCAGAAACAGGGGCAAGGCTTAGGTAGCCAGGCTTTAAGGAAATTTGTTAGTTTGACCTTTGAAAATAGAGATATAGACAGTATCTCTCTAAATGTCTTCGAGGCAAATCAAAGAGCTCAGAATCTTTACCAAAAAGAAGGATTTGAAATAGTTCAAATAGTTGAAACACCTATACGAAAATACATCATGAAAAAGGGGAGATAGAAGCAAAAAGCCTTGAAATTAGTGTTGACTGCGATTATGAACCTGAATCAGCCCCTCAAAAGGGACAGTATATGAATGAACGTTACCAGTGTTTAAAAACTAAAGAATATCAGGCACATTTATCTTCCAAGGGTAGATAAATTTTCGCTAAACGTAAGATTGATATGAAATCTGTCTTTGGGCAGATAAAGGTTTGTTTGGTTATAAGAGATGTCATCTGAGAGGTAAGCGTCAAGTGAGAATTGACATGGGATTCGTACTCATGGTCAACAACCTGCTGAAATATAATAAGAGAAAGAGGCAAAATTAAAAAGCTAGAGTTCCGCAATTGGAAATCTCTAGCTTTTTGTTTTCTGAGAATCATCTTAATTCAGACTCTTTTGACTAATGTTACTAAAAAGATAAAGTAACTTTTAGCCTTATTTATTGTCGCCACTCAACATGTTTTTAACACCTTCGATAGCACCTTCTACAGCGTCTTTGGCATCTTCAGCAACTTCTTTTACTTTAGAAACAACTTTTTCAGCTGCTCCTTCTTTTTCCATTTTTTCATCACCGATGGCTTTTCCAACACCTTCTTTAATAGAACCTTTAGCTTGATTTAATTTTTCTTCTACTGACATGATAATTTCTCCTGTTATATTTATTTTATCTTAGTTTACACGAGTTTTTTCGTGAGATACTACACCAGTTGTTGCACCTTTAACAGCTTCTACACCTTCGCTAACTTTTTCTTGAACAGTTGAGAAACCAGATCCAAGACCAGATTTAGCTTTTTCGAATTGTTCTGAAGCGAATTCTCCTGTTGATTCAGCAACGTCAGATACGCGATCTTGAAGGCTTACTGAGTCTGCTTCATGTTGTTCTTTAGTTTTGATGTCGACAACGTTTACGTTGATTTCAACAACTTCCAAGTCAGTCATTTTAGCAACTTCTGAAGATACGATTTCTCTGATTTCTGAATATAAAGCTGGAACATTTTTTTGGTACTCAACAATAACGTTTAAGTCAACTGCAACTTGTGTTTTACCAACTTCTACGTTAACACCACTTGTTACGTCATCGCTGTTAATGATTTTTTCTTTAAGATTTGAGAAGAAACCACCGTCGATTCCCAAAAGACCTGAAACGTTTTCTAGTGACAGACCAATGATTTTTTGGATAACTTTATCTTCGTAAGTAAGTTCCCCTTTGATTTCGTGAGCTACAACAGTAGCATCTTTCTTTTCTACGTTAGTGTTAATGTTTTTTTCGTTTGACATATGAAACTCCTTTAATTAAATTAGTAATTTTTATTTATCTATATAGTTTTTTTCGATATATAATCCAGCTGCAACTCCCAGTGCTCCTAAAATCAATACAAATATTGTTTTGAAGAAGCCAAAGGAGATAATCAAACAAGCGAGAAATACGCCTATGAGACCTGCGATTATTGGATATCGATATTGTTTAAGCCATTCCATTTTTTACTTCCTTACTTCACACGACTAACAGTCTTTTTGTTTTGAGGTTTTGGTTTAGGCTGGTAGTCTTTTACTAGAACTTCTAGTTTAACCTGACGCTCAATACCAAAAAACTGCTTCAATCCATTAGTTATTTCATTTTGAATTAGTTGGCATCTGTCAGCGATGTTGTCCGAAGGAAGAATTTTACCTTCTACATGAACGAAACATTTATTTTTTCGTAAATTTACATGAACAGTTGGGTTCTTGATCAATCCATGATCACTTACCAAACTTCTAACAAAACCTTCGATTGCAGAATTCTTTAATTTTAATGTATCGTTTTTAGTTTCAAGTTGAATTTCCAAATAACGTTTAGGATAAAACAACACAACTAACATCGATAACAAAACTAAAGTTGATAGAGCCACTATCCCCCAGAATATATATCTAGAGAGATAAAATTCAACGAAATGATTCTGTCTCCAGCTAAATAGCTGAATGCCTAAATCACTAACTTGATGATAATCTATCAAAACAGGAAGGAAAATTGTCAAGATTAAAATACAGAAAATAATGAAAAATATTTTCTTTGTTTTTGACATATACAATCCTTTCGATTTAACATTAAACTATTTTTACCCGTCTAATCTATTTAAAAATAGTTTATTCTACAAGTAATTATTTTTCACCTGTAAAGAATGATACTACAGTAACAACAATTGCTGCTCCTGCAATAGATGGGATCAAAGCCATTCCAGCGATGGATAGGCCCCAACTACCTAAAAGGGATTGTCCTACAGATGACCCGACTAAACCAGCGAATACATTTGCGACGATTCCCATAGAACTACCTTTTTTAGTGATTCTACCTGCTACAAGTCCAATAAGACCTCCAGCAATGATTGACCACAATATTGCTTACCCTCCTTTTTTATTTTAATATCAAAAAATAAATCAATTCCTTTGATTATTGCTATTATATAATTTTGATATAAAATAATCAATTATTTTGATTATTATGTAATTTTAATATAAAAAAATCAAATTCTTTGATTGTTGCTATTATATAATTTTTAAAATTAAAAATATAATCTTTCGACTTGAATTTGATTCTGTATTTACGCCCTCAATAGACGGTAAAATAAGAAAATTGTTTATATATTGCTCCCGTAGTGTTATTATACGAAATAAAAGATTTTAGGAAAAGTCGTTATATCATGCTATACCTATTCTTTGTGGTATAATTGCAAGAGGTTTAATCCGATAATTTATAAAAAGAGAAAGACATTCATGAGAGGTTTATTATCTAAAAAAAGTCATAGGCAATTAGAATTATTAGAATTATTATTTGAACATAAACGATGGTTTCATCGTTCTGAACTAGCAGAGTTACTAAATTGTACAGAACGTGCAGTAAAAGATGATCTATCCCATGTTAAATCTGCTTTTCCTGACTTGATTTTTCATTCTTCTACTAATGGTATACGCATTATTAATACCGATGATAGTGATATTGAAATGGTTTACCATCATTTCTTTAAGCGTTCAACTCATTTTTCGATTTTAGAATTTATCTTCTTTAATGAAGGTTGTCAAGCTGAGAGTATTTGTAAAGAATTTTATATCAGTTCATCTTCGCTCTATCGTATTATTAGCCAAATCAATAAAGTGATTAAAAGGCAATTTCAATTTGAAATCAGTCTGACCCCTGTTCAAATCATTGGAAATGAGAGAGATATTCGTTACTTTTTTGCACAATATTTTTCAGAAAAATATTATTTCCTAGAATGGCCATTTGAAAATTTTTCATCAGAGCCCCTATCTCAATTGTTAGAATTGGTTTATAAGGAAACAAGCTTTCCAATGAATTTGTCAACTCATAGAATGCTAAAGTTGCTCCTGGTTATTAATCTATATCGAATAAAGTTTGGTCATCTTATGGAAATAGAGAAAGATTCTTTTAACGACCAAAGTTTGGATTTTTTAATGCAGGCAGAAGGAATAGAAGGTGTTGCTCAGAGTTTTGAATCAGAATACAATATCTCTTTAAATGAAGAAGTTTTTTGCCAATTATTTGTATCTTACTTTCAAAAAATGTTTTTTATAGATGAAAGCCTCTTTATGAAATATGTAAAAAAGGATAGCTATGTTGAAAAATCTTACCATTTATTGAGTGATTTTATCGATCAGATTTCAGTCAAGTATCAGATTGAGATTGAGAATAAAGATAATCTGATTTGGCATCTGCATAATACCGCACATCTGCATCGACAAGAGTTGTCCACTGAGTTTATTTTATTTGATCAAAAAGGGAATACAATCAGGAATTTTCAAAATATTTTTCCTAAATTTGTTTCAGATGTAAAAAAAGAGCTTTCTCATTATTTAGAGACTCTTGAGGTTTGTTCTAGTTCAATGATGGTAAATCATCTATCTTATACCTTTATCACTCATACCAAACATTTAGTGCTAAATCTACTACAAAATCAGCCAAAGCTGAAGGTTTTGGTCATGAGTAATTTTGATCAGTATCATGCCAAATCCGTTGCAGAGACACTTTCTTATTACTGTAGCAACAATTTTGAACTTGAAGTTTGGACCGAATTAGAATTGTCAACGGAGTCTTTAGAAGAATCTCCTTATGATATCATCATTTCTAATTTTATTATTCCTCCGATCGAGAACAAGAGACTGATTTATTCAAATAATATAAACACGGTCTCACTCATATCTTTGTTAAATGCCATGATGTTTATTCGATTAGATGAGTAACCAAAAATAACAAAAAAACGCTATTTCGCGTTTGAACTGTACCTAAAAAGTTAGACAGAAAAAATCTAATTTTTGGGGTGTTTTTGTTAAGAAAAGACCTTCAATCATTTAAGCAAAATGTACATCTAGATTCATAGCCCTCTAAATCTCTTGCTTTTTTTGTAGAAGATACGAAAAAAGCCTTGATTCCAAGGTTTTTCCTGTTTTATGTAGATGTCTACACATGAAAATTGAAGTATTTTCAAAAGATAATTGGAGTGATTTTATTCATGATAGGAAAAAGAATCTGGACAAAAATGATTGAGAAATAGTTGCTTAAAAAGCGTTTGCATGATACTATATATTGAAAGGAGGTGATAAGATGGTAGAACAAAGAAAATCAATTACCATGAAAGATGTTGCTTTAGAAGCAGGAGTTAGTGTTGGAACTGTTTCACGTGTAATTAATAAAGAAAAAGGTATTAAAGAAGTAACTTTAAGGAAAGTTCAAAGGGCTATAAAAACATTGGACTATATCCCTGATAATTATGCTCGAGGTATGAAAAAGAATAGAACAGAAACTATCGCTTTGATTATTCCGAGCATATGGCATCCATTTTTCTCGGAGTTTGCCTATCATGTTGAGAAAGAGTTATTAAAATATAATTATAAATTATTTATTTGTAACGCTGATAGCGATTCACAAAATGAAATCGAATATATCGAAATGTTGAAACAAAATAAAGTGGATGGAATTATTGGTATTACATATTCTGATATTGACAAATATATTTTATCTGATTTACCGTTTGTAAGTATAGATAGACATTTTTCGGAAAATGTATGCTATGTTACTTCAGCAAATTACAAAGGAGGGCAAACTGCAGCAGAGGAACTGGTTAGAAGGGATAATAAGCACCTTGCTTTTATTGGTTCAATTAATATGTATGAGAATGAGACTATACTCAGAAGTAAAGGATTCAGAGAAAAAGCTAAGGAATTAGGAGTAGATGTCTATAATTTTGAAATGAAAGAACCTTTAATAAATCCTGAAGATCAGATAAGAATTTTTTTGCAATCTCATAAAGAAATTGATGGTATATTTACAATAAATGATATGATGGCTCTGAGAGTTATTAGTGTTATGAAAGAACTGGGGAAAATAGCACCTGATGATTACCAGATAATTGGGTTTGATGGTTTAAAAACTTCTGTCGATCAATCTTATCTAGTGTCTACAATAGTTCAAGATATTGGTATGATGGCAAAAGAATCTGTTGCAATGATACTGAAAATGATTAAGCGAGAAGAGATTCTAGAAAAACGAATCGTAATTCCCACATATTTTTGGGGAGATAAAACAACAAAAAAAATTTAAACAGCACTTGACAAAAAATGAAAGCGCTGTTATAATATAAACTATAAATGAAACGTTTCAAAAACAAGTTGAAAAACTTGTTTAAAAATAAATGAAAAATGAAACGTTTCAAAAAGGAGGAAAAATATGCGTAAAGGTACAATGTTATCTGTTGTTGCGGGGCTATCGTTAGCTATACTTGCAGGTTGTAGTGGAGGAACTAACTCAAAACAAGCGAGTTCTTCAAATGATATTAAAGTCTGGGTACAATTCTCTGACGAAACCAATGAAGGAAAAGCTTGGCAAAAAGTTGTTGATAACTTTAATCAATCAGGAAAAAGTAAGTACAAGGTTGTAACTGAGTATATTCCTCGTAGTGGTAGTGGTGGAGGATATGAAGACAAGGTTAATGCTGCTATCACGACTAATAGTCTTCCAGATGTTATTACCCTTGATGGACCAAATACGGCAGCTTATGCAAAATCTAAAGTGATTACTCCGCTAGATGATTATCTAAAAGATAATAATATGGATGATGTTTTGGACAGTATTAAACAACAAGGAACTTATGATGGCAAATTCTATGCATTTGGATTTTCTGAATCGAATGTTGGTGTTTATTACAACAAAAAAATGTTCAAAGAGGCCGGAATTGCGGAATCAGAGCTTCCAACGCTAGAAAAGCCATGGACATGGGATGAATTTAATACGATTGCTAAAAAATTGAAAGATCATTATAACAAACCGGCAATTGATTTTCGTATTAATTCAAACGATGAAATGTTACCATATGCTTATATGCCGTTGATTTGGTCAAATAATGGTTCTGTCGTAAACGAAGATGGAACAAAGGCAGAAGGATACTTCAACTCAAAAGAGAGTGTAGAAGCAGTTCAATTCATTCAAAATCTTGTAAAAGAAGGTTACACAACTGTTAGTCCAGTCGAAAAAGGTTTTGAAACAGGAGAGTATCCAATGCTTTTGAGTGGTTCTTGGACGATTGCTGACATGAATACAAACTACAAAGATATTGATTTTGGTATCCTTCCTTACCCAGTATCTAGTAAGACGAAAAAATTAGTATCCCCTTCAGGTAGTTGGCAATTAGCTGTTACGACAAAATCTGATAAAAAAGAGGCAGCATCTGAATTTGTTAAATTTGCTACAAATACAGAATCAAGTGAAATTATTAGCTTGGGGAATTCGGTCCTTCCGATTCGTAAATCTACAATTGAAAATATCAAAGATAAAGTGACCGAACCAATGCGTTTCTTGATGGAACAAAATTCAAAAACAGCTCATGCTCGCCCAGTTGTCGTAGCATATCCTCAGGTTTCTCGAGCTTTTCAACAAGCAATGCAAGATATTAGCTATTATGAAGAAAATCCAAATGTGCAAAAAGTCTTGGATACTCGTACAAAAGAAATGCAAACTGCTATTGATCAGTCACTCAAATAATCTGTAAAAAGGAAGGAGGAAGGAAAATATTTGGAACTACCTTCCCCTTTCTTGTTAATAGCCTAGTTTGATATATATGATTAAAGGAGATGGATATGAGTAAAGAAACTGTTGTGGATACAAAAAGACGTGAAAAAATAAAGGATAACATACTAGGTTATAGTTTTTTAGCTCCAGCTTTAATTTTATTAGGTATCTTTTTAGTAATTCCAGTTGGAATGGTCATTTATTACGCTTTTACAGATTATTATTTGTTGACACCAGATGAAAGAAAATTTGTTGGACTTGAAAATTTTATTCGATTAATAAAGGATCCGATTTTCTTAAAGAGCTTCTTGAATACGTTGAAATTTGTTGTTTGGATTATTCCAGTTCAATTGGGAGCAGCCTTAGGAATGGCTTTGATTGTTAATAAAAAGCGCAAAGGGAATATGTTTTTTAAAGTGGCTTTTTTTGCTCCAGTTGTCATGTCCTTGGTAGTTATTTCTATTCTTTGGCTTTATCTTTTAAATCCAAATAGTGGCTTATTAAATGCTATTTTAAATAAGGTAGGTATTGCTTCTCAACCTTTCTTGACTAGTCCTAAACAAGCTATGTATGCAATTGTTTTTGTTTCTGCTTGGCAGGGTGCAGGTTATCAGATGCTTTTATTTTTAGGAGGAATGCAGAATATTCCACAAGATGTATATGAAGCTGCTGAATTGGATGGATTCTCAAAATGGGCTCAGTTTCGTTATATCACGATGCCCCTACTAAAACCAACAGCACTGTTTGTATTGTTAACAACTTTAATTTCTGCTTTTAAGCTGATTGTACAACCAATGGTTATGACGCAAGGTGGGCCATTAAACTCAACAATTACTATGGTGTACTATATTTATCAACAAGGTTTTACTGATCGTCTTGTAGGATATTCTAGCTCAATCGCTTTAGTATTTACAACGTTAATTGGTATGATTAGCTTAGTACAACGTCGCGTTCTGAAGGAGGATGACTAAGATGAAACGATTTAAACCAACAACAATCTTAGAATATATTCTGTTAACTTTATTGGCAGGACTCTTCCTTTTTCCTATGGTTTGGATGGTAGTTTCAGCTATGAAGCCAGAAGCGGATGTTTATAAAAATTTGACTAGTTGGCAAGCCTTCTTACCAAGTTTAAATCCCGCTGATTGGTTTAAACCTTATCAGGAAGTATTTGAGCGCTTTAGTATTTTTACATATCTAGGGAACAGCATTTTTTATGCTGGAACGTTTGCTATTGGTTCTATTATTGTCAATGCACTGGCCGGTTTCGCTTTTGCAAAAGTAAATTTTTCAGGTAAGAAAATTTTATTTGGTTTCTTACTTGCTTTACTTATTATTCCAGTAGAAACTGTGTTAATTCCACAATTTACCATTATCAATTCCTTAGGTTTGGTCAATAATCGTCTTGCAGTTATTATTCCAGGATTGGCGAGTGTATTTAATATTTACTTATTTAGGAATTTCTTTATTGCAATTCCAGAAGAGATTCTTGAGTCTGCAAAGATGGACGGAGCAAGTATCGTTAGAATTTTCTTTAGAATTATGCTTCCAATGTCTAAACCTGCAGTTGCTACAGTTGGTGTTTTATCATTTATTTCAAGCTGGAATGATTATATTTGGCCATTGATGGTTTTGACAGATTCTTCTAAATTTTCAATGCAGGTTGCAATTACAACTATTAATACAACTCAACCAGTTTATATCAATCAGGTAATGGCTGTATTAACTATTTCAACGATTCCGTTGATTTTGGTCTATGTAGTCGCTCAGAAATATATTGTTCAAGGTCTGGGTGGTTCCGGAACTGGAATAAAATAGGATATACTTATGATAAATAAAACATTTACAGTAGAAAAAGCCAATCGTTTTATAGCAGAAAATAAACATCTTGTAAATACTCAATATAAGCCTGAAGAACATTTTTCAGCTGAGATTGGCTGGATCAATGATCCAAATGGATTTGTCTATTTTCGTGGAGAATACCATCTCTTTTATCAATTCTATCCTTATGATAGTGTTTGGGGACCTATGCACTGGGGTCATGCTAAAAGTAAGGACTTGGTGACTTGGGAGCACTTGCCGGTGGCACTTGCTCCTGACCAAGATTATGACCGAAATGGTTGCTTCTCAGGCTCTGCCATTGTCAAGGATGATCGCCTCTGGCTCATGTATACTGGGCATATCGAAGAAGAAACAGGTATTCGTCAAGTGCAAAATATGGCATTTTCAGATGACGGGATTCACTTTGAAAAGATTGAACAAAATCCAGTTGCAACTGGAGCAGACTTGCCAGATGAGTTAATTGCAGCTGATTTCCGTGATCCAAAACTCTTTGAAAAAGATGGACGCTATTACTCCGTAGTAGCTGCCAAACACAAAGATAATGTGGGCTGTATCGTTCTACTAGGGTCCGATAACCTAGTAGAATGGCGGTTCGAATCCATCTTTTTAAAAGGGGTAGAACACCAAGGCTTTATGTGGGAATGCCCAGATTACTTTGAGTTAGATGGGAAAGATTGCCTTATTATGTCACCCATGCGTTATCAGCGTGAGGGAGACTCATATCATAACATCAACTCATCGGTTTTGTTTACGGGTAAGGTAGATTGGGGAGAAAAACGTTTTATCCCAGAATCAGTTCAAGAAATTGATCATGGGCAAGACTTCTATGCGCCTCAAACATTGCTGGACGATCAAAATCGTCGTATCCTGATTGCTTGGATGCAGACATGGGGGCGTACCCTTCCAACCCATGACCAAGAACACAAGTGGGCATGTGCCATGACTTTACCTAGAATCCTCCGATTGGAAGATGGCAAACTAAGACAATTCCCTGTTAAAAAAGGCCAATATCAAATCCAAATAGATAAAGATTGTCATTACTATTTAGGAAATGATACAGATTATCTTGAATTTGGTTATGACAGTAATGCGCAGCAAGTTTACATTGATCGTAGCCATCTTGCCCAAAAGATTTTAGGTGAAGAAGAACAGGACACTAATCGACGGTATGTAGATATTGAAGCTAAAGAATTGGAAGTTGTTCTAGATAAAAATTCCATCGAGATTTTTGTCAATCAAGGTGAAGCCAGCTTGACTGCAACTTATTACTTAACAGTGCCAGCTGAGCTATCACGAATCGATTAAAAATTAAGTAACTTCTCCTAAAGAAAAAGTTCTCTTTCTAGCAAAATGGAAAGAGAACTTTTTTTCTAATTAAACAGAGCATATTTCTGTTTAAACAACTCAATTTTATCATTGCAGTAAGTGATTAAATCTTGAGCTTTTTCAAGTGTATAGCCTTTTTCAGATACAGATTTTACTTTCTTCTCATCAAAGTAGTAGCCTGTCAAGCCCCTGACTTCTTCTGATAATGTAAGATAGTAACCTGTTTCAATTCCCTCGTCTAGATTTTTGGAAAATGACTTCATCAAGCGTCCGAAGAGAGACTTTTTCGTCTTTTCATCACTGGAATCATTCCCTAAGTTGGTTGAAATCAAACCTGGATGATAGGCATTGATGGTGATGTTTGAACCTTTTAGAAAGAATTCTCTGGCTAGATATCGTGTCATCCAAATAGTGTAAAGTTTGGAGTTATTGTAGGCTAAACTAGGATTGTAGTTCGTCTCAAATCCAAAGTTCAAATCTTTGACCTTGGCAAAATGATGCATATAGGAAGAAGTATTAATGACACGGCCGTCAGCCGCTTTTTCTAACAAGGGACTTAGCTCAGTTGTTAAAATATAGGGAACCAGAACAGATAACATAAAGGTCAACTCGACATTTTCAGCACTCGCTTTTCGTTCTTTTCCAGCATACAGTCCGGCATTGTTAAACAAGACATCAATACTTTGAAAGTCTCGCTTGATTTCCTCTACAAATCGATAAATATCATCTAATTTAGAAAAATCTGCCAAGTAGCTAGAAACTCGGCCTCTCAAGGAAATTGCGCGAACCTCTTGAAGTGCCAGCTCAAGCTTCTGAGGATTTCGACCATGGAGGATGATATGATGGCCTTGGCTGGCCAATTTCTTTGCTAAATGTTTACCGATACCGTCAGTAGCACCTGTAATCAGAATTGTTTTGACCATATTAGTCCTCTAAGAAAGCTATTAGTTCTTTTGAAAATTCGTCTGCATATTGGAAAATCGAACCGTGACCAGCATGTGGATAGATAATCAGCTTACTATCTTTTATTTTCTCATGCATATCATAAGAATTTTCTGTTGGAACCTGCATATCATTATCCCCGTTGACGATTAAGGTTGGTTGAGTGATAAATTTCAGGTCGTCTTGAGGATCTTTCCCCCAACGTTTAATAGCTTTGAGTTGAGTTAGGAATCCTGGTAGGTTCATGTCTTTATCCGCAAATTCCTTTGTTCTCATACCCATTCGTCCTAGGACTTTCAAAGCTTCGATTTTCCCCTGTTCATCATGACTATAGAAGATATAGCGTTTAGGATCGATGCGCTCAAGTCCCGCTTTAAACATAAAACGAAATGTTTTCCCTGTGACCTTATCGACCTCTTTTCCACCTCGAGGTCCTGTTCCAGCCAAAATCAAACGATTGACTAGAGTAGGATTAATTCGGATGATTTCTTGGGCAATCATACCACCCATAGAAAGGCCAAGAAGATTGATTTTATCGTAACCAAGCGCTTTTACAAAGTCAATTGTCTGCTTAGCCATTCCAGGAATCGTCGAAGCAACTTTGCCCTGACTGGCCCCTACTCCAGGAAGATCGACTACAATGACATGGTGCTTTTCAGCGATTAAGTCTAATAGTTTGGGATCCCAGTTATCGAGAGTTGCTACCAAATGGACTAGCATCAGAAGAGGTAGTTTTGATTTGCCTTTGCTGAGTTCGCGATAGGCGATTTGGTTTCCTTGGACAGTGATGTATTGATTTTTTGTTGTAATATATGACATGATTTTTTCCTTTTTTATTTCTTAAAGCTGAGGACTGTTTTTCCACGTGAGCGACCATTAGCGACTTTGTCTAAGGCGCTATTTACCTCTTCAAATGGGTAAACTGTATCGATAGATGGTTTGATTTCTAATTTACTAAAGAGGTCAGCTACCTCTTGTAATTGAGTGCCATTGCTTTCTACAAAGATAAAATGGTAGTGAACACCGTATTTGTCAGCCATCTTATCAAATTTGCGACCTGCTAGGCCAAGAATCATCTGTTTCCATTTTGGTAGATTCATGCGTTTGGCAAAGGCACCGTTTGGCATGGCACGAAGGGACACAAGATGACCACCTTTTTTCATAATAGACATTTGTTTTTCAGTTTCAGCCCCGCCAAGAGTATCGAGGACATAATCTACCTCACTAACAGTCTTTGTATAATCCTCTGTTTTGTAATCGATAAATCTATCTGCTCCTAGGTTCAATACACGCTCAGCACTATCTCCAGAACCGTTGGTAATGACTTTCAATCCTTTGGCCTTGGCAATCGGAATGGCCATTCCACCGACACCACCAGTCCCACCAGAAATAAAGATCGTTTTCCCAGCTTGAGCTCCCATGAGGTTAAGAGCCTGCATGATAGTCAAGGCAGTAAGCGGAACAGCAGCAGCTTCCTCATCTGATAGATAGTCTGGAACCTTGGCTAAGTCTTGGCTATTGACAGCTACGTATTCTGCAAAGGCGCCGATATGATCAAGCGGCAGACGGCCAAAGACACGCTCTCCTATCTGAAAGTTGTCAACTTGCTTGCCAATGCTTTCAACGATTCCAACCACTTCGTTACCTGCAGTTTGAGGAAGTTTGTAAGGAGCAATCATCTTGACTTCACCACGAGAGATCATGTTATCGAGAGGATTAACCCCGGCTGCGGTGACTTTAACTAAAACTTCTTTTTCTGTAATACTTGGTTTAGCAACTTCTGTGATGTTCAGTGTGATATTGTTTTTGTTATAAGTAGTATGTTGTGCGGCTTTCATTGTTTTCTCTTTTCTTTTTTAATACGACTATGCATACTTGTATCTAATACAAGTATATGTTATTTCCAGTAAAAACTGACTTGATATCAAATCAGTTTCGGACTTGTTTAGCTTGTTTATATAGATTGTCAATGACATCTTCTAAAGTTTGATTTGCTAATTCCTTCTCTAATTGAGATTCGGCACTAGCGAAAAGCGGTGAAACTGCTCCTTGGATATGTTTTCCAACAGGGCAATCAGGATTGCTATTTTGATGAACAGGGAATAAACTAATGTGATTGATTTCTTGAGTAGCATAGTAGATCTCTAGTAAAGTCATTTTCTTTGGAGACTTACTGAGTTGATAACCTGTTTTTCCTTGCTGGGAATGAATCAAATCTGCATTTTTCAATAAGGCAATCACTTTTCGAATGTAACTAGCGTTAGTCCCAACACTAATAGCTAGTGCTTGAGAACTTAAGGTTTCCTTGCTTTCACTAATCATTGTTAAGATATGCAAAGCAACTGAGAATTTTGTATCCATATGAATCCCTCTCTTAATAAACTTGTATCAGATACAAGAACAAGTATAACATAAATTAAAAGAAAAGCAAGTCTTTTGTTTTAAATTTTAAAAAATTTTGAGTGCAATCAGATTAGAGCTGTCTGGGAAGGGTGTTCATAAAATTATACCGTTGATATCCATTAGTTGACCAAAAGTAGAACAGATACACAAAAAAGCCTTGTAAATCAAGGCTTTTTCCTGTTGTATTTAGATGCCCCCTACAGGGATTTGGAAAGGACTTTCATATTGAGAGCAATTAAAAATATTGAAATATAAGTGATTTTAGGTATTTTCAATGTCATGA
>JAGZLW010000042.1 GCA_018364455.1 Streptococcus mitis | reverse complement strand
CTCTGGCTCTTCCACTTTTGGTGCCGGTGTCGCTGGTTCTTCCGCTTTCGGCGCCGGTGTCGCTGGTTCTTCCGCTTTCGGCGCCGGTGTCGCTGGTTCCTCTACTTTTGGTGCTGGAGTCGCTGGTTCCTCCACTTTGGGCTCAGTCGCTGCTGGCTCTTCCACTTTTGGCGTTGTTCCTTCTGCTGGTGCTTCTGCTTTTGGTGATGGAGTCACTGGCTCCTCTACTTTTGGCGCTGGTGTCGCTGGTTCTTCCACTTTCGGTGCTGGAGATACTGGCTCATCCGCTTTCGGCGCTGGTGCCACTGGTTCCTCTGCTTTTGGCGCTGGTGCCACTGACTCGTCTGATTTTAGTGCCGGAGTCGCTGGCTCCTCTGCTTTTGGCGCTGGTGAAACTGGTTCTTCTGCCTTCGGTGTTGTCGACGCTGGTTCTTCCGTTTTTGGCGCTGGAACCGCTGGTTCTTCCGCTTTTGGCGCTGGAACCGCTGGTTCTTCTGCTTTTGGCGTTGTAGCCACTGGCTCGTCTGATTTTGGTGCCGGAGTCGCTGGCTCGTCTGTTTTCGGTGCGGGTGTCGCTGGCTCATCTACTTTTGGCGCAGGTGTCACTGGTTCTTCCACCTTTGGTGCAGGTGTCGCTGGTTCTTCTGCTTTCGGTGCGGGTGTCGTTGGTTCCTCTGCTTTTGGCGAGGGGGTTGCAGGTTCTTCCACTTTCGGTGCTGGCGCTGATGGTTCTTCAGTTTTCAACGCTGGTGTCGCTGACTCGTCTGATTTTGGCGCAACTGTGACTGGTGTTTCTGCTTTCAGTGCTGGCGATACTGACTCTTCAGCTTTCGCTGCCGATACTGCTGGTGTCGTTTGTTTAACTGTAGTAGTTTGCTCTCCAGTTACAGTATCTGTCTTTGTTTCAACTTCATAACTTTGACAGCTACCAGAATTATCAATCGACACTCGCTGTCTTTTGACTTCTGTATTTCCATCTTTTAGAAAAGCTTCTTCGCTAAAATATAATTTATTATTAGCAAAAATCAAATCTCTATTTGCAATACGATTTATCTCAACCAAACTATCAACAGATAACCCCGTTGCTCCACTAATAGCACTCAGTGTATCTCCCCACTTAATTGTGTAGTGTGATAAATTGTCTATATTTTGAATATCAGCTTTTACTTCTGCAACTGTTCTGGCTACCCAAACACCATCTTGTTCATTAGCTGAAACAGTTGGAGCTAAAAAGCCCAGTCCCAATAAAATCACACCTGTCGCAACAATTGCACCAGTTCTTAATTTTCTAAAGCCACGTAGGGATAATGTCCCTCTAACATTTGTTTGTCTCATTGTTTTCCTCACTATTTTATATTTGTAAAAGGCAAAGTCAGCCACAGCAGGCTCATCTACCTTTGCAGTATGTAAAGGTATCTACAGGTTTTCTATTTATTTAAAAGCAAATTATGAATAAATTTTTATGCATATTTGAATATAGAAATTGTAAATTGTTCTTCCACTGAATTCCACGATTTTAGTATATCATATCCACCAGCAAAAGTACAAAGAAAGCGATTGAAAGCAATGATTTTCACCACTGCTTTCGGCTCTATTTTGTATTGTTAAATATCCATTCTCTATCCACCATTCTGGAATAGAAAAACAAGATGCAGTCTCTGTTTTAGACTAATTTTTTCAAACTTATTCGCTATCCAGCAGAAGCTCTTTTGGTTGTTTTCTAAGGAGATTGCTTGAAGCAAGCGCCATAACGAGAACCACTAGAACCAAGGCTAGGACAAAGACGATGATAAAGTCTGATGTCTGAATGGAAATGTCTAGACTTGACAAGGTCTTGCTAAAGCCATCTACTTCTGCACCACCACCAAGGTTAGAGGCTTGAGCTGCCTTGCTAGCCTGTTTGGCAACACCTGAAGTGACATTGGCAAGGACAGTATTTCCGATTGCACGCGCTGTGTAAGTAGCTAAGAAGTAAGCGGAAACAAGAGCAGGGATGGCAATCAAGATGGATTCAGTGATGAATTGACCCAAGATACTTGCCTGCTTGAGACCGATAGAGAGGAGAATTCCCACTTCCTTGCGACGGGCATTGATCCAAAGGCTGAGCAAGAGGGCAAGGAGAAGGACTGAGAAGCTCAAGCTACCCCAGAAGAGGAGATTGGCCATCTTGTACATACCAGAGATGGATTGCTCAAGAGCTGGGTAGTTAGATGAGCTCTTAACAAGTGTATAGCTCTTCCAGTTGATACCACTGATGCCATTCAACTCTTTCATAACATCATCCAAGTTCTTATCCGCTGTTACAAAGAAGGTTGCGTCCCCATAAATAGCTGTGTCTTCTGTGTAGCCATAAAGTTTTGCAGCAGTGTGAATGTCTGTGATAGCTGTGTTTTCGTAAAGCTCTTGGGAGTAGGTTACTACCGACTTATTGTGACCATCAAAGAGTCCCTTGATTGTCACTTCGACTGTTTCCTTGGCTCCTTTTTCATTGTCTGCATCGTAGATATTGGAGTCTAGTTTGACCTTATCCCCAACTTTCCAGCCGTGTTTGGCTGCCAAGTCCTTGTGCAGGAGGATCTTGTCCTTGTCGTCGTTTGTTAAGTGCTCTCCTTCGACCAATTTATAAGAACCAGAGACAAACTTGTCTTCTTTAGAGGAGTCATTGACACCTGTAATCATCAAGCTACTTCCAAAATGTTTAGCACGGTCAGGTGTCAGATTTTTCTTGGTATCTGGCGTTTCGATGAGTTCATATCCAGTCAAATCTCCAATGGCATTAATGCGTTTAACATAAGACTCGATGTCCTTGTTTTCGGTGATTTTTTTGATATCTTCACCCTTGATATTCCCAGCACCACGTGGCGTCCCTTGATTAACGCGACGATTGATTTGCATGGAGAAGCTATTGGTGATATTTTTAAAGGTCTCCTGAGAAGCCTTGGCAGTAGCTCCCTTGATCGACAAGCCGACCAAACTCAAGCTCGCCATGAGGAGAATAATCAGGAAGATGACAATCGATTTGAAAAACTTCCTTGTAACATAGGCAAATGCGTTGTGTAACATAGGTTCCCTTTCTAGATTTTGTTTTATAATTCTATCAAAACAAGCTCAAATTATTTACTAGTATTGCGAGTTTCAGTCAGTTTCCTATCCTTCAACTCAAGTGTAATATCTGATGCTTGTGCCACTTCTTTGCTGTGAGTTACGACGATGACACATTTACCTGTTTTCTGGGCAAGTGATTTAAGCAGTTCGACAATATCTCCAGCAGTTTTAGGGTCCAGATTTCCCGTTGGTTCATCAGCTAGAATAACTGGAGCTTCTGAGACCAAACTGCGAGCAATGGCAACACGTTGCTGTTGACCCCCTGATAACTGGAGAACATTCCGCTTGATCTGACTTTCATCCAAGCCAAGCTCAAGAAGTGTATCCTTACTTGCCTTTTTGTTGACCAAGCGGATATTTTCCAGTGGAGAAAGATAATCTATCAAATTATAATTTTGAAAGACCAGGGAAATATGGTGCATACGATGGTAGGAATACCCCTTCTTACGAATGTCCTCTCCTTGGAAAAGGATAGAACCTTCAACAGGACTATCTAGACCAGCAAGTAGGGACAAGAGTGTGGATTTCCCTGATCCTGACTCACCAATAATACTGTAAAATTTCCCGGGTTCAAAATTATAATTGATCTGATATAGGACTGCTTCAGCAGTGTTCTTATAACGGTAGGTAACATCTTGTAATTGTAATAAAGTCATGATTTCTCCTTCTTAACTAATAGATGATAAAATTTCTTTCGGTGATTTTCTAAATAAGAATAGGAAACAAAAGGCTACAGATAAGCAACTAATCAATAACAGAAAAACATAGGATTCTGCAAAAGATAGTGTGCTGGTTGATAGACTGTTTGCTTTGGCTAGTGTATCTTGTAAGCTTGCCTGATCTCCACTTGCGAGTAGGGTTTGGAGTAGGTAAGATGTGATTGTGTTTCCTGCAACAAATGCTGGAAGCAAAGCACCGAGAGATACCAAAACTACCTCTAAACAGAATTGTAGGAAGATTGAGCTCTTGCCTTTTCCAAGTGCCAGTAAAATTCCCACTTCGTAGACCCTTTCTCTCAACCAGAGAGATAAGACCAAAATTAAGGCTCCAGCTCCAGCTATCAACATCCCATAAAGGAAGATGGTTAGGAAGGTTTGGAAGGTTGCAACTGAGTCTTTGATTTGTTCAAAAGTCTTGTTTTCCTTTTCGACTTGATAGCCTTGATTCTCCAAGGACAAGTTTTCTACCTGCTTCATGAGTCCGTCCATTTCCTTAGGATTTTCTACATAGAAGCGCGCTGCACTAACTTGAGGTTCACTATTGCCCAAAAGGGTTTGGCTACTTTCATAGTCTGTAAAGACTTGGTTTTCACTGAAGTCAGAAGACAAACCTGTAAATTTCTCTTGTTTTTTACCAGAGAAGATTCCGACGATTTCAAACTCAACTGTCTGTTCCTTGCCAGTTTCTGACTGACTAGCTTCTAAGGTAATCTTATCATGAACGGAAAGACTATTCTTCTCAGCCAACTCTTCGTGGATGAGAATTTTCTTGGAATCCCCTTTTTGAAGGTGTCGCCCTTCTTTTAAGTTGAAAGCCGAGCTGGTAAAGGTGACATCCTTGGATGAATCCTCAAGCGCCGTTAAACTAACCAAGTTCTTGTCCGCAGCTGACAAATCATCACGTTCTACGCTCTGCTCGCCACTCACTGCTTCCTTGTCTTTTAGTTTTGCGACCGTCTCCAGTTCAGGAGAGACATTTTCTAGTCCCTTAATCTTGCTTACAGATACTAGGTCCGATAGCTTGAAGGTCTGACCATTTTCTATCTTCTTAATAGAAAAAGAGGTATTGAGTGATTTGTAAAGATTGGTTTCCACTGTTTTATTGGACTTCATCAGAGTCAAACAGGCTGAAATTCCGCCTAATAGGACCAATAAAATCAGAAATAAAATAAAACTTCTCAGCCGTTTTCTGCTGACATAAGCCCAAGCTCTTTGGATTGGATTCATTTGTCACCTCCATATTTGTAAGACTATTATAAAACCCAAATATGAAATGTTTATGAAATACGAAAAAAGAGCAAAAATTTTTTTGCTCTACTTTAACTAGATGAAAAAAAGAGCTAGCCTCAGCTAACTCTTATCCTATGCGGAGAGAGGGACTTGAACCCTCACGACCTAAAGCGGTCACAGGATCCTTAGTCCTGCGCGTCTGCCAATTCCGCCATCCCCGCGTCGATTACTTTACTAGTATATCAACTTTTGGGATTCTTGTCAACACTTTTTTTCAAATTTTTTCATTTCATCAACCAAATTACTCTGAAATTTCATTTAGATTTTCATCTACCAACTTAGCTCCAAGTGTATTTTTGAAATGACCTAGGGCAAATTGGTGATTTTCAGGCCAGATGGAAGCAACAGCTGGTTTAACAATCTCGATATCATATCCTAGATTATAGGCATCTATAGCTGTATGTAGGACACAGATATCCGTCAAGACACCTGTTAAGATAACGGTAGACACTCTCCGCTCTCTCAAACGGATATCCAGGTCAGTCCCTGAAAAAGCTGAGTAATGGCGTTTATCCATCCAAAAAACACGACTGTCTGAACCATGTTCTTGATAAAAGGTCCCCAAATCTCCGTATAAATTCCGCCCACTAGTTCCAATCAAATTGTGAGGAGGAAACAGCTTGCTTTCTGGATGAAAACAATCGTTTTCTTCGTGAGCATCAATGGTAAAAAAGATGTAATCTCCGCGTTCAAAAGCTAACCGAGTCACCTTGCTAATGGCATCTGAAATTGCTTGAGCTGGGGCGCCTGCTGTCAGCTTCCCACTATCAGCAACAAAATCTTCTGTATAATCAATCGAAATTAAAGCCTTAGTCATTAGTAATCTCTTTTCTTCACTTCTTCAAAAATATCTGAAATCAAGACCTTAAGATAGGTTCCCTTCATTCCAAGTGAGCGACTTTCAATAATCCCCGCAGACTCAAGTTTACGAAGGGCATTGACAATCACAGAACGGGTAATCCCGATACGGTCTGCAATCACTGACGCAGTCAACTGCCCTTCATTTCCATTTAATTCCCCTAAAATTGCTGAAACAGCACGGAGTTCGGAGTAAGAAAGGGTATTAACCGCCATGGTGACGGCAGTACGGCGACGGATATTTTTCTCATCTTCTTCTCGTTGGAAGTTAAGAAGCTGAATCCCAACAACGGTACTGGCAATCTCAACAAGGATCAAATCCTCATCTTCGAATTTTTTATCATTGCGCCAAATAATCAAAGAACCAAGGCGAATACCTGATACATGAATCGGTGCAATAGTCGTCAAACCATCTGGAAAGTCGGCACGACTTTCCACAGGGAAAATACTCAAATCATGATCAACTGTCAGATTGGCTTCTGTATCGTAGATCATGTTCGCACCTTGAATGTAGTCATCTGGGAAAATCTTAGTTTGGAAGAACTGCTCTACACGATCTGTATTGGTTTTGTAACGCATGAAATAACCAAGGAGACGTCCCTTGCTATTGACGATACAGGCGTTACAGTCAATAATATCTGCCAATTGACGGGTAATCGCATTGTATGGAAGTTCTTCCTGCAACTGCTCCTCTGAGCGCTTCAGGATAGAAGTAATTTTTCTTGTTTTTTCTAATAAATGTGCCATTTTTCACCTCGAATTTAATCGCTATCATTATAACATAAACAGCTTAAATTTTCAATTATTATCTGAAAATTGCTTATTTAATTGCAATTTGAAAAAACAAGAATATTTTTAATTAAATTGCTTCTTTTCTATTGACAAGCTCCCTATTTTTGTGTATTATAATATTACAAGAATATAATATATCTATTTTATTTATCTTTCTTTTTCCATTCGGTCTCCTTATATAAAAAAGCGATTCATTTTGAACCGCTTTTTCTTATTTATCGCCCTTATTACGAATAACAAAGCCTGTTTGCTTTTCACTTGAAGTATTGCGTGGTTTTTTATTGTCTTTATTACGGTAACGTCTGTCTTTATCAAAACGATCATTGCCACGACTTCCTTTTTTGAAATCACCACGGCGATCACGGTCTCGACGGTCGTCCCCACGACGGCCTCCACGACCTCCCTTAGCTTTACCACCGAAGCCATTACCTGATGGTTTAAATGGCAGTGGTTTTTCACGTGCAATCTCCACTTCAGGAAGACTATCTGGGTCTTGAACAGTCAGACTCAAGATATACATTGCCAATTCTTCTGGAGTAAATTCGGCAGCTAGCTTACGAGCATCCTTACCAAATTTCTCAAAGTTGGCACGGATAGTCTCATCTGCAAAATCACGTTCGATTTTCTTGAGAGCTACGTGTTTTTTAGCTTGGAAGGCTTCTTCTGCACTTGCAGGTTTGAGACCTTTCATGCGTTTCTTAGTCAAGTTTTCAATGATTTGGAGATAGCCCATTTCATTTGGTGATACGAAAGTAATAGACTGACCTGACTTACCAGCACGACCTGTACGACCGATACGGTGAACATAACTTTCAGGATCTTGTGGAATATCGTAGTTATAGACATGGGTCACACCTGAAATATCCAACCCACGCGCTGCAACGTCTGTCGCAACCAAAACATCAAGATTGCCATTTTTAAAGTCACGAAGGACACGAAGACGTTTGTTTTGGTCTAGGTCTCCATGAATTCCTTCTGCACGGAAGCCACGGATTTTCAAACCACGAGTCAATTCATCTACACGACGTTTTGTACGACCAAATACGATAGCAAGCTCAGGCTGTTCCACATCCATAAGACGAGTCATGGTATCAAATTTTTCTTGCTCCTTAACTCGGATGTAGTATTGGTCAACCAATTCTGTGGTCAATTCCTTAGCAGCAATCTTCACATGCTCAGGTTCTTTCATAAACTGAACACCGATACGTTTGATGGCATCTGGCATAGTTGCTGAGAAAAGCAAAGTTTGACGGTTTTCAGGGACACGAGAAATGATAGCTTCGATATCTTCAAGGAAGCCCATGTTGAGCATTTCATCCGCTTCGTCAAGGATAAGAGTTTCAATATCTTGTAATTTCAAGGCCTTGCGTTTAATCAAGTCCAAGAGGCGACCTGGAGTTCCCACCACGATATGGGCACCAGATTTAAGAGCCTTAATCTGTTTTTCAATGCTTGATCCGCCATATACTGAGCGTACTTTGACTCCCTTACTACGACCAAAGCGGAAGAGTTCTTCTTGACTTTGGACAGCAAGTTCACGTGTTGGAGCGATAACCAAAGCTTGGATGGTCGCTTCTTCTGTACGGATTTTTTCAAGGGTAGGCAAGCCAAAGGCTGCAGTTTTTCCTGTACCAGTCTGAGCTTGACCGATAACGTCCTTGCCTTCAAGGGCCAAGGGAATCGTTTGTTCTTGGATAGGACTGGCTTCTACAAAACCAGCTTTTTCAATCTCTGCTAGCAAATCAGCAGACAAGTTTAATTCATTAAATTTCACGTTATTCTTCTTTCTAAAGGTGGTGCGAAGCCACCCTATAGGGCTTAGTTTATACTTTTCTTTTTATGACGTATTTTCATATACTGGATATAAAATCGTGTTGCTTCTTTTCCACAAAAGAAAAGTACTGTTTTCTTTGCAACCTATCTAGTATAACACAAGAGAGAAGCAAAAGATAGCCCAATCTGTCGATAAAGTCATGTAAACGGTTTTTCTGAGAAAGTAAGGCTATAATTTCCACTATTTCATAAACTTTTTTAAAGCGTAGCAGAATTGTGCAAAAGTTTTTTTCTTGTGCTAGAATGAAATTCGAATAGGAGGAACTCTAAATGTTAACTTATGATTTAATCGTTATCGGATTTGGTAAAGCTGGTAAAACACTAGCTGGTAAATTGGCTTCAGCTGGTAAAAAAGTTGCCCTCGTTGAACGTAGCAAAGCTATGTACGGTGGAACTTGTATCAACATCGGATGTATCCCAACTAAAACTTTGCTAGTTGCTGCTGAGAAAGACTTGTCTTTTGAAGAAGTCATTGCTACCAAAAACACTATCACTGGTCGCCTCAACGGTAAAAACTATGCTACTGTTGCTGGTACAGGCGTCGATATCTTTGATGCGGAAGCTCACTTCCTTTCAAATAAAGTCATCGAAATCCAAGCTGGTGATGAAAAGAAAGAACTGACTGCTGAAACAATCGTCATCAATACTGGTGCTGTTTCAAACGTCTTGCCAATCCCTGGACTTGCTACAAGCAAAAATGTCTTTGACTCAACAGGTATCCAAAACTTGGACAAATTGCCTGAAAAACTTGGAGTCCTTGGTGGTGGAAATATCGGTCTTGAATTTGCTGGTCTTTACAACAAACTTGGAAGCAAGGTTACAGTCCTAGATGCCTTGGATACTTTCCTTCCTCGTGCAGAACCTTCCATCGCAGCTCTTGCTAAACAATACATGGAAGAAGACGGCATTGAATTGCTTCAAAATATCCGTACTACTGAAATCAAAAATGACGGTGACCAAGTCCTTGTCGTAACTGAAAACGAAACTTACCGTTTCGATGCCCTTCTCTACGCAACTGGACGCAAACCAAATGTAGAACCACTTCAACTTGAAAATACAGATATTGAACTAACTGAACGTGGCGCTATTAAAGTGGACAAACATTGTCAAACAAACGTTCCTGGTGTCTTTGCAGTTGGAGATGTCAACGGTGGCCTTCAATTTACTTACATTTCACTTGATGACTTCCGTGTTGTTTACAGCTACCTTGCTGGAGATGGCAGCTACACACTTGAAGACCGTCTCAATGTACCAAACACCATGTTCATCACACCTGCACTTTCACAAGTCGGTTTAACTGAAAGCCAAGCAGCTGATTTGAAACTTCCATACGCAGTGAAAGAAATCCCTGTTGCAGCTATGCCTCGTGGTCACGTAAACGGAGACCTTCGTGGAGCTTTCAAAGCTGTGGTTAATACTGAAACAAAAGAAATTCTTGGAGCAAGTATCTTCTCAGAAGGTTCTCAAGAAATCATCAACATCATTACTGTTGCTATGGACAACAAGATTCCTTACACTTACTTCACAAAACAAATCTTCACTCACCCAACCTTGGCTGAGAACTTGAATGACTTGTTTGCGATTTAAGTTGAGTTTAATCGTATCGAACAGCCCTCTGAGGGCTGTTTTTGCTTCTGCGGAATCTCAAATCTGTCTTTTCCCTCTTTTGTGATATAATAGAAACATGAAATTAAAAACTACTTTGGGCCTTCTTGCTGGGCGTTCTTCCCACTTCGTTTTGAGCCGTCTTGGCCGTGGAAGTACGCTCCCAGGGAAAGTCGCCCTTCAATTTGATAAAGATATTTTACAAAACCTAGCTAAGAACTACGAGATTGTCGTGGTCACTGGAACCAACGGAAAAACCTTGACAACTGCCCTCACTGTCGGCATTTTAAAAGAGGTTTATGGTCAAGTTCTGACCAACCCAAGCGGTGCCAACATGATTACAGGGATTGCGACAACCTTCTTGACTGCCAAATCTTCAAAAACTGGGAAAAATATTGCCGTCTTAGAAATTGACGAGGCCAGTCTATCTCGTATCTGTGACTACATCCAGCCTAGTCTTTTTGTCATCACTAATATTTTCCGTGACCAAATGGACCGCTATGGTGAGATTTACACAACTTACAAGATGATTTTGGATGCCATTCGCAAGGTGCCTACAGCTACTGTTCTCCTTAATGGAGACAGTCCACTTTTCTACAAGCCAGCTATTCCAAATCCTGTACAGTATTTTGGTTTTGACTTGGAGAAAGGGCCAGCCCAACTGGCTCACTACAATACCGAAGGAATCCTCTGCCCTGACTGCCAAGGCATCCTCAAATACGAGCACAATACCTATGCAAACTTGGGTGCCTATATCTGTGAAGATTGTGGATGTAAACGTCCTGAGTTAGACTATCGCTTGACAGAATTGGTTGAGTTGACCAACAATCGCTCTCGCTTTGTCATTGACGGACAAGAATACGGCATTCAAATCGGCGGTCTCTACAATATCTATAACGCCCTAGCTGCAGTTGCCATCGCCCGTTTCCTCGGTGCTGATTCACAACTCATCAAGCAGGGATTTGATAAGAGCCGTGCTGTCTTTGGACGCCAGGAAACCTTCCAAATCGGTGACAAGGAATGTACCCTTGTCTTGATTAAAAATCCAGTTGGTGCAACCCAAGCTATCGAAATGATTAAACTAGCACCTTATCCATTTAGCCTGTCTGTCCTCCTTAACGCTAACTATGCAGACGGAATTGACACCAGCTGGATCTGGGATGCGGATTTTGAACAAATCACTGACATGGACATTCCTGAAATCAATGCTGGCGGTGTTCGGCATTCTGAAATTGCACGTCGTCTCCGAGTGACAGGCTATCCGGCTGAGAAAATCACTGAAACAAGTAGTCTGGAACAAGTTCTTAAGACTATTGAGAATCAAGACTGCAAGCATGCCTATATCCTAGCTACCTATACTGCCATGCTGGAATTCCGCGAACTACTAGCTAGTCGTCAGATTGTTAGAAAGGAGATGAACTGATGGTTTATACTTCACTTTCCTCAAAAGATGGCAATTACCCTTATCAGCTCAACATTGCCCACCTCTACGGAAACCTCATGAATACCTATGGGGACAATGGCAATATCCTCATGCTCAAGTATGTGGCTGAAAAACTAGGGGCCCATGTGACGGTTGACATCGTTTCTCTCCACGATGATTTCGATGAAAATCACTATGACATCGCCTTTTTCGGAGGCGGTCAAGACTTTGAACAAAGTATCATTGCTGACGACCTACCTGCTAAAAAAGAAAGCATCGATAACTACATCCAAAACGACGGTGTCGTTCTTGCTATCTGCGGTGGTTTCCAACTATTGGGTCAATATTATGTTGAAGCTTCAGGGAGACGCATCGAAGGACTAGGAGTCATGGGTCACTATACCCTCAACCAGACCAATAACCGTTTTATCGGTGACATCAAGATTCACAATGAAGATTTCAATGAAACCTACTACGGTTTTGAAAATCATCAGGGCCGTACCTTCCTCTCTGATGACCAAAAACCACTGGGACAGGTTATCTATGGAAATGGAAATAACGAAGAAAAAGTCGGTGAAGGGGTTCATTATAAGAATGTCTTTGGTTCTTACTTCCACGGACCTATCCTCTCTCGTAATGCCAATCTAGCTTATCGCTTAGTCACTACTGCTCTCAAGAAAAAATATGGTCAGAACATCCAACTCCCTGCCTATGAGGACATTCTCAGCCAAGAAATCGCTGAAGAATACAGCGACGTCAAAAGCAAGGCTGACTTTTCTTAAAGAAATGAAAACTATGTCAAAGAACTTCACATCTTGTCGGAGTTCTTTTTGTCTTTTCTTTTACCCTTCTCCCTTGCATTTTCTCTCTTTTTTTGCCAAAATAGAGGGGTAGAAAGAAGGTAGCATATGTCTAAATTACAACAAATCGTAACATATCTTGAAACTGAAAAACTAGACGTCGCTGTCGTATCTGACCCCGTCACAATCAATTACCTCACTGACTTTTACAGTGATCCCCATGAACGCCAAATGTTCCTTTTTGTCCTAGCAGATCAAGAGCCTCTCCTCTTTGTCCCAGCCCTTGAGGTTGAGCGTGCTACTAGCACAGTTTCCTTCCCAGTTGTGGGCTATGTGGATTCTGAAAATCCATGGCAAAAAATGAAACATGCTCTTCCACAACTTGACTTCAAACGTGTCGCTGTTGAGTTTGACAATCTCATCTTGACCAAATATCATGGCTTGAAAATAGTCTTTGAAACTGCTGAGTTTGAAAACCTCACACCTCGTATCCAACGCATGCGCCTCATCAAATCAGCTGACGAAGTGCAAAAAATGATGGTTGCAGGTCTCTATGCGGACAAGGCTGTTAATGTTGGTTTTGATAATATTTCTCTTGATAAGACAGAGACAGATATCATTGCTCAAATTGACTTTGCCATGAAACGTGAAGGCTATGAAATGAGCTTTGATACCATGGTCTTGACTGGTGATAATGCCGCAAATCCACACGGTATTCCAGCAGCTAATAAGGTTGAAAATGATGCTCTTCTCCTCTTTGACCTGGGTGTTCTAGTCAACGGCTATGCGTCAGATATGACTCGTACAGTCGCAGTCGGCAAACCTGACCAATTCAAGAAAGACATTTATAACTTGACTCTTGAAGCCCAACAAGCTGCTCTTGACTTTATCAAACCAGGTGTAACTGCCCATGAAGTGGACCGCGCTGCCCGCGAAGTCATTGAAAAAGCTGGTTACGGAGAATACTTCAACCACCGTCTCGGTCATGGTATCGGTATGGATGTCCACGAATTCCCATCCATCATGGAAGGAAACGACTTGGTCATCGAAGAAGGAATGTGCTTCTCTGTTGAACCAGGTATCTATATCCCTGGTAAAGTAGGTGTCCGTATCGAAGACTGTGGTGTTGTTACCAAGGATGGCTTTGACCTCTTTACAAGCACCAGCAAAGATTTGCTTTATTTTGATTAATATTCTTCAAAAATATTCCCACAATAAAACGCATAGTATCAAGTTTTCAACACCTGATACTATGCGTTTTTCTTATTTGAAAGACTTTTGACTCAGCCTCTTTACTTAATCTTCTTGATACTTTGACTAAGGATAAATCCTACAATCATCCCTACCATATTTTGCATGAAATTTGGTAAAATTTCTGGTAGGGCTGCTGCCCAGCCATTCATCAAAGTAGAACCCAAGGCGTAACCCCCTACCATGGCAATCGTTGCTAAGATAAGGCCTAACCACTGAGTTTTTCCTTTAAATCCTGCGAAAAATCCCTGCAAGCCATGGTTGATCAAGCTAAAGAACATCCACTGAGGATAGCCTGATAAGAGGTCAATCAAGAAACCTGCTAGTCCTCCGACTACAGCCCCTTCGCGACTACCGAAGTAAAAGGCAGCAAAGAAGACACCCGCATCTAAAAGAGTTAGAATGCCTGTCGGTGTTGGAATTTTTAAGAAATAGCCTAGAACCACAGAAAGGGCGGTCAATAGGGATACAAGGGCGATTTTAGTTGTTTTGGTTTGCTTCATATTGTCTTACTCCATACTGATCTGCTTGTGCAATGGCACGATAAACGAAAGCCTTAGAGCTTTCTACTGCTGGTAAAAGTTCATCACCTTTAACCAAGTGACTGGCAATGCTAGAGGCAAAGGTACAACCTGCGCCAGCATTTTGCCCTTGAATGACGGGATTTTCTAGGACTGTAAAGGTTTGTCCGTCATAAAAGATATCCATCGCCTTGTCCTGACTAAGGCGATTGCCTCCCTTGATAATGACTGCTGGCGCTCCTAAGTCATGTAATTTCTGCGCTGCAGTTTTCATGTCTTCCAAGCTTTTAATTTCTTGACCAGCTAATAATTCTGCTTCTGGGAGGTTAGGCGTAATCACACTGACATGAGGGAAAAAGCGAATCAACTCTTGGCAGAGTTCACTAACTGCTACGTCGTGCGTTTCCTTGCAGACCAAGACAGGATCCAGAACCACAGGCACTCCTGGGCGTTGCTTGATAAAGTCCAAAGCTTTCTCAGCTACACTGACAGTTGGTAGAAGACCAATCTTAATACCTGCAAATTCCACATCACGCAAGCTATCTAATTCATGTTGAAAAATGGTATCGTCAGTTGGAAAGACTTCAAATCCTTTTTCTGTCAAGGCTGTCAAGCAAGTCACTGCTACAAAGCCATGCAAGCCGTTCAAGGTATAAGTAGCCAAATCAGCGGACAATCCACCACCACTAAAAATATCATTTCCTGAAAGTGCTAAAATACGATTATTCTTCATAACGAATCTCCTTTAAATACAAACCATTTGGTGCTGCAGTGGGACCTGCAAGTTGCCTGTCCTTTTTCTCCAAGATCAGGTCAATCTGCTCCACTGGCATACGATTATTTCCGATTTTGAGCAGTGTCCCCACCATATTACGAATCTGCTTATACAAGAAACCATTTCCTGAAAAGGTAAAGGTCAAAAACTGACCTGTCTCATCAACTGCTAAACTAGCTTCTGTGATGGTGCGAACCTTATCCTCTACACTAGTCCCAGAGGCTGTAAAACCGGTAAAATCATGGGTTCCCTCTAACTTTTTGATTGCCATCTGCATGCGTTCCACATCGAGTGGATAGGGAAAGTGAGTGGCATAGTGACGGCGCATAGGATTCTTGGGAC
>JAGZLW010000041.1 GCA_018364455.1 Streptococcus mitis | reverse complement strand
AATCTCATTACCTGCTTTATCTTTGAAGAATGTATTCACTTTTTCGTAGACATGTTCTACATCTCCATTTGGTAGTTTCTTCGTTTCTACGAATCTGTAGCCTGGGATATCTTTCTTAGGTTGTTCGCCGTCTTCTCTTGGATAATTTGGAATAGATACTTCTTTACCATTTGGATCAACTGTCACATAAGACGTTGTAATCTTCGTATAGTTGATTGGTGTATCTTGACTCGGATCAGTTGGTAATGTTGGTGGCACATAACCTTTTGTTGGATCTTCTGGATCAACTGGTTTCAACGGATTTCCATCTTTATCTCTTGGAATGTAACCTGGAACATAAGGAATTACAATATCTTCCGTTGGTACACCCGGTTTAGTTGGATCACCGTTTGGATCATTTGGATAATCAATACGTGGAGGATTTGTTTGTTCTGGCACGTTTGGAATCCAGGCTCCAAGTTTCTTATAGACAACTTTTTGAATGATATCTTTGTCTTCAGCCTTAACAGTTTGATCCTTGGTAGATGCCTCAATATCCCCACTTACTGCAATATAACCTTTAACAAGTGGAAGTTTGTTACCAGAAAGAACATCAGTTGTAGCTTCTTTCCATTCGCCGTAAGTAACTTCACCTGTCACCAAGTTCACCTTAGCATCACGAGTAAATTTAACGGATGAAGTCACAGAAGTAGTAACCTCTTTACCATCTCCATCAACATAAGTAATTGTACGAGTTACTTCTTCTGAAGTTGTCAATTCCTTAACGCTTTCAGGCCATACTGGTGAATTTGGATCTTCTGGATCAATTGGTTGACCTGGAACTGGTGTTACATCACTTGGAATAACTGGAACAAGGCGTGGTTGAACTGTAACAACAAATTTTTGAACAGCATTCGTATCATTATCAAATGATTGCTTGCTACCATCAGCTTTTGTAAACTCATCAGACACAAGTTCGTAGCCAAGTTTTTTCAGTGCGTTGATACGTTCTGCAGTTGAGTAGTTCATTTCAGAACCAGAATCACCTTGAAGGATATCCACTTCACCAAGAATTGTTCCGTTAGTATCTTTGTAAGTTACAGTTGCAACTTGTGTATCAGACTTCACTTCATAAACAGTTGGTGTATACTTAGCTTTCGCTACAGTGCCATTAGTATCTTTACGTACAATAGTTACTCCTGTTGCAGTTCCAACGAAATCTTTATTTGGTGTGAAGGTTACCTTACCTGTTGCATCAACAGTATACGTTCCTTCGTTTGGAACTGTTTTACTTGTTGTACCATCTTCAAATGTAGCAGGAACAGTATTGTCCATTGGTACATCTTTATGACCAGGTACAAATGTTGGTGTACCAGATTGAGGAGTGTTCTTAGGACCTGTAGAGCCTGTATCCACACCTGTTGGTGTAACTGGTGTTACAGTTGGAGTGTAACTTGACTCAACAGTTGTACCATTTGTAGGATCTGTTACAACTACTTTAGCTGGATCTGGTGTGCCAACGAAGTCTTTATTTGGTGTGAAGGTTACTGTACCAGTTGGATCGATTGTATATGTACCAACTGTCTTACCATCCTTAGTAGCTGGGATAGTTGTTTCCTCAGTTCCAACGAACTTAGCTGGATTATCTGTTGTTGGTTTCAACTCAGTTCCATCAGCATGTTTATATGTTGGAGTACCTGTTTGTGGCTTACCTTGGATATCAGTTGATGTAGCAGGTGTTGCAGTTGGCGCTACTGGTTTATAGATAACGTATACTGTACTATCAGTTGACTCGTTTGTTACCTCAAGACTTGGAACAGTTTTCTTATCATAAGTATAATTAGCTACTTCTGGAGAAACTACTGCCTCAAGAGTTTGTGCTGCTGACCAGTCAGTGTATTCCACATTTCCTGTTACCAAGTTAATGCTTGCGCTACGTGTGAAGGTTACTGTTTGAACTTTATCAGCTGTTACTTCTTTACCATTTTCATCGTTGTAGCGGTACTTGATTGTACGAGTAACTGTCTTAGTTAACTCAAGATTTTCTGCAGTACTTGGCCATACAGGTGAGTTTGGATTTTCTGGATCCACTGGTTGTCCTGGAACAGGTTTCTCATCATTTGGAGTCACAGGTTCCACACGTTGTTTAACTATTACCGTAAAGTTTTGATTCACCGCTGTGTCGTTATCAAAAAGCTTATCAGCTGTCGTTGCTACAATGAAACCATCTTCTACTAACGTATAGCCAGCTTTTTCAAGAGCTGCAATTGCTTTTTCACGATTAACAAAGTCGATAGTTCCTTTATAAACACCCTCTACTGTCTCAACAGCTGCTTCTGGAATTTTAGCTGAATCTATAGCAACTTCTGCACCAGTTGTCACATCATAGTAAGAAATAGTTGCTGTTTGAACATTCTTTCTATAAGTATATGTCACAGTAGTTTGCTCATTTGTAACCTTACCTGAAACCTTCTTAGTACCTTCATCAACCTGACCGTTTGTTGTTTCCACTTTAACAAGAGTGTAACCAGGAATTTCTTTTGGTTCAGTTGTAAACGGAGTCGTCACTTTTTCGTTATTTACTGGAGTTGTTGAAGGAGAGATAACGTTACCCTCTTCATCCTTATACTCAACAATGACTGTTCCATCTTCAGCAACAACAGTTGGAGTGTAATTAGTTGTTACAGTAGTACCGTTGATATCTGCAATTTGTACACGTACTGGTGTAGCTTTGCCTGTAAATTCTTCAGTTGGTTGGAATGTAATGACATTAGTTGTTTTATCAAGAGTGTAAGTCCCTTCACCATCAACCGTAACTGTAGTTACAGCATTACCGTTCGCATCAAGAAGTGTCAAAGCACTCTTATCAAGAGCTACTGATTTTGGTTGACCATCTTCACCTAATACTTCAGATGTTTCTCCTTTGACGAAGTTCAAAGTTGTCGCATCTGTATCAGGAGTATCAAAAATAATTTGTGATGTTTGCGCTTGACCTTGCTTACCAGCTGTCGCTGATTCTTTAGCTGTTGGGACTACAGGAACTACTGTTGGAGTATAAGTAGCTGTACCAGTGATTTCTGTTGATTCACCTTTTTCATTAGTAATAGTTGCTGATGCTTGAACTGTTACTGATGCTGGTGTTCCTGTATAAGTTGCAACTGGTTGGAATGTTACTTTGCCTGTTGTTGAATCAATTGTATATGTTCCAACATTTTCAACAGTCACTGAAGTTGCAGTCGTTGTATTTCCAGTAGTTGGATCTACAAGTTTGTAATTTGACACTGGAGCACTATCATCTGATGATGAGAATAGTGGTGTTTCTGACTGCTGTTCACCTTGGATATTCTTAGATGTTACATTTTCACCAGTAATCGTGATTGGTGTTACAGTTGGTTTATAAGTAGCTGTTGCTGTCTCACCATTTGAATCTGTTGCTTGAACAGTTACTCCTGTCCCTTCTCCAGTAAATGTTGGAACTGGTACGAAAGTTACAACACCTGTTGTTGGATTAATTGTGTATGTTCCTTCATTTGCGATTGTAACACTAGTAGTTGGTTGTATAGTTGTGGGATCAAGCAACTGACGTTTCGCAATTGTTACTGATGAATCTGACGTTTCAAATTCTGGTGTTCCAGTTTGTGTTTTGCCTTGAACGTCTGTAGATGCTGCATTTTCAGCTGTCATAGTGACATCTGTGACAGTTGGAGTGTAAGTAGTTGTTGCAGTAGTACCATTCGCATCCGCAATACGTACACTAACTGGTTTTGTAACAGTTCCTGTGAATGTTGCGACTGGTTGGAAAGTAATAACATTTGTCGCTGTATCCAGTGTATAAGTTCCCTCATTTGCAACTGTTACAGATGTTACAGCAACACCGTCTGCATTAAGAAGAGTTACTGATGCTGTATTAAGATCAACAGATTTTGTTGTATTTGCATCAATAGCAACTGTTCCTTTAGCAAAGTTTACAGTTGTATCATCTGTGTCTGCTACGTCAAACTTAATAGCAGAAGTTTGGGCTTTCCCTTGAGGTCCAGTTGTTTGAGACGCTACTGCGGTTGGTTTTACTGGAACTACTGTTGGTGTATATGTAGCTGTCGCAGTTGCAGTAATATTAGCATTGTTAGTATCTGTACCTAGAATTGCAGTTAGTTTGACAGTTACTGGAGTAGCTGTCCCTGTGAATGTTGCAAGTGGTTTAAAGGTTACAACACCTGTTGTTGGGTCAATTGTATAAGTTCCCTCATTTACAACTGTTAAAGTCTCAACTAGACTACCGTCAGTTGCAACCAACTTAGCTGGTGATGTTGCACTTGGTGAAATAGTTGAACCGTCACCTACAGAAGTAAAGGTTGGTGTTCCCGTTTGAGTAGCTCCTTGGATATCAGATGATGTAGCATCGTGACCTTCAATTGTGTCTGTTACTGTAATGTGGTAAGTAGTTGTAGCTGTTGATGAGCCAGCCCCATGATCCACACCAGATTCAGTTCCACCTATTGTAGCATCTGTTGTGTAATTGCCATTACTATCAATAACATCAACTGTTACTGTATAGACTCCCACTTCATTCAGTGTATAACCACTAGCAAGATTGTAGTTGTTTGCATCTTGTTTAGTGTCATAAACCTTCTGAACTCCTGAAGGAGATGTTACTGTAATACGAGTAATGTAAGTTGTTTTACCGTACTTAGTATCTTCTGTATCAGAGATTGTCACTGCAGCTTTTGCTTCATTACGAAGGTCAACCGTAGTTCCTTTTGTAGACGTATAATCCTGTGAACTTGCTGTTGGTTTTGTATTAACTACAGTTGCAACATCTGAGTTTGTTGCAATTGTTCCTCTAATGATACCACCAAATCCTGATTTAGTAAGCACTTCCCAAGAATTGTCACCCAATTTGGTAGCAGTCACTTCTGTACCATCTGATGAAGACCAAGTATTGGAATGTTTATCATAAGTGATTGTTACTGACATTCCATCACCTGCTTGACTAGTATTCTGCGAAGCATATACAGTGAGTGGGCGAGTTGGTGTATCAACACTTGTTACTTTACCATTGATATCTAGCTGACGAGTATACTCATAGATGTAGAATTTCATTGCTCCATCTTGTTGCGCTTCAGTATACACTTCGCGTTTTGTCCACGTTGTAGTTCCATTACCATTTGGTGTCTTTACTTCAGCATAATCAGCTGGAAGTTCCCAATGACCAGATGTACTATTTAATTTTGCGATGTGTTTTTGACCGTCAGTTCCAGTTAATTCAACTTGTTCACGTAGGAAAGTTCCCTTAACATTTTCAGATGATGATTCTACTTTAATGTTATCCACACCAACTTTTGCGGTTGCTTCTGATGTGACGGGAATATTAAAGACAGTATTAGAATCTACGGCACCTAGTTCTTGATCTTCAGTAACTGCTGTATTGGTTGAACCACTATCTACAAGCCACTTACCCTTAACCGCTTTTAGATTTGTTACAGTTCCATCTGGCATCGTTACTTTTGCACTTGTTGCACCTTTAGAGATTTTAACAGGAACTGTTGTTGAGTAAGTTTCAACGTTTTGAACCTCAACTTTGGGTTTCACCACAACTGTGAGGGAAGCATGCGCTTCTTGACCTGATTGGTTCCAAGTTGTATTGCTAGATAACTTATCATAGTCTTTAGCATATACTGAGACAGTATAGATACCTGCCTCCGTAACCTTACCTCCAATAATAGCATTACCCTTATTGGTTCTACCATTAGCTTGCTCATCTTTTGTACTATCAGAAAGACTGTAGTTAGTACCGGGAATCAACACTTTAGAATCATCTAAAGTCGCTCCTGTAGTATTATAGCCTGACACACCAGTCACAGCTGGTGAATTCTGTTTACGAACTGTAATTACCTTGCCTTCAGCTGTTGTATAATTATAGTTTCCAGCAGTACCCTTAGGAATCGCACTTGATCCAGCATCATCATAAAATCGGATATTGATATTCGCATCATCACCTACAGTACGTTCATAACGAGCAGAATCAGATTCTATTGTAGGAGGTGTGGTGTCTTGCCATCCTACCCAACCAGCACGTAAATTCTGAAGTCGAAAAGTTACTGAGCGACCGTCAGTATGGCTTGCAGTTACATCAAAACGTAAATCATATACCCCGTTTTCAATATTGGCAGAGACCACCCCTTGAATAGTATCTGTAGCCTCATCATATGCTAAACCAGGAACAAGGTTTGTCGGTGTTACAGAAGTAAGACTCCATCCAGCTTGCTTAGCAGCCTCTGTAACAGCAATACGTTCTTTTAATCCTTTAATATATACACGATCAACCCCTTGCTCATATGCATAACCATAAATTTCAGTTGCTAGGTATTCATACCCACCGTTAGCTGAATAGATCGAAAGCGCTGCATTTGAAATCCTTGAACCATCTGCACGAAGTTTATTTCTCCATAAAGGAGCTTCTTCTGCTAACTTTTTAGCAGCCTCTGGTGTTAAAGGATAATCAACACGACCTTTATTATTATGACCAGTTGCACCACCTTGTGCACTAGTTTGTCCATTTCCTGCATTTGTTTCAGCACCATCACGTTGGTTAGAATACACAACTACTTCTAGGCCTGAAGTATCAGTTCCAGCCCCTTTGGTTAGGGTAATTTCTTGGTGTGGAATTGTATATGTATCTGATCCTGTATGGATTGTTGCATTTATTTCTGAAGCATGAGTAGTACTTGTAGATCCTTCAGCATAAAAATCTTGTGCTGCCAACGCTACAACAAACTTCCCATCACGACCAATTCCTGCTTTTTTAAGCTCACTGTAAACCGCAAGAATTGATTCATTTAAGCGAGCTAATTGAGCATCCACCTGTTCCTTTGTGACACTCTTATCAGCTAAAAGTACTTTTGATTCGTTAAGTACAGCTTGGTTCTTGGCTACCGCCGCTTCAATTGCTGCTCGATTCTCTGGGGCTACTTCCTTCTTACGAAGTTCTGTAACCGCAAGTGTATTGCTTACATCTGCTTCTGATGAAACTTTATCGAGTGCCGATTTAGCTTCTGAAAGAGCTTTTTCTGTTGGTGTAGCGTTTCTTTCTGCTTCTTCTTTTGCTATCTTATCTTTATCAGCCTGTTCTTTCTCTAATCCAAGTTTATTTGATTCAGTTACAACTGTTCCCAATGCAGAAAGAATCTCTTTTTGAACATTTACCTCTTCTTGCTTGGCAGCTTCATTTGCCAAAACAGCTTTCGCAGTAGCTAAAGCTTCACGAACATTGGCTACAACTGAGGCATTCGCATACTTAGCAGTTGAAAGTTTAGATTCTAAAGTAGCAATACTTGCTTCAAGAAGTGACTTATTTACTTTAACTTCTTCTTTCTTGGGTGTTTCAGTTGTCATATCAACCAACTGGATATTACTTTCTCCTAATTCTGGAGAAGAATTTTCTACTTTTTGAATATTTTCTTTAGAGTCTGAAACTGGATTTTGTTCAATAGCTGAAACTGCTCCATTTCCCAAAAACATTAAACCAGCCGCAATCGCTACCGATGCCGCGCCGAAACTATACTTACGAATACCGTAACGTATATACTTTTCCGTTCTAAAATCTTGTTGTTTACCCTTCATTAGACTTAGAACCTCCTTTATGCATGTTTTTTAATATTGAATTGAAGTATCCAGACAAATAGAAAGCCCCCCCCCCTTAAATTTTTTAGTAATATCAAGAGGTTATCATCTTAAAAAAGGGTTGCCCAATAATTATCAATATCACTTAATATTGTATCATTCCACTATTATTAATTCAAGTTTCATGCTTGTATATATTTATGGTTTCAATCTAATACTTCCTTGAAGAAACTAGTACATACATCTGTTTTTAAACAATAAGATCAATGTACTAAGATACGAAATTCTATTCTAAACAACTAATAGTATGTTTCTAGCACAAATTCAATTTTATAAGAAAAGGAAGTAAATATAGTGGATTAAAATAAGATATGAACAAACTGATTAAGAAAGGCAAATTAATTTCTAGAAATATTTTAGCAGACACAGTGTACTGTTCTAGATTCAATACACTATATTTTCACGAAAAGCGCATATTATCAAGAGCCGATTCTGAAAACCTGATAATATTTCCTTTCGTTTCTAGAGCTTTCTATAGAAAAAAACGCCACATAGGCGTTTTTCTATTCTTACGGTTTGATACGGTGCAACATACGTGGGAATGGAATAGCTTCACGGATGTGTTTTGTTCCTGCCGCGAAGGTGACCATACGCTCGATACCGATACCAAATCCACCGTGTGGTACAGTACCGTATTTACGAAGGTCAAGGTAAAATTCATACTCTGTACGATCCATGCCAAGTTCATCCATCTTAGCAACTAATGCATCATAGTTTTCCTCACGCATAGATCCTCCGATGATTTCTCCATAGCCTTCTGGAGCAAGCAAATCTGCACAAAGCACGCGCTCTGGATTCCCAGGAACTGGTTTCATGTAGAAGGCCTTGATGGCTGCTGGATAGTTCATGACAAATGTTGGTACACCAAAGTGGTTTGAGATCCACGTTTCATGTGGTGAACCAAAGTCATCACCATGCTCAAGATGTTCGTAGTCAGCGTCTTCATCATTTTCATGTTCTTGCAAGAGGTCAATGGCTTGATCGTAAGTGATACGTTTGAAGGGCTCTGCAATGTAGCGTTTCAAGAGTTCTGTATCACGTTCCAAGGTTTCCAAGGCTTGAGGCGCACGGTCAAGAACACCTTGTAGAAGAGCTTTTACATAAGCTTCTTGCAAGTCAAGTGACTCATCGTGAGTCAAGTATGAGTACTCTGCGTCCATCATCCAGAACTCAGTCAAGTGACGGCGCGTTTTTGATTTTTCAGCACGGAATACTGGACCAAAGTCAAAGACACGACCAAGGGCCATAGCGCCTGCTTCTAGGTATAGCTGCCCTGATTGACTCAAGTAGGCTGGAGTTCCGAAGTAGTCCGTTTCAAAGAGTTCAGTTGAGTCTTCTGCTGCGTTTCCTGAAAGAATTGGGCTATCAAATTTCATGAAGCCGTTCTTGTCAAAGAACTCATAAGTTGCATAGATGATAGCGTTACGGATTTGCATCACCGCTACTTGCTTACGAGAGCGTAGCCACAAGTGACGGTTGTCCATCAAGAAGTCTGTTCCGTGTTCTTTTGGTGTAATTGGGTAGTCTTGAGATTCACCAATCACTTCGATATCTGTGATATCAAGCTCATAACCAAACTTAGAACGTTCGTCTTCTTTGACAATCCCTGTCACATAAACAGAAGTTTCTTGGCTCAAGCGTTTGATGACATCAAACTTTTCAGCTCC
This sequence comes from Streptococcus mitis, assembly GCA_018364455.1. Classification (GTDB taxonomy): domain Bacteria; phylum Bacillota; class Bacilli; order Lactobacillales; family Streptococcaceae; genus Streptococcus; species Streptococcus mitis_BR. Next base: position 6,038 of record JAGZLW010000041.1, on the reverse strand, counting down.
TACTTCTTCACCAAATTTTTCTACAAAGTTTGGTTTAAAGGCTACACCTTGGAAGAAGGCTGTTCCATCACGCAATTGCAAGAAGGCGATTTTCCCTTTTCCTGATTTGTTGGCAACCCAAGCGCCAATCGTCACTTCTTGACCAACATAGTCTTTTACATCAATAATCGTTACACGTTTTGTCATTATTTTTCCTTTTTCTTTTTTATTCTTTATGGCAAACCACTTCTATATTGTTCCCATCTGGGTCAATCACAAAAGCAGCGTAGTAAATCGGTTGCTCACTGCGATAACCAGGAGCCCCATTGTCTCGCCCACCTGCCTCTAAGCCAGCCTCATAACAAGCTTGAACCTCTTCCTTATTTTCTGCTAAAAAAGCAAAGTGAATAGGATCTTGTGTCCCCTGAGCCAGCCAAAAATCACCACCAGGATGAGGGCTGTTTGGGGCAAGAAAACTCCTATAAAATCCTTCTGAAATTTGTAAATCCTTTACCTTAATTTCAAAATGATCAATCATTCTCACTCCCCATAAATGCTTTCAAGCGTTTAACTGCTTCTTTAAGTGTGTCTAGGTCTGTCGCATAGCTGAGGCGGACATTTTCTGGAGCTCCAAATCCTGCTCCTGTTACCAAGGCCACTTCAGCTTCTTCTAGGATAGCGGTTGTAAATTCTGTCACATCCGTATAGCCTTTCATCTCCATTGCCTTTTTGACATTTGGGAAGAGATAGAAGGCTCCTTGCGGTTTGACCACTTCAAATCCTGGCACTTCCGCAAGAAGGGGATAGATGGTGTTTAGTCGTTCCTCAAAGGCCTGACGCATGCTTTCTACAGTATCTTGCTCCCCTGATAGGGCCTCAACTGCTGCATACTGGGCTACTGCTGACGGATTAGAGGTTGTTTGACCTGCAATCTTGGACATGGCCGAGATAATGTCTACTTGACCGACGGCATAGCCAATACGCCAACCAGTCATAGCATAGGTTTTAGACACACCATTGATGACCACTGTTTGCTTGCGAATCGCTTCGGATAGGCTAGAAATCGGTGTGAATTCATGGCCATTATAGACTAAGCGACCATAGATATCATCTGCTAGGATGAGAATGTCCTTTTCTACAGCCCAGTTCCCGATTGCCAAGAGTTCCTCACGGGTGTAAATCATACCTGTCGGATTGGATGGCGAATTCAGCACCAAAACCTTGGTCTTGTCTGTGCGAGCCGCTTCCAACTGCTCTACGGTCACCTTAAAGTGATTGTCTTCCTTAGCAGGAACAAAGACTGGCACCCCCTCTGCCATCTTGACCTGGTCTCCATAACTGACCCAGTATGGGGTTGGGATGATGACTTCATCACCTGGATTGACCACGGCCATAAAGAAGGTATAGAGAGAATATTTGGCTCCAGCAGCGACTGTCACTTGATTTGGCGCTACAGAATAGCCATAAAAGCGCTCAAAATAGGTATTAACCGCCGCCTTAAGTTCTGGCAGACCTGAGGTTACTGTATAAAAAGAAGCACGCCCATCTTGAATCGATGCAATGGCGGCATCTTGGATATTTTTTGGAGTAGTGAAATCTGGCTCACCCAAGGTTAGAGACAAAATATCTCTTCCCTCAGCCTTCAGTGCTTTGGCACGGGCTCCAGCAGCCAAGGTCACACTTTCTTCCATTTCTAAAACACGGTTGGATAGTTTCATAGGCCCTCCTTATTGACCAATGCTCCTGTTTCAAAATCTACTAGATAAAAATTAGTTCCTGACTTAACTTCCCAGATTGGTTTGTCTTGATAACGACCAAAGGTAATTTTGTCAATCTCGCCAGCTCCTTTTTCCTTAGAAACCGCTTCTGCTTTTTCTTGTGAAACACCCTGATTTAGCTGATAAACGTAAATCTTATGGTCATCTTTTCCAATCAGGACAGCAAGCGCTTCTTGCTGTTTATTACGACCAAGAACGCTATAATAGGATTCCAAGCCATTGTATAAATCAACCTGATCAGCCTGCTCTAATCCTGCATACTGCTGAGCTAATTTTTCTCCTTCACTTTTAGCTGTTTGATAGGGTTTCATGCCGAGAGAAACCAGATACAGAAAGGAAGCACTGATAACCACAAGCAAAATCGTCATCCCTAGACCATACTGCCACAGTAGATTATTTTTTGCTTTGTTTTGTCTTTTTTTCACTCGTCTATTTTACCATCTATTAAGCTTTATTACAAGTGAATGCAAGAATACTCTTCGAAAATCAAATTCAAACCACGTCAGCTTCTCCTTGCCGTACCCAAGTACTGTCTGCGGCTAGCTTCCTAGTTTGCTCTTTGATTTTCATTGAGTATAAGAAACCAATTCTATTTCTCCCTTCAAAGCAAACCGATTTTTCTTGATTAAAACCGATCAAGAAAAGTAAAGACAGCTCCAAAATCAACCTATTAAAAAACCTGAGCTTAGTACTCAAGTTTTCGTAAGTTCTTTTAATCTATGGAATTATTTTATCATCTATTCTTTTAGCCATTTTTCCTAAAAATACAGGCAGTAGAAGGCTAATCATGACTAAAAAGAATCCTAGATAAAGAAATGTTACTACAAAGCCTAAATGGTCAATCAACCAGCCTGTCAATGGAAAGAACACAATCATACTAAGGCTAAACATCATAGAGTAGACACTCAGCATGGTTGCCCTTACTTCACTTGGAAGCCGCTCTTGCAAATCGTTGTCAAAAATCGGCTGAAAAAGAGCATATAGAGCATTACTAATCAAATAAATCAAAATATAGATTAAAGGTGTCCCAAAGTAGGACAGCATATAGGTAACTCCAGTCAGCAGGACGAGGACAGGGAAAAGCTTCAAGGCAGCATAGTTCTCTCCAATCCTACTCGCTAGATAGACTGCGACGATATTTAAGATACTACCAAGTAGCATAACTGCTGAAATTTGCCAACCACTTAAATCTGGTAACTGATTTTGATAGTAAAAATAAAACATGCACATGAGTACTCCGACAATCTGAGACAAAATCATCCAGTTGAAAAGCATGGGATTTCGCTTCAACTCATCCTTAACAGTCCAAATAATCTGTTTCATGGTCACACTATCAGCTTTTTCTAGCTTGACACTAGGTTCTTTCAGCATCCAAATCAGGAAAAGAACTATGATAGAAGTGGCAATCATGATATAGTAGGTCAGGTGCAATTGACCATGGACAAAAAATCCCGCCAACACTGTCCCCAAAGACCGAGTTCCTTCTGCTACTCCTGACATAAAACTTGAAATAGATAAGTAACGCTCCTTCAGTCCAGCCTCTACAGCCGAGTCATAGACCATTGCTGCGCTTGTGCCTGAATCAAAATTATAAGACAAGGCACTTACCGCCATCGCTAAGGCATAAATCCAAAAATTTCCCTGCCCAGCCAACATAAGAATAGAAGACAGAATCCCTGCTATTCGACTTAAATAAAGGTTGGTCTTATAGGAATAGCGGTCAGCTAACATTCCAGATGGAATTTCACAGAGAAGACTGGTCGTATGAAAAATACTTTCCAGAAGTCCAATCTGCCAAAGAGACATTCCGTTTTGACTGAGAAAGAGAATCCAAAAACTGGTAATCCCTAAAAATGCAAAAAACTCAACTCCGGCCATCAGGCCAATATTTTTCCGATAATTTCTTATTAACATCTTTTCTCCTTTAACAAGTGTATTATTATTTCTTTTGTCCGTCACTTGTTAATCTGTGCTTTACATGATCTCCACCCCTTTTTAGAAGCATCTTCAATGCCATTATTGTTCCTTTAATGATTTATGAAATGATACCGGAAAATAGCTGTTCTGCGGTTTCTATTGCGAGTTTTCTTGTTTATTTTAGCACTTATGTCATCATATTACAAGAGAATGTTAGAATACTCTTCGAAAATCAAATGCATTCCAGTCGCAAGTGATTAGATATTCTACAATTTTATAGTTTTAATTATCTTTGAGCAAATTTCTTGCAAGGTGTTTTCTTTTGTTGTAATATATTTTATAACAACGAGAAGGTTCTCGTAAATTTAAAGAAAAAGGAGACACATCATGTCTAAAAAAGTATTATTTATCGTCGGGTCACTACGTCAAGGTTCTTTCAACCACCAAATGGCTCTCGAAGCTGAGAAAGCACTTGCTGGTAAAGCAGAGGTTAGCTACCTTGATTATTCAGCTGTTCCTCTCTTCAGCCAAGATTTGGAAGTTCCAACTCATCCAGCTGTAGCGACTGCTCGTGAAGCGGTTCTCGCTGCGGATGCCATCTGGATCTTCTCTCCAGTCTACAACTTCTCTATCCCTGGAACAGTGAAAAACTTGCTTGATTGGCTATCTCGTGCCCTTGACTTGTCTGATACACGTGGTGCTTCTGCCCTTCAAGACAAGTTTGTCACCGTATCATCTGTAGCCAATGCAGGTCACGATCAACTCTTCGCTATCTACAAGGACCTCTTGCCATTTATCCGTACACAAATCGTTGGCGATTTCACTGCTGCACGTGTCAATGACTCTGCTTGGGCAGACGGAAAATTGGTTCTCGAAGAAACAGTCCTAAACTCACTTGAAAAACAAGCGGAAGACTTGGTTGCAGCAGTTCAGTAAAAAATAGAAAATTTTCAAGTCTAAATCAATTATCGCCACCTAATAGGGTGGCATTTTTAGACTCAATCAAGATTTTCAGACAAACATCACCCATCCCAAAAACCTTGAGCCTTACCACTCAAGGTTTTTAGCAGTCTTTTCCATCATAGGAAAATCATTCTAAGAATATTCTTTCATTCGAGATCTATCACTTATCATCTTCTTTCGAGAAATTAGTAACTGCTTTTGGCTGATTAATCTTCTTTTCTTCGACCTACATATAGGCTCAATAGAATACCGCTACCTAGAAGAACAGAGATATAATCAGATTGGCTTCCAGTTTCTGGTAATTTGTCCCCATGGTTTTCTTTAACTGTAGTTGGTACTACTGGGTTAGCATTTACCGGAGTTGCTGGTTGAGCCGGTGTTGGTACTACTGGTTGTTCTGGAACCGCTGGTACTGGTTTAACCGGTACTTCTGGTGTTGGAACAACTGGAGTTGGTTGTACTGGCACTTCTGGTGTCGGTACATTTGGTGTCGGTACATTTGGTGTCGGTACATTTGGTGTCGGTACATTTGGTGTTGGCTGCACTGGCACAGGTTTAACCGGTACTTCTGGTGTTGGTTGTGCTGGTACTGTTGGAATATCTAATTCTGGTACTTCAACAACTTCAGGCATACCTGGTACTCCACCGTTGAATTCTGGTAATTCATGAACTGGTGGTTCTGGCATTGCAAATGTTGGTCCTTCTGGCACATTTGGTATTGGAGGAACTGGTTTTTCATTTGATGGTGTTACTGGTTTGTCCTGGCATCCACATTTACCATCTTTGCCATCTTTAATAACTGTTTTTGTCACAGTTCCGTCAGAATTGATGATTGTGATTGTGTGACTTCCATCTCCATTATCTTCAACAGAAACTTTTGGTGATTTACCATCTTTACCGTCTTTAATCACCATTTCTGTCTTACTTCCATCCGGATTAGTAATTGTAACAACGTGAGTTCCATCGTTATTATTTTTAACAGTTACAGTTGGTGAAACGCCATCTTTACCGTCTTTACCATCTTTGATAATAGATTTGTATTCACGACCATCAGAATCTACAATTGTCAATGTGTGAGTTCCATCTCCGTTATCAATGATGTTCGCTTTTGGTGATTTACCATCAAAGATTGTAGTTGTTGTTTCTTTACCGTCAGCACCTGTCACTTTAATAGTGTGTGAACCATTTTTGTTATCGATTACTTCAAGTTTTGGTGATTTACCATCACGTACTGTAGTTGTTGTAGTTGTACCGTCTGAGTTCACAACTGTAATCGTGTGAGTGCCATCTCCGTTATCCACAACTTTAGCAGTTGGTGATTTACCATCACGTACTGTTGTTTCAGAAACAGTTCCATTTCCATTTTCTACACGGATAGTATAAGTGCCGTCTTGGTTATCT
>JAGZLW010000040.1 GCA_018364455.1 Streptococcus mitis | reverse complement strand
TTTTTTCATTGTTCAGTACTACAACCTTAGTTGTAGCGCCCTGCACATTGGTTCGTCTTGTTCAGTTTTCAAAGGTCTTTGTCACTCGCTTCTCTCAAGTGACAACTATATTAGTATATCACAGTCGCTTTCGCTTGTCAACACTTTTTTTGAAACTTTTTTAAAACTTTTTTTCATCAAGTGTTCTAACCGCAACATACCATAGTCCGTACGGGATTCGAACCCGTGTTACCGCCGTGAAAAGGCGGTGTCTTAACCCCTTGACCAACGGACCAGAGTTGTTATTTTCAACTCTTACTATTATACCGACTTTTCAAACTTTGTCAACTACTTTTTTAAACTTTTTTTATTAATTTTACAACAGCTTCAGTTCGAGCTGTATGTGGGAACATATCGACCGACTGGATATAATGAAGATCATAGACTTCTACTAAGCGTACCAAATCACGAGCCAAGGTCGAAACATTACAAGAAATATAAACCATTTTTTCTGGTACATAAGTAAGAATAGTATCTAATAACTTATCATCCAGACCTGTACGTGGTGGGTCCACAATCAGAGCATCTGCTCGGTAGCCTTCCTTGTACCAACGAGGAATAATCTCTTCTGCTGTTCCAGCTTCATAATGCGTATTGTCAAATCCCATTCTTTTAGCATTTCGCTTGGCATCTTCAATGGCTTCTGGAATAATATCCATACCTCTTAGTGTTTTAACTTTCTTTGCGAACGCAAATCCAATCGTTCCAACTCCACAATAAGCATCAATCAAATTGTCTTCTTTAGTAACATCCAAGGCTTTTACCGCCTCGTTATAAAGAACTTCTGTTTGTTCAGGATTTAGTTGATAGAAAGCTCGAGGAGATAGTGAAAATTCATAATCGAGTACACCTTCTTGAATACTCTCTTGTCCCCAGATAAGCTCTGTCTTTTCACCATAAATCTCACTGGTTTTAGCTTTATTTGTATTCACAGCTACTGTCACAACTTCTGGGAAATCTTTAACTAAGTCTTTTACTAGTTGGGTTAAATTAAGCTGACGATTTGTAACAATAATAATCTGAACCTGTCCACTCTTTCTTGCTCGTCGAACCATTATAGTTCTAACACCTAGAACTTTTCTCTCATCGGTGATTGGAATCTGGTGATAAGTAAGTAATTCTGCTAGACGATTAGCAATCACTTGGGTTTCCTTATCTTGTACTAGGCAGTCTTTCAACTCTACCAAATAATGAGAGTTCTGTGCATATAAGCCCACCTTGACCTGATTTTTAAATTTTCGAGTCTGAAATTGTAACTTAGCACGGTAATATTTTGGTTCCTGCATACCGATAGTTGGACGAATTTCATAATTTTCATATCCTGCAGGAGCAAATTTTTTCAGCGCTTGATGAAGCAAGTCCGTCTTGAACTCCAGTTGTTTATCATAATGCAGGTGCATGATTTGGCAGCCTCCGCACTCATTGTAAATAGTACATGCTGGCACAACACGGAATTTAGACTTCTTGTTGACCTTCAGTAATTTTGCCTCAACAAAGTTACGTTTAATAGAAGTAATCTGACAATAGATATCTTCTCCTTTGAGAGCACCAGGCACAAAGACTAGTGTTTTTTGATAAAAGCCGATTCCCTCACCATTAATTCCCATGCGCTTGATTTTTAATGGTATTTTTTGTTTCACTTTCAGATTCATACCCCTATCTTATCACATTTTGAGTTATAATAGAACTATGAAAATCACAAAACTTGAAAAGAAAAAAAGACTTTATCTGATAGAGCTTGATAATGGCGACAAAAGCTACATTACTGAAGATACTATTGTTCGTTTTATGTTATCGAGAGATAAGGTGATAAGCGAAGAAGAATTGAAAGAGATTCAGGACTTTGCTCAATTTTCTTATGGTAAGAATCTAGCCCTCTACCACCTATCCTTTAAAGCTCGCACTGAAAAAGAGGTTAGAGAATATCTGAAAAAATACGATATTAATGAAAACATCGTTTCTCAAGTCATTATTAATCTTAAAGAAGATAATTGGATTAATGATGGTCAGTACGCTTATGCTATCATCAATACCAATCAACTTTCAGGAGACAAGGGCCCTTATGCACTGACTCAGAAACTAGTACAAAAAGGGGTTTCAAAATCTACTATAGAAGAAATTTTTAAAGAATTTGATTTTTCAGAAGTTGCTCAACGTGTAGCTAATAAACTATTGAAAAAATATGAGGGAAAACTTCCAGCTCGCGCCTTGCAAGATAAGATTCTCCAGAACTTGACCAACAAGGGCTTCTCTTACTCTGATTCTAAAAATGCATTTGACCAATTAGATAGTCAAGTTGACCAAGAAACGACTCAGGAACTCATCTTCAAGGAACTTGATAAGCAATATGCTAAGTATGCTCGAAAATATGAAGGATACGAACTTAAACAGCGTTTAACTCAAGTTTTAGCACGAAAGGGCTACGATTTTTCGGATATAGCAAGCGCTCTCAGAGAATATCTTTAATATTTTCATGTAAAATTCACAGATTTTAGGTAATTTTATGGTACAATAGTAAACGATAAACTTATAAATTGTAGAAAGTTGGTTAGTTATGAAACTTCCAAAAGAAGGCGACTTTATTACAATTCAAAGTTATAAGCATGATGGGAGTCTCCACCGAACTTGGCGGGACACCATGGTACTAAAAACAACAGAAAACGCCATTATTGGTGTCAACGATCATACACTGGTTACCGAAAGTGATGGTCGTCGTTGGGTCACTCGAGAACCGGCTATTGTTTACTTTCACAAGAAATATTGGTTTAATATCATTGCCATGATTCGCGATAATGGAATTTCCTACTATTGCAATATGGCTAGCCCCTACTATCTGGATGAAGAAGCACTGAAGTATATTGATTACGATTTGGATGTTAAAATTTTTACAGATGGGGAAAAACGTCTCTTGGACGTTGAGGAGTATGAGCGTCACAAACGCAAAATGAATTATTCTGATGACTTGGACTACATTTTAAAAGAACATGTTAAAATTCTTGTTGATTGGATTAACAATGGACGAGGTCCTTTCTCAGAAGCCTATGTAAACATTTGGTACAAGCGCTATGTAGAACTAAAGAATCGGTAAAGTTGTCAAACTGGGGTTAAGACCCCGGTTTTTTTATTTTAAAAACCCAGCTTTACAGCTGGGGTGATTTCTATATATCTAATTTCGTAACAGTAAATTTGATGTGGGAATAGTCTTTTTCAACATCCTTATCCAGCAAGAAAGCTGTAGCATCTTTCTTAACCTGAACCAGGTCAATATTCTGGGCTTGGGCTGCATAGACGCATCCACAATAACATTGACGATAGATATCATACTCCTCACACATCTCTACTGAACGTTTGTAGCCTTGATTTTTCTTGAAATCGCTGGGAAGATAGTGGGTGGTATAAATTTTTTGCACGTCGATTCCGATGCTGTTGATGGTTTGAGAATTCTTATGAGGACTGATGGTTAAAGCCGAACCGAAGTAGTCAAAGCCTAAATCCATAGCCACTTGAGCTGTCTTATCCAGTCGGTAGTCAAAGCAAACCTTACAACGGTCGCCACCTTCAGGCTCTTCTTCCAGTCCTCTGACTAACTTACGATATTCATTTGGTTCGTAGGGAGCTTCTAGATACTGGACCGTATTTCCTGTCCGCTCATTAAAATCACTGACAAATTTCTTGGTAACATAGGCTCGCTTATGGTATTCTGCCTTGGGATGGATATTAGAATTGGCAAAATAAATGGTCACGTCTGCATACTTAGTCAAATATTCTAGAGTATAGGTACTGCAAGGGGCACAGCAAACATGCATGAGAATAGTTGGACGTTGCTCATTTTTCTCCCATACTTGTACCATCTTCTGCATGACACGGTCATAATTAATCTTCTGATTGGGGTTCATCTTGCTCAGAATTTCTTCTACATCGATCATGTTCTTCTCCTTTTTATAGTCTTATTTTATCATATAAGTTAGGAGAGCTCAAATCAATTTAGAAGTGAATATCATAAAAAGGAGGAATAGGCATTCCCTCCTTTTGTGTTTTTTATAAGTTGTTTTCTATAGAAAGCTTACATCATGCCGCCCATCATGCTTGGATCCATTGCTGGAGCCGGAGCTGCTGGTTCTGGTTTATTGGCTACGACTGCTTCCGTAGTCAAAATCAAGCTGGCTACAGATGCTGCATTTTGTAGAGCTGAACGACTCACTTTAACTGGGTCGATAATCCCTTGATCAATCATGTTAACCCATTCGCCAGTTGCTGCGTTGAAGCCTGTACCAACTTCAGCATTTTTCAAACGATCGATAACGATAGAGCCTTCAAATCCTGCATTGTGGGCGATTTGACGAACAGGTTCTTCCAAAGCACGGAGAACAATATTGCGGCCCGTTGCTTCGTCTCCTGTCAATTCCAAATCAGCCACGGCTGGAATAACATTGACAAGGGCTGTTCCACCACCTGCAACGATACCTTCTTCAACAGCTGCACGAGTAGCGTTGAGGGCATCTTCAATGCGGAGTTTCATTTCTTTCAACTCAGTTTCAGTTGCAGCTCCGACCTTGATGACTGCTACACCACCTGACAATTTCGCCAAGCGTTCTTGCAATTTTTCACGGTCAAATTCAGAAGTTGTGGTTTCGATTTGAGACTTGATAACTGCAACACGGTGAGAAATCGCTTCAGGATTTCCAGCACCTTCTACGATAACAGTGCTATCTTTGTCCACAGTTACTCTCGCTGCTTGACCAAGAGCTTCAATTGTCGCATCTTTCAACTCAAGACCAAGATCTTCTGTGATAACTGTTCCGCCTGTTAAGATGGCGATATCTTCAAGCATGGCTTTGCGACGGTCACCAAAACCAGGTGCCTTGACTGCTACCACATTGAAGGTTCCACGAATCTTGTTCAATACAAGGGTTGGAAGAGCTTCACCATCTACATCATCCGCAATAATCAAGAGTGGACGATTGCTTTGGAGAATGCTTTCTAGGAGTGGCAAGATTTCTTGGATATTTGAAATCTTCTTGTCAGTAATCAAAATGTATGGATTTTCAAGATCAGCTACCATTTTTTCGCTATCTGTCACCATATACTGTGAAAGGTAACCACGGTCAAACTGCATTCCTTCCACAACTTCAAGTTCTGTTTCCATACCGCGTGACTCTTCGATAGTGATGACACCATCTTTGCCAACTTTCTCCATGGCTTCAGAAATGTATTCACCGACTTTTTCAGAACGAGAAGATACAGCTGCAACTTGAGCGATAGCTTCTTTATTAGCAACAGGGATGGCATTGTTTTTCAAGGCTTCAACTGCTGCGGCAACTGCTGTTTCAATCCCACGACGAATGCCGATTGGATTTGCGCCTGCTGTGACGTTTTTGATTCCTTCGCGGACGATCGCTTGAGTCAAAACAGTTGCAGTTGTAGTCCCGTCACCTGCGATATCATTTGTTTTTGAAGCTACTTCTGATACCAATTTGGCACCCATATTTTCGAAATGGTCTTCCAACTCGATTTCTTTGGCAATGGTCACACCGTCATTGGTAATCAAAGGTGAACCGAATGATTTTTCAAGAACGACATTCCGACCTTTTGGTCCCAAGGTTACTTTAACAGTGTCTGCAAGGATATCGACACCACGGACCATAGCTGAACGAGCATCAGATGAAAATTTAATTTCTTTTGACATACTTACTTTCTCCTTCTATTCTTCAATGATAGCCAAGATATTAGCTTCGCCAACGATGATGTACTTTTCATCGCCATCTTTGACATCAAGACCTGCATGGGCTTCAACTAAGACACGGTCGCCAGTCTTAACGCTTGGGGCAACCAAATCACCGTTCAAGGTACGAACACCTTGTCCAGTAGCTACAACTTGGGCTGTTTTTGTTTTTTCTTGGGCTGAGCCTGCGAGGACAAAACCTCCAACAGTTTGTTCTTTTTCTTCGATTTTCAAGACCACACGGTCTCCTAATGGTTTCAACATCTGCTTTCCTCCATGATAAGATAGATACTATTAGCACTCTTTACACCCGAGTGCTAATCCATAGTTCTATTGTATCACTTGGTCAGAAATAGTCAAGGAAAAAGTCTGACTTTCTGAGGATGAATAGATAAATTTCTTTATCCTAATTTTGCATTTTAATAATGTAGAATTTTAACGAACATGATTTATGGAATTAGTATTTTCGTTAATTCTTTTATAAAAAATACCGAAACTCTAAATCCTTATATTACGCATATATAAAAAACAACGATTATAAACCGTTGCTTTTTTACATACTATTAATATTTCAATCCTGGATTGAAAAATCCTAAGGCTACTCCTACAAGTGCAATAACTACCAATAATAGCATCACCCAATTTGGAGAAACTTTCTTTTTAGCCATCAGCCACCAACATAGAACAATAAAACCTGCTGTTAAAAGACCTGGATAAACACCATCAATCTTTTCTTGTAAGTTTAAAAATGTTTCTCCATCTCCATTTTTCAGCTCTAGCGCCGTAGTGACAGATACCCAAGTTGCTGCAACAGCTCCTATGACCATACCACCAACAACACTAATTGATTTTCTTAGCGCCTGACCTTTAGGACCTACTAAAAATTCTACTGCTTTATCTCCAAGTTCATATCCTTTAAAATAAGCAAAACGCATTCCAAGATAGACTAATAGATTCCATGCAATAATATAGAATATTGCACCAGAAATATTTCCTCCTTTAGAAAGACCTAGAGCTATCCCCAAAAGAACAGGAATTAATGTTCCTACAATAAGTGAATCTCCAATACCTGCAATAGGCCCCATTAGACCGGCTCGCATTCCATTGATGGTCTCACTATCTACGGCATCTCCATTTGCACGCGCTTCTTCCAAACCAGCTGTTATCCCAACTACTAGAGAACCCAACTGCGGCTCAGTATTAAAGAATGCTGTGTATGTTTGCATAGCTTCTTTTTGTTCTTCCTTAGTATCATACATTTCTTCTACAATTGGAAGCATAGAAGTTAAATATCCAAAAGTTTGCATATGTTCTTGAGAAAAACATGTCAGATGTCCATAGAACCAGTGGTGAAATGATTTTGTCAATGTTTTTCTTGATATTTTTTTTCGACTCATTCTAAATATCCTCCTCTTCATCAAATCCCATATCACTGACAACTGCTGTCGTACGGGCAGATTTAATAACTTCTAATTCATAATAAATTACTGCAAAAATTAATGACACAACACCACTTGCTACTAAGTTCAAGCCTAAAGATTTTGCTAACGTGAACCCGACAAAGAAAGGAATAAAGTCTGTTGTTTTTGTAACAATTTGTTTCAAAAGTATTGCAATACCCACACATGGAAGGAGTGCTCCTACAGTAAATAGAGACTTCATTACAAAACCATCCATCGGAAGATATACTTTCATAAGATCAACCATATCTGGTCCAAATTTTGTAATAATCATTGTTGGTAAGAAAGAAAAGATAAAATGTGAAATCCAAGGATATACCCAATCAACAGCATATAACTTCTTAAAATCACCTTTCTCTACAGCTTTCCATCCAATGTGTTGCCAAAGCAAGTTCATAGTAGCTGTACCATAGAATAAAACAGTTCCAATTGTTCCAACCGCGGCTCCAATTGGCGCTGCTGCTGCTGCAATCGCCACTTCACCTGAAATATTATTTGCATGAACAAATAGGATAGATAACGGAATTCCGATATAAGAAATTGCCCGTACATCGGCCGATACAGTTCCACCAGGTGTCACTAAGGCAATATATAATACCTGTAAAGCCACACCAACGATTACCCCTGTTGTTATATCTCCTAATATTAAACCTACAATTAAACCACCAACTAATGGACGCCCCAAAGTATAGTTACCAATACTGGATCCCCCCATACCTGGCATCGATGCTAAACTTGCAAACAATCCTAAAAGAGCTGCTTGAATCCAAGAAATTTCCATCATTTTGTCTCCTTATTTCATTATTAAAATCCAAATTTTGATTTAAAATCACTCCAATAGCCAATAGATACATCTGGTAATAATTGGAATCTAACTTTATATCCTGCTTTTTCAATTGCTTCTAGTGCAACTGCTTCCTCTTGAGTAATTGATTGATTATTTCCCAACTTGATAGCACCTGGTCTATCGTTAGCAGGTCCTACAATAATTTCTTTAACATCTCCTGGAATAAAGCCCTGGTCTACTAAAATTTCTTTCATATCAATTGGATTTTTAGTAATCAAAAAATATCTACTATCCGATTCTGTTACTTTAGATGATTTTTCTTTAAACGCTTCCTTTGTCCAAACAAATGTTTTTTTATCTGACGCACCTTTATATGCCTGAATTAAAACCTTATTAGATGCAGCAGCGTCATTTACTGCAATTAATCCATCACATGGATGTTCTTTTGCCCATCTAGTGACTGTTTGTCCATGAATCATTCTATCGTCAATTCGTACAAATGTTACTACCATAATTTTTTATCCCTTTCCTTATATAACTAAATATCGTCTTCTTCATTAAGATTATCATCTGATCCGACTTCAAATTCTTGTAGAGCCGATGATGATTCGTTTAATATCGTAGAAACAAGTTCACTTCCAGTCAGAATGTCTTTCATCACCACTGCTGTAAGTGCCATTGTTAAGTTCATACCTCCCAAAATAGTTGCATTCTCTAATTTTCCAAATTCTTCTAATACTGTTGCAACAGTTGTTAAAGGACTTCCCCCAACAATATCTGCTAAAACAAGAACCGAATCATTTTCATCCAGAGATGCAATAACATTCTTGACCTCTACAGAAAAACCTGCAAGACTTTCTCCATCTTTTAAGCCAATCGCTATGACATCATCTACCTTATCCGAAGCAAACATAGAAAGAGATGATTTCAATCCCTCTGCGAGCCCTCCATGACTGACTAATATCAAATACTTCATATTTCCCTCCTTTTATTGATTTTATTCTATCATCCTTATCTTCACTTTATAATTGTTAAATGTCACAAAAGTTTATTGATAAATGTCAATAAAAAAATGACAAATGTCAATAAAGACATCTGCCATGTTCGTATTATTTAAGAAATAATAATCTTGATATCTATTTAAGGGTTCCTATATCTAGTTCTTTTTGTAACTTAATAAGACTACCTTCAATATCCGTGTTATTTTCATCCATAGATAATGCTTCTAATCTTTCTTCTATTCCAACCAATGATTTTGAATCTATTCCTTTTGAAATAGTTGTAATTGAATTTTTCATTATATAATCCAGTGAAGTAGTCGTTAAGGCATTCTGACCAATCATTCCTTTCTTCATCAACTCTTCACTCTTCAAACTAGTTACTACCTCTGGTAATACTGAGCTTCCTTGACCCTTATTAAATAAATTTTGTTGAATTTCACGATTAATTGTTAAAAATTCTATAAACGATACGGCAAGGTTTGAATTGCGAGAACGCGAAGAAACCACGTATAAGGAAGTATCTGTTACAGTAGAACGAATGTCTTCCTTAGTAGTTGGCAATGAAATACATGTCCAGTTAAAATTTGTATATTTGGCCACATGATAAGGAAAAGGTTTATATGTTCGATATTGTGCCAAACTCATTGGATAAAAGGCCACATGCCCTTCATCAAAATCTTTATAGGTTACTTTGTAACGTCCGTTTAATTGATTCAATTCCCTTATATAGGATAAAGCATCCTTCATTTCTGACGAATCTATACGAGGAATACCACTCTCAGAAATAGTAACACCAAAGGCTGCTAGAGATTCTTTCCAACTATATCCTGTTATCCCAAATTGATCAACGATTCCATCTCCATCGGTATCTTTTGTAATTTTTTTACTAATCTCATATAGATCTTTCAGTGTCCACCCTACTTTAGGAATTTCAATACCCTCTCTTAAAAGTAAATCTTGATTTACACACATCAACATGGGATTGCTTTCATATGGAAGACCGTATAAATCATCTCCGTATTTTGCTGCCTGCAAAGATACATCATAGAAATTAGAGGCATCTTCTTGAGACAGATAGGAATTTAGGTTTTTTAAAATACCTTTTGATGCAAATAAAGATAATTGGTCGCTTGATAATAGAAATACATCCGGTTCAGAACCTTTTAAAATTTGACTTGAAATCCAATTAGAATACTCCTCCTTAGGAATACCTGAATCATATACAATTTTAACCCCTGGATGAAGCTCTTCAAATTTCTTAATAGCCTCATCTAGTACATAGCTGTTATTCCCTGTAGGAATTCCCCAACTAGAATCAGAATAAAAACCCAGTCTAATAATCTTTATCTGCTTGTTTTCCCAAATAAGAAATAAACTCAAGCAACTTAGCACAAACAGTATTGCTAGAAACAATTGCTTTACTTTCATTTATCCATTTCCTTCGAAAAATTCTTTTGTGTCACACCTGTTTGTACAGCCCATATGGCTAACTGTGTCCTATCTCTCAAATTTAGTTTTGAAAGAATGATAGAAAGGTAATTGCGCACTGTTCCCTCGGATAAAAAAAGATTACTGGCAATTTCCTTATTTGATTCTCCAAATGCCACTTGCTGAATAATTTTCCATTCTGTCAGTGATATATTTTCAATATTCTCTTCCTTCACAGTAATAGAAAAATTGGTCTGTGCCATCTGCGAGAACAATTGAAATACCTTACTAGCTATATTAGGATTAATCATAGCTCCACCTTTATACACTGTTTGAATGGCTTGATATAACTCGTCTGTTGAAACTCCTTTTAATAAATAGCCAGATGCACCATATTTTAAAGCACTAAAAATAAATTCGTCGTCATCAAATGTTGTTAAGATTATAATTTTTATATTTGGAAAACGTTTTTTGATTTCTTTTGTAGCCAATACTCCGTCCATTCTGGGCATTCTAATGTCCATTAAAATTATATCCGGTTTTACAGTCATAATGTTACCCATAGCTTCGATACCATCACCAACGACGGATACAACATCAATATCAGCATATACTGATAAAATGATCTGCAAAGACTCTCTAATTAACGCCTGATCATCTGCAATCATTACCTTTATCATATACTTCACCTCCTATTTTTGGAAAAACTATTTTAGTGTAAAATCCTTCCCTATTTTCAAAATGAATAGAACCACCTAAAATAGAAACTCGCTCTCTCATTTGTTTCAAGCCATACCCAATTTGTAAGTCGTCAAAACCTATTCCATTATCGTGCAAAACTATTATGTTGTTATCCTCACTCATAAAGCGAATGCTCATTTTACTAGCATGTCCATGACGAACAGAATTTGTCATAGATTCTTGTATAATCCTAAAAATAGTATCTTCCTGTATCACATCTAAATCAATATTTCCCCATTCATATTTTAGATCGACAGAGAGTTTAGATAGAGACTCATACTCACTAATCATTAATATTAGAGCATCTTTTAAACCATTATTTTGCAAAGCTCCTGGTCTTAGTCTATGTAATGATCCCCTAACATCTTTTATCCCCTCTCTAACTGCATTTGAAACATTTTTCAACTGTTCTTTAGCACGGATAGGATGAACATCAATTAGTACAGAAACAGCATCAATCCCTGCTGAAATTCCTGTCAACGCATGACCTAGAGTATCATGAATTTCCCGAGCAATTCTTTTCCTTTCTCGATCTTCAGCGATTTTCTCTGATAACGATATGTAATGATTCAATTCAGTGTTGACTCTAGATAACATTTTAAGCTCTTCCTCAATATTATGGTGTTCTTTAATCACGTATAGGATATAAGACAATAAAGAGATGATGAAAATAATAACGTTTAATGACGTCAATGCATTTTCTAAAAATAACACTACACCTCGTATGGACGATGGGTAAAATTGGATATAGGTAGAAAGAGATGGAACTTTTATAAATAGTGACAAGATTTCATAGTCTGTTAAAAGTAACATTAAAAAACTCAAGAAAATAAAAATAATCCAAGAACGTTTACTATCAGAGTCTTGAAACTCTCTTGAACTATAGAATATATCAGCAAAAACTAATAATATTATTCCATTGTATGACAGATTTTGTGACCATATAACACCAATCATTAATACTATTTCAAACAAATTCCATTTTGAAAAAATTGGCCATTTTTTCTCAGTTGAATACATTTTATAGGTAGATATAAAAATAATACCGACAAAAAAAATAATTGAATACCAAAAAATCTGGTCAGGTGATTTTGAAATATTGTTTAATTCTCCCAATAAGAGTATCATCTGTCCCTTTGAAATTACATAGTTTGTAATCTGTATATACAAAGCTCCATTGTATATAATGGTTAGAAAATTAATTAATAAAAGCAAAATTATAGAGTACTGGACACCTTTTACCTGTTTCATTACTGCCACCCATTAATATCAAACTGAATTATATTATTTTTATCAACAAATTGTACAGGTATAGTATATAATTCTTCAACTTCTTCTTTTTTTACTAATAAATCTATTGTTTCCGATACTTTTCTACCCATATGAGATGGAAATTGAGCAACCGTTCCCGTAACTTCATCTGTTGTAGCTAATAAATGCTTCATATCTGGTGAACCATCTATTCCGTAAATAAGTTTTTTTGAAGTTACTTTCAATTCTTTAATTGCTGCTAAAGCTCCTATAGCTGCTCTATCATTTAAAGCCACTATAGCATCAAATTGTAAACCTTCAGATAAGGCATCACCTACAGTAGTCATAGCATACTCTGTTTGACCAACTGTTTCTCTTTCTGAGATAATTTGATAATGTTCTTCTGATTTTATTGTATCCAAAAAACCAGTTATTCTCTGATTAGCTGATAAAGCATCTTTGTGCGTTAACAAAAGAATATGAGCATTTGAGGTACGTTTCATCAAATCCTTGGCAATTAATATCCCAGCATGGTAATTATCAGAAACTATGCTCGTATCAACTTTTATATTATTCAACTGACTATCTACTGCTATAACTCTAATTCCAAAATTCTTTGCCCTACTTAACGCTTCTACAATTTGCTCGCTATCACTCTTAACCGGATTAATAACAATAACATTCACTCGCTTCTCTATAAACTCATCAATTTGTTTACTCTGTTTTTCTTCACTCATCTCTGCATCCCGAGTATACAATATCTGACCTTCTGAATCAGAATAGCGTTGAATCTCATTATGTAAATGTCTATAAAATTCACTATTCATCGTCATATAAGTCGCTCCAACTTTTATTTGTCCCGGAATAGGATCTGTCTGACTCACATGAGTATAAATCGCAAAAACAAATACGACTACTGTACAAAATATAATTTTGACGATTGTTCTTGTATATTCTCTACTCATTCCAACCTCCAAAAAATTTCAACTAGTTCATTGTAACACATTTAGACATTATAAAAAAGCCTGAGATCAACTCAGACTTTTCAATGTTTATACTCAATGAAAATCAAAGTGCAAACTAGGAAACTAGCCGCAGGCTGCTAAAAACACAGTTTTGAGGTTATTGATAAGACTGACGAAGTCAGTTACCTATAACTACGGCAAGATGAAGCTGACGTGGTTTGAAGAGATCTTCGAAGAGTATTAAAATGGCAATTCTTCCTCTTCCAAAACCAAATCCGCCAAATCTTGGCCTGCGTTATTTTCTCGCATAGCACGTTGAGCACGACTTTCCAAGAGTTGGAATCCTGTGACAAGTACTTCGGTCACATAATTCATTTGACCATTTTTCTCAAAACGACGGGTACGCAATTCTCCATCAACAGAAATGAGACTACCTTTGGTTGCGTAGCTTGCCAAAGTTTCCGCTAGTCTACCCCATAAAACAATATTAACAAAATCAGCTTCGCGTTCCCCGTTTTGGTCTTTGTAACGACGGTTCACAGCGATAGTTGCTCGTGCTACTGACTTGTCATTGTTGGTTTTGTGCAATTCTGGTGTAGACGTCAAGCGTCCGATTAAGATAACTTTATTATACATATTTTTTTCCTCCTACTTATCTATTCGCAGAAAATCAAAAAAAGTTACAGAAATTTGTAACTTTTCGAGGAAATTTTTTAGTTTTTATGAACCATGAAACCTGTCGCCTGTTGATTGGCCATAATGGTCATATCTGTAATCTGAACACGACGAGGTTGACTGGTCACATAGACTACTGTGTCTGCAATATCCTGAGCTTGCAAGGCTTCGATTCCTTTGTAAACGGAGGCAGCCCGCTCTTTGTCACCATAAAAACGTACTGTAGAAAAATCTGTTTCGACAATTCCTGGCTGAATGGTGGTCACCTTGATATCCGTTGCAATGGTATCAATTCGCAGACCATCTGAAAAGGTCTTAACTGCCGCCTTGGTTGCTGAGTAAACAGCTGCACCTGCATAGGCGTAGATTCCTGCGGTTGACCCCATGTTGATGATATGTCCTTGATTAGCTTTTACCATTACTGGCAAGAAACAGCGAGTGACTGCCATCAAACCTTTGACATTGGTATCCAGCATGATCAACATATCGAGCTCTTCATAATCCTGATAGGGTGCTAAACCTAGAGCCAGTCCAGCATTGTTGACCAGAATATCAATCTTCCCTATCGTTTCTAGAATATCAGAGCAGACAGTCTTTACCATGGTCATATCCGTGACATCTAGTGGAAAGGTCCAGACAGTTTGATTTGGGAAGGCTCCTGAAAACTCAATTTTTAAGGCTTCAAGTCTGTCTGTCCGTCGTCCTGTTAGAACGACATTCTCACCCTGCTCCAGATAAGCACGCGCAATTGCTTCACCAATACCTGATGTCGCTCCTGTAATCACAACATTTTTTGCCATCTTATTTCCTTCTAGCTAGTCTATCAGATACTAACAACTTCTTAGGCAGTCCAGTGCTTAGCTGGGTCGAATGGTGTTCCAACAACTTGGTCTTCTGATAATTCAATAATACCACGTTTTTGCGGAGCATTTGGCAGATGCAATTCACGAGGACTGCACATCATGCCAAAACTCTTTTCACCACGAAGTTCGCCTGGGAAAATGAGGTTGCCTTTGGGCATCATAGCTCCAGGAAGAGCCACAATGGTTTTCAACCCAAGACGCGCATTAGGAGCCCCTGCAACGATTTGTACAGTCTTGTCACTTGATACTGCAACTTGGCAGATGTTGAGGTGGTCACTATCTGGATGGGCTACCATCTCGACAATCTCACCAACAACAAACTTAGGTTCCTTGTCATTGACAATTTCTTCTGTAAATCCTTCCGTCTGCAATTCTTGATTCAAACGAGCGACTTGCTCATCTGATAAAAAGACTTGACCGCGCTCTGCAATTTCAAAGAAACTTGAAACTTCAAAAATATTCCAAGCCACTGTTTCCCCATTATCTTTGAGGAAAACACGAGCCACCTTGCCTTTGCGCTCCACATCCAGTTTGGCATCTCCGCTATTTTTCACGATGACCATAAGGACATCACCGACATGTTCTTTGTTATATGTAAAAATCATTGTTTCTATTTTCTCCTATTTCAGTCCTGCTAAAAAGTCATTAATTTGTTGCTTGCTTTTACGGTCGCGATTGACAAAACGGCCGATTTCCTTGTCCTTTTCTAGAACAACAAGGCTAGGGATTCCATATACATCCCAGAGTTTGGCCAAATCCATATACTGATCTCGGTCCACTCGAATAAAGGTGAACTCTGGATTGGTCTCCTCAATCTCTGGCAAGGCAGGATAGATATAACGACAATCGCCACACCAGTCCGCCACAAAAAGGAAAACCTTCTTGCCATCTTTTTCTACTAAAGATGCTAATTCTTCTAAACTTGCTGGTTGTATCATAAGACTTCCTCCTCATAGACTAGGTCTTCATTTTCATAGACAAAGGTATAATGACGGCCATCCTCAAAAATGACGCCACCAACCAAGCTCTCTAGACTGCTTTCATAGACTTGAACATAGAGGGTCGCAATTTCCCCCATATCTGAAAAATGGTCTCGCACAATCTCTGTCAACTCTTCCTGAGTCTTCATGAGCTTATGGTCATCTGCAACTTTTTTCGTAGCAAGGGCAAGGCTCCCAATACCAAGCAGAGCCAGACCTGCCATCCACATTTTTTTAGCTTTCATACCATTCATTTTAACACAAAAAAGGCTTTAGGACAAATGAGGAAGTAGCAGAAAAGCAAGTAAAAAGCCTCTTCCTTTAAGGAAAAGGACTTCTTATACTAGAGCAAACTAGGAAGCTAGCCGCAGGTTGCTCAAAGCACTGCTTTGAGGTTGTAGATAGAACTGACGAAGTCAGCTCAAAACACTGTTTTGAGGTTGTGGATGAAACTGACGTAGTTTGAAGAGATTTTCGAAGAGTATTATTCTTATTGCCAGGCTCCTGAGTTGCCAACGTAGTAACCATCAGGTGTGTAGGTATTGCGAAGCATCTTACCTGATGAAGCTAGATAATACCACTTGCCATTATCTTTGACCCAATCATTCGCTAGCATGGCACCAGAAGAACTTACATAATACCATTCTCCCTTGTCATAAACCCAAGTGCTTGCTTTCATGGCTCCTGAAGTTGATAAATAGTACCACTTGCCTTGGTCGTAAAGCCAGTCACTCGCAATCATAGCTCCTGATGATTTAAAGGCATACCAGTTACCACCTTGATAGAGCCAAGTTTGATTGAACATGACTCCTTTATCATTCATAAAGTACCAAGTTCCCTTGTCCTTAACCCAATCATTCTGCACTAAGTGACCTTGTTTTTGATAGTACCAGGTTTCACCGTCACTATTTTTTAGATTTAGCCAGCTTTCTGCTTTTACAATCGGATAAAGTTCTCTGAAGACTCCCCCCCCTTTGTAGAAATGACTGATAGTCCCTGGTTTTACAAGTTTAATATTATCATACTCCTCTGCCCAAGCAAAGACTTTTTGACCATTGAGAGTCTCTGGTAAGGTAGCAGTGTAGGTCTT
>JAGZLW010000039.1 GCA_018364455.1 Streptococcus mitis | reverse complement strand
GATATAGCACTAGATAAATTAAGTGTAAAAGAATATGAGGATCCCTTTAGGGATAGTGGTAAGTAATACTAAAGCCTCTTTGAGAGGCAAGTGACGAGTTAAGAGCGATAAGGCTTGAACAAAGTGAAAGCCAGCGTCTTTAGGCGCTGGCTGGTAATTTGGACTTATAGCCCTGGGACAAACCACCCGTTTGACGGGTGGTCATGATTGTAGGAATATTTACTTCATTTTCTCCTGAAATTGAGTTTTTCCCCATCCTTTTTGTAGTTTATATGGTCGTCCTTAATCAGCTTTTGCGATAAGCTTTAATACTATGACTATACCATTCTTGCATTTCCTTTGATGGTGGTGTCATATAATCCCCGTACATCTGGGTTAAAAATTGATCATATTTTTTAGGTACGGGCAGCATACGGCCTTCAAACTCAGTTAAGATGAGTTCTTTAAAGGTATCAACTGGGAAGACTTCTTTCATACCTTCCTTACCAATCCCAATTCCTCCTTCATATTGAGGAGTGTTGGTTGTAGCATTTTTGACTAGTTGATCAATTTTCTTGTAAAAGTAACGGGGATTGACCAATCGGAGGGCGTACCAGCTACATAATCTTAGAAAATCTTTTAATTTGCTATCACCGTGAACTGCGCGTGATTTTTTGATATAAGCTAGTTGACGAAGGGCTACATACTTATAACTCTTGTCGACAATGCTCAAGTCTGTAAAGCGATCAATTGGGAAGACATCGATAAAGAGACTGGTGTCATGACGCTTGTACTTAACATGGTCTTCGATAACAGTAGAAGTGTCCAAAATCGATGCGAAATTATGGAAGTACCAAAAAGATGTATCGTAGGAAAGAACCTTGTAGCGAGGGTGATCTTCTTCCTCAATAATCTTCAATAAGCGCTCATAATCTTCACGATAGAGAGAAATATCAATATCATCATCCCAGGGAATCATACCTTTGTGGCGGATAGCTCCAAGCATGGTTCCATAACTGAGAAAATAAGGAATATTATGTTTCTTACAAGTTTCATCAATATAGTCTAGCAGGGCTAGTTGAATTTCTTTAATTTCTTCTTTTTCTAAATACTGCATCCTAATCCTCCAATTTGTAAGCGTGAAATTCATGACTGTAGAAGCGTTTTTCTTCTGGTGGTAGGGTCATATAATCTCCATAAAATTGTGTCAAAATAGTATCATATTTTTCAGGTGCGGGAAGGCTTAAATTCTCAAAGGGTAAATCGATTGTTTTATCGAAGGTACCACTTGAGAATACTTCTTTTTCCTTAAATTTAGAAGGGATAAAGGCCATATACTGACCATTCTCACGACTATATTTTTGAATTTCTTTCTCGATTTTATGTGCGAAATAACGAGGAGAAACCGGTCGAAGGAGCAACCAAAAGGCTGTTCGTATCCAATCTTTTAAAAGGCTATCCTTATAGACAATATTTTTATGTTTACTGAAAGACAGAAGTTTGAAGCTTTCCAGCTTATAACAAATATCAATGACCTTAGGATCATCAAAGCGATCCATAGGGAAAATATCGATAAAAACACCAGACTCATAGGTTTTTGTATTCCGAGTATCAATAATTTTAGTTGTACTGTCGGTTATTTTGATAAAGTTGTTAAAGTAGTTCTTATCAGTCTCTAAGGAAAGGAGCTTATATTTGCTTTTTTCCTTTTGAAAAATGTTTATAAATCGTTGGTAGTCTTCTCGAGGCATGGACAGATCAATATCGTCGTCCCAAGGGATAAAGCCCTCATGTCGAACTGCCCCAATCAGAGTCCCGTAGTTAATAATATAGTTGATATTGTGCTTTTTACAGAGAGTATCAATATAATCCAAAATTTCTAATTCAATTTGTTTGGCATCTTCAATGGTTAGTTGTTTCATTCTAAACTCCTATGATCTTTTGAATTTATTTTTTAAGGCTAGGACATGGTTTAAAAATTCATAGAAAATGCTATCTTTTGTGAAGACAAGTAGACTAATATAAGAGATAGCTGATAGCAAGACAATCAAACCAGTATTAATCAAAAATGGCAAATTAATGACCATATCCACAGGATACAAGAAATTAATCAGGAAATAGATTCCTACAAAGGAAAGTGAAAAGAGCGAGTATCGAATAGTATAGCTAAAGATATGTCCTAAGTGGATGAGCTGTTTCCTATGGATGAAAACGATATAGAAAACAAGTAGAGAGGCCTCTGATAGCATAGTTGTCAGTAAGTAGTATTCAGGAGCCACGATATGGTTGAAAAAGAGGAGACTATTTAAGCCTAAATTGAGTAGCCCAGCAAAGACTGTATAGACTGTGATTCGTTTTTCATAGCCATTTGTAAAGAGAATTTGGGAACCAAGAATGGTATCCAGTGCCAGGATAATCGTACGAAAAGCGAAGAGAGAGGTTAAGATACCACCTCCGATATATTTTTCACTACCATAAAGTAGGATAGCATTTGGTCCTAAAACCACGAGTCCGAAACTGAGTGGAATGATAAAGAAGTTAAAGATTCGACTGCCTCTGTTAACAAGTGCGACATAGGCTTCCTTATCGCCTTTTCCTAGATAGTAACTGAGACGAGGCACACTCACTCCGATAGCTCCTGTTACAACACCAGCTATAACGGTCACAATTCGTTGAGCCATGGTATAGTAACTAACGTTGACATCAATCCCTGTTTTAACGAGGAAGAGACGATCTAAAAAAGTGAAGAGCATATTGGCATTAGCAAAGACCAACATGGCTGTTAGAGGGAGAAAGAGTGGTTTAAAATCACTTATGTGAATCTTAACAAGCTTAATGTCTCTTTTAATCCAAAAATAACTAATCAGATAGTTAATCAGTGTCGATAAACTCATCACAAGTGTATAGACAACAATATCGTGTTCATTTTTGACAAACAGGAAAATAGAGACCAGCATCAGGATACGGATGAAGGCAGTCTTGTAAAAAAGAAAACTGTAATTTTCCAGAGCTTCATTGACCCATTCGATTGAAAAAATCTGGGCAATGAGTTGAATCCCCATAACAAGGTAGACTTTTTTGATGATTGGATTATCAGTAAAGAAGAGAGGATAGGCTAGGATATAGACAGCGGTGGTCAAAATCGTACAAGCTATGCACAAATAAAAAAGACTAGAGAAGGTTCTATTCAGATCTTTTTTGTTATCCTTGACATTACTGATGGCCCGTAAACCGTAGTTATAGACCCCATAAGTCGCAAAGGGCAAGAAAAATGACAAAATAGTGTCAACTGAGTTGAAGTAACCATAGTCAGTTCGGTCCAAGACACGTGCGACATAGGTACCAGTTAAGATGGGAAAAATAATATTCAAGACACGAATTCCCATGTAAGATAGAGCATTTAATTTTATACTTTTCATTCAATTTACCTCGTTTTTCATTATATCATAAAGTCAGCTAATAAGAAATGAAGGGCAGTAATACTCTTCGAAAATCAAATTCAAACCACGTCAGCGTCGCCTTACCGTACTCAAGTACAGCTTACGGCTAGCTTCCTAGTTTGCTTTTTGATTTTCATTGAGTATAAGTCAAGTAATCACTTTGAAGTTTCAAAGCTTAATTTTAAGTTTTCTTTAAGGAAATTATATTATTCTGGAGAACTCTAAAATTTCACAGCCATTTATTGGTAATGACTACAGAATTCCTAGTCATTACTAGAAATGGACTAGTTTCTTTGAATAATAGAACTGCTTAATCCTCCTATTCTAGAACGGGAGGGTCGGTATTTCTTTCATGATAGGACTAGATTGTGGTATAATAGAGAGAATAAGTTTTTTTAGTAAGACAAAGGAGAAAATAGATGATTTATGCAGGAATTCTTGCTGGTGGAACTGGCACACGCATGGGAATCAGTAACTTGCCAAAACAATTTTTAGAGCTAGGTGATCGACCTATTTTGATTCATACAATTGAAAAATTTGTCTTGGAACCAAGTATTGAAAAAATTGTAGTTGGGGTTCATGGAGACTGGGTTTCTCATGCAGAAGATCTTGTAGATAAATATCTTCCTCTTCATAAGGAACGTATCATCATTACAAAAGGTGGTGCTGACCGCAATACAAGTATTGAGAAAATCATTGAAGCCATTGATGCTTATCGTCCGCTTAATCCAGAGGATATCATTGTTACCCACGATTCTGTTCGTCCATTTATTACACTTCGCATGATTCAGGACAATATCCAACTTGCCCAAAATCATGACGCAGTGGATACAGTGGTAGAAGCGGTTGATACTATCGTTGAAAGTACCAATGGTCAATTCATTACAGATATTCCAAATCGTGCTCACCTTTATCAAGGACAAACACCTCAAACATTCCGTTGCAAGGACTTCATGGATCTTTACGGTTCTCTCTCTGCTGAAGAGAAGGAAATCTTGACAGATGCATGTAAAATCTTTGTCATTAAAGGAAAAGATGTAGCCTTGGCCAAGGGTGAATACTCAAATCTGAAGATTACAACCGTAACAGATTTGAAGATTGCAAAAAGTATGATTGAGAAAGACTAGTAAAATGATTAATCAAATTTATCAACTAACTAAGCCTAAGTTTATCAATGTCAAATATCAGGAAGAGGCTATTGACCAAGAAAATCATATCCTTATCCGTCCCAACTACATGGCGGTCTGTCATGCGGATCAGCGTTACTACCAAGGGAAACGTGATCCCAAGATTTTGAACAAAAAGCTTCCAATGGCAATGATTCACGAGTCATGTGGAACCGTTATTTCTGACCCGACGGGAACCTATGAGGTTGGTCAAAAAGTTGTCATGATTCCAAACCAGCCTCCTATGCAGAGTGATGAAGAATTCTATGAGAACTACATGACAGGGACCCATTTCTTGTCTAGTGGTTTTGATGGCTTTATGAGAGAGTTTGTTTCTCTCCCTAAAGACCGTGTGGTGGCTTATGATGCCATTGAAGACACGGTCGCAGCGATTACAGAGTTTGTCAGTGTCGGCATGCACGCTATGAATCGTCTATTGACCCTTGCTCATAGCAAGCGGGACCGAATCGCTGTTATCGGAGATGGCAGTTTAGCATTTGTGGTTGCCAATATTATCAACTATACTTTGCCAGAAGCAGAGATTGTGGTTATTGGTCGTCATTGGGAAAAATTGGAACTTTTCTCATTTGCCAAAGAATGCCATATTACTGATAATATTCCTGAAGATTTGACCTTTGACCATGCTTTTGAGTGTTGTGGTGGTGATGGTACTGGACCAGCCATTAATGACTTGATTCGCTATATTCGTCCTCAGGGAACGATTCTCATGATGGGTGTTAGCGAGTATAAAGTCAATCTCAATACACGCGATGCCTTAGAAAAAGGCTTGCTCTTGGTTGGTTCCTCTCGTTCTGGTCGCATTGATTTTGAAAATGCAATCCAAATGATGGAAGTCAAGAAATTTGCCAATCGTCTTAAAAATATCCTTTATCTAGAAGAACCTGTAAGAGAAATTAAAGATATTCACCGTGTCTTTGCGACCGATTTAAATACAGCATTTAAAACTGTGTTTAAATGGGAAGTATAGGTGCTGGAGGTTAATTGTGGAGAAAATCATTAAAGAGAAAATTTCTTCCCTACTTAGTCAAGAAGAGGAAGTCCTCAGTGTTGAACAATTGGGGGGAATGACCAATCAAAACTATTTGGTCAAAACAACAAATAAGCAATACATTGTTAAATTCTTTGGTAAAGGGACAGAAAAGCTTATCAATCGTCAAGATGAAAAGTACAATCTTGAACTGCTAAAGGATTTAGACCTAGATGTAAAAAATTATCTTTTTGATATTGAAGCTGGTATCAAAGTAAATGAGTATATCGAATCTGCGATTACGCTTGATTCAACGTCAATCAAGACCAAATTTGATAAAATTGCTCCAATATTACAAACGATTCATGCTTCTGGTAAGGAATTAAGGGGAGAATTTGCTCCTTTTGAAGAAATCAAAAAATACGAATCCTTGATTGAAGCGAAAATCCCTTATGTCAACTATGAAGCTGTTCGAGAAGAAGTCTTCTCCTTAGAGAAAAGACTGGCTGACTTAGGTGTTGACAGAAAATCTTGTCATATCGATTTGGTGCCTGAAAACTTTATCGAGTCACCACAAGGACGACTTTATCTGATTGACTGGGAATATTCATCAATGAACGATCCAATGTGGGATTTGGCTGCCCTCTTTTTAGAGTCTGAATTCACTCGTCAAGAGGAAGAAGACTTCTTGTCTCACTATGAGAGTGAGCAAACACCTGTCTCTCGTGAAAAGATTGCAATCTATAAAATTTTGCAAGATGCTATTTGGAGTCTATGGACAGTCTACAAAGAAGAGCAAGGTGCAGATTTTGGTGACTATGGTGTGAGTCGTTACCAAAGAGCTGTTAAAGGTTTGTCATATTATGGAGGTTCAGATGAAAAATAAAAATGGAGTTTCTTTTGGTCTACTCTCAGGTATTTTCTGGGGTTTAGGTCTAACGATTAGTGCTTATATCTTTTCGATTTTTACAGATTTGTCGCCCTTTGTGGTGGCCGCTGCTCACGATTTCTTGAGTATCTTTATCTTACTAGCTTTTCTCTTGGTAAAAGAAGGAAAAGTTCGTCTCTCAATTTTCTTAAATATTCGCAATGTTAGTGTTATCATCGGAGCCTTGCTAGCAGGCCCTATCGGTATGCAGGCCAATCTTTATGCGGTTAAGTATATCGGAAGTTCCTTAGCTTCATCTGTATCGGCTATTTATCCTGCGATTTCAGTTTTATTGGCTTTCTTCTTTTTGAAGCACAAGATTTCGAAAAATACTGTGTTTGGGATTGTCTTGATTATTGGAGGGATTATTGCTCAGACCTATAAGGTTGAACAGGTCAATTCCTTCTACATTGGGATTCTTTGTGCTTTAGTTTGTGCTATTGCATGGGGAAGTGAGAGTGTTCTTAGCTCTTTTGCCATGGAAAGTGAATTGAGTGAAATCGAAGCCCTCTTAATCCGTCAAGTGACTTCATTCTTGTCCTATCTTGTGATTGTGCTCTTCTCTCATCAGTCATTTGCAGAAGTGGCCAATGGACAATTGCTAGGTCTCATGATTGTCTTTGCAGCCTTTGATATGATTTCCTACTTGGCTTATTATATCGCTATCAATCGCTTGCAACCAGCCAAGGCTACAGGCTTGAACGTGAGTTATGTAGTTTGGACTGTCTTGTTTGCAGTTGTTTTCTTGGGTGCACCGCTAGATATGCTGACAATTATTACGTCACTTGTCGTCATTGCTGGAGTTTATATTATTATTAAAGAATAAAGGAGATTCGTGTGAAAGCCATTATCTTAGCAGCAGGATTGGGAACTCGCTTGCGTCCTATGACTGAAAATACCCCTAAAGCCTTGGTTCAGGTTAATCAAAAACCTTTGATTGAATACCAAATTGAGTTTCTCAAAGAAAAGGGAATCCATGATATCATCATCATTGTCGGTTATCTTAAAGAACAATTCGATTACTTGAAAGAGAAATACGGTGTTCGCCTCGTTTTCAATGATAAATACGCTGACTACAATAACTTTTACTCTCTCTATCTTGTAAAAGAAGAATTGGCCAACAGCTATGTTATTGATGCCGATAATTATCTCTTCAAAAATATGTTCCGCAATGATTTGACACGTTCGACTTATTTTAGTGTTTATCGTGAAGATTGTACCAACGAATGGTTCTTGGTCTATGGAGATGACTACAAGGTTCAAGATATTACTGTTGATAGTAAGGCAGGTCGCATCCTTAGTGGTGTATCCTTCTGGGATGCTCCAACTGCAGAAAAGATTGTCAGCTTTATCGATAAGGCTTATGCAAGTGGCGAATTTGTTGATCTCTACTGGGACAATATGGTTAAGGATAACATCAAAGAGCTAGATGTCTATGTTGAAGAACTAGAAGGCAATAGCATCTATGAGATTGATAGTGTCCAAGACTATCATAAATTAGAAGAAATTCTTAAAAACGAAAATTAAAGATTCCAACATCTGGCTAAAATAGTCGGATGTTTTTTTGATTTTTTTACGAATAAATAGATGACTAGAAAAAGAAATGGAGATATTTATGAAAATCACAAACTATGAAATCTATAAGTTAAAAAAATCAGGTTTGACCAATCAACAGATTTTGAACGTTCTAGAATACGGTGAAAATGTTGATCAAGAACTGTTGTTAGGTGATATTGCAGAAATTTCAGGTTGCAGAAATCCAGCTGTTTTTATGGAACGTTATTTTCAGATAGACGATGCGCATTTGGAGAAGGAGTTTCAAAAATTTCCATCTTTCTCCATTTTAGATGACTGTTATCCTTGGGATTTGAGTGAAATATATGATGCGCCTGTACTTTTATTTTACAAGGGAAATCTTGATCTCTTGAAATTCCCTAAGGTAGCAGTCGTAGGAAGTCGTGCTTGTAGCAAACAGGGAGCTAAGTCAGTTGAAAAAGTCATTCATAGCTTGGAAAATGAACTGGTTATCGTCAGTGGATTAGCCAAGGGGATTGATACAGCAGCTCATATGGCAGCTCTTCAGAATGGCGGAAAAACCATTGCAGTGATTGGAACAGGACTGGATGTGTTTTATCCTAAAGCCAATAAACGTTTGCAAGACTACATCGGCAATGATCATCTGGTTCTCAGTGAGTATGGACCTGGCGAACAACCTCTAAAATTTCATTTTCCTGCCCGTAATCGCATCATTGCTGGACTTTGTCGAGGTGTGATTGTAGCAGAGGCTAAGATGCGCTCAGGTAGTCTCATTACCTGTGAGAGAGCGATGGAAGAAGGGCGCGATGTTTTTGCTATTCCTGGTAGTATTTTAGATGGACTATCAGACGGTTGCCATCATTTGATTCAAGAAGGGGCAAAATTGGTCACCAGTGGGCAGGATGTTCTTGCAGAATTTGAATTTTAATACTCTTCGAAAATCTCTTCAAACCACGTCAGCATCACCTTGCTATAGGTATGGTTACTGACTTCGTCAGTCTCATCTGCAACCTCAAAGCAGTGCTTTGAGCAACCTGCGGTTAGTTTCCTAGTTTGCTCTTTGATTTTCATTGAGTATAAGACGAAATTTCGCTTACTAGATGAACTTTTCTTCTATATATAGGAGCTAAGTCTTGACAGTTATGGCAAAATGGTTTACACTTTATAAAGTTTATTACTTTGAAAAGGTGTGATACTGTGGCTACGGCAACAAAAAAGAAAAAATCAATAGTTAAAAAAAATCTAGTAATCGTGGAGTCGCCTGCTAAGGCTAAGACGATTGAAAAATATCTAGGCAGAAACTACAAGGTTTTAGCCAGTGTCGGGCATATCCGTGATTTGAAGAAATCCAGTATGTCCGTCGATATTGAAAATAATTATGAACCGCAATATATCAATATTCGAGGAAAAGGTCCTCTCATCAATGACTTGAAAAAAGAAGCTAAAAAAGCTAATAAAGTCTTTCTGGCGAGTGACCCGGACCGTGAAGGAGAAGCGATTTCTTGGCATTTGGCTCATATTCTCAATTTAGATGAAAATGATGCCAACCGTGTGGTCTTCAATGAAATCACTAAGGATGCGGTCAAAAATGCTTTTAAAGAACCTCGCAAGATTGATATGGACTTGGTCGATGCCCAACAGGCTCGTCGTGTCCTAGACCGCTTGGTAGGCTATTCGATTTCGCCTATTTTGTGGAAGAAGGTCAAGAAGGGCTTATCAGCAGGGCGCGTACAGTCCATTGCCCTTAAACTCATCATTGACCGTGAAAATGAAATCAATGCTTTCCAGCCAGAAGAATACTGGACAATTGATGCTGTCTTTAAAAAGGGAACCAAACAATTCCAGGCTGCTTTCTATGGAGTAGATGGCAAAAAGATGAAACTGACTAGTAATGATGAGGTTAAGGAAGTCTTGTCTCGTCTGACTAGTAAAGACTTTTCAGTAGATCAGGTAGATAAGAAAGAGCGCAAACGCAATGCTCCATTACCCTATACCACTTCATCTATGCAGATGGATGCGGCTAATAAAATCAATTTCCGTACTCGAAAGACCATGATGGTTGCCCAACAGCTCTATGAAGGGATTAATATTGGTTCTGGTGTTCAAGGTTTGATTACCTATATGCGTACCGATTCAACTCGTATCAGCCCTGTAGCGCAAAATGAAGCAGCAAGTTTCATTACAGATAGTTTTGGTAGCAAGTACTCTAAGCATGGTAGCAAGGTAAAAAATGCATCAGGTGCTCAGGATGCCCATGAGGCTATTCGTCCGTCAAGTGTCTTTAATACACCTGAAAGTATTGCTAAGTATCTGAACAAGGATCAGCTCAAGCTTTATACCCTTATATGGAATCGTTTTGTAGCGAGCCAGATGACAGCTGCTGTCTTTGATACTATGGCTGTTAAATTGTCTCAAAATGGGGTCCAATTTGCTGCTAATGGCAGTCAGGTTAAGTTTGATGGTTATCTTGCCATTTATAATGATTCTGATAAGAATAAGATGTTACCAGATATGGTTATTGGAGATGTGGTTAAGCAGGTTAATAGCAAACCAGAGCAACATTTCACCCAACCGCCTGCTCGTTATTCTGAAGCGACACTGATCAAGACCTTGGAGGAAAATGGGGTTGGCCGTCCGTCAACCTACGCACCAACCATTGAAACCATTCAGAAACGTTATTATGTTCGTCTTGTAGCCAAACGCTTTGAACCGACAGAGTTGGGAGAAATTGTTAATAAGCTCATTGTAGAATATTTCCCAGATATCGTAAACGTGACCTTTACAGCTGAAATGGAAGGCAAGCTTGATGATGTCGAGGTTGGAAAAGAGCAGTGGCAACGTGTTATTGATGCCTTTTACAAACCATTTTCTAAAGAAGTCGCCAAGGCTGAAGAAGAAATGGAAAAAATCCAAATCAAGGATGAACCAGCTGGATTTGACTGTGAAGTGTGTGGCAGTCCAATGGTCATTAAACTTGGTCGATTTGGTAAGTTCTACGCTTGTAGCAATTTCCCAGATTGCCGTCATACTCAAGCAATCGTGAAAGAGATTGGTGTTGAGTGTCCAAGTTGTCATCAGGGACAGATCATTGAGCGAAAAACCAAACGTAACCGCCTTTTCTATGGTTGCAATCGCTATCCAGAATGTGAATTTACCTCTTGGGACAAGCCTGTTGGTCGTGACTGTCCAAAATGTGGCAACTTCCTCATGGAGAAAAAAGTCCGTGGTGGTGGCAAGCAGGTTGTTTGTAGCAAGGGTGACTACGAAGAAGAAAAGATTAAATAAGAGGAGAGTCCTGAAAGTGAATTTCAGGCTCTTTTTGGTTGGAACTTGACAAAATTCATCATTTTATGCGAAACTAGAAGAGGATTATTTTAATTAGGAGAAGTTATGCGTATTATTTATCTAATTATTGGTTTTTTATCACTGGCATTGGCTATTGTTGGGGTAGTTTTACCCTTGTTGCCGACAACGCCTTTTCTTTTGTTGTCTATTGCTTGTTTCTCTAGAAGTTCCAAGCGCTTCGAAGATTGGTTGTATCATACCAAGCTCTATCAAGCATATGTAGCTGATTTTCGCGAGACTAGGTCTATTGCGCGTGAACGTAAGAAAAAAATCATCGTATCTATCTATATATTGATGGGAATTTCCATTTATTTTGCCCCTCTCTTACCAGTCAAAATCGGTCTGGGAGCCTTGACCATATTTATCACTTATTATCTCTTCAAGGTCATTCCAGACAAAGAATAAGTAAAATTTGTAACTATTTCCCTTGATAAAAATGAAAGCATATTCACCACAATATGATATAATAAATTCAAAGTAATCTTCAAGGAGAATCAAATGATTTACGAATTTTGTGCTGAAAATGTGACCTTGCTTGAAAAAGCGATGGAGGCTGGAGCTCGTCGAATCGAACTCTGTGATAATCTAGCAGTTGGTGGGACAACGCCCAGCTATGGAGTGACCAAGGCAGCGGTTGAATTGGCAGCTAACTACGATACGACCATCATGACCATGATTCGTCCACGTGGTGGCGACTTTGTCTATAATGAACTAGAAATTGCAATTATGCTAGAAGACATTCGGTTGGCTGCTCAGGCTGGAAGTCAAGGAGTTGTATTTGGGGCTTTAACTGGTGAGAAGAAGTTGGATAAGCCTAATCTTGAAAAGTTAATTGCGGCATCAAAAGGGATGGAAATTGTCTTTCACATGGCCTTTGATGAATTGAGTGATGAGGATCAACTGGAAGCTATTGACTGGCTCAGCCAAGCCGGTGTCACTCGTATCCTAACTCGTGCTGGTGTATCTGGTGACTCCTTAGAAAAACGTTTTGCTCACTATCACAGAATTTTGGAGCATGCTAAAGGTAAGATTGAAATTCTACCAGGTGGGGGGATTGACTTGGACAACCGTCAAACCTTTATCGACCAGTTGGGCGTGACACAATTGCATGGAACCAAGGTTGTCTTTTAAAAAATAGAAAGGAACTGCTAGCTTTGGGTAGCAGTTTTCACTTATGTTTGAAATTTTTAAATCTTATCAGTTTAATCAAGAAAAGGCTCGTGCCTATGGTTTTGTAGAAAATTGGGAAGTCTGGACCTATAGTTGCCAGATTTTGCAGGGTGACTTTGTTATGACTGTGTCCATCACTGATGATAATGTGAGTTTTCAAGTCTTTGACCAGGAGACTGGTGACCTCTATCCTCAAGTCCATATGGAAAGTTTTAAAGGAAGTTTTGTTGCAAGTGTCCGTGAGGCTTGTCTGGAGATTCTCCTCCAGATTCGAAAGGCTTGTTTTGATGTGCAAGATTTCATTTGTCCTCAGACTAAGCGAATCATGGCTCAGGTTCAGGAAAAGTATGGAAACCAGTTGGAGTATTTGTGGGAGAAATCGCCTGATTCAGCAGTTTTAAGACATGAAGGTAATCAAAAGTGGTATGCCGTTTTGATGAAAATTTCTTGGGATAAACTTGAAAAGGGTAGAGAAGGTCTAGTTGAAGCAATTAACCTCAAACATGACCAAGTAGCGGACTTACTTTCACAAAAGGGTATTTATCCAGCTTTTCATATGAACAAACGCTACTGGATTAGTGTGGCTTTTGATGATACTTTGTCAGATGAAATGGTACTGGAATTGATAGAGAAAAGTTGGAGCTTAACCTCTAAAAAATGAAATATTTCAAGGATTTTCAAGAACTTTCAATTAGCTAAATATTCTATACTGAAGAAATTTTCAGAAAATATTGGATTTTTTCTTGACAAGTAGTTTTGTCTATGCTAAAATACTAAACAAGATATCAAACGAAGGAGAAAGTCAAACATGAAAACAGCTAAGTTTAATCAATTTGCTTTGTTGTTGAGGTACTCGGGCTAGTGCAAAAAGCATTAGTCCTGTTTGGCTTACCAAGCGGGAGTGAATCAACATCTCGCTTGGACTTCTAAGCGAGATGTTTTTTTAAAAACCACATTTGGAAAAGGGGAAATCTTATGCGTAAAGTTGAATTTTTTGATACAAGTCTTCGTGATGGGGAACAAACACCTGGTGTTAACTTCTCAATAAAGGAAAAAGTTTCCATTGCAAGACAGCTGGAGAAATGGGGAATTTCTGTAATTGAAGCTGGTTTTCCGGCTGCTAGTCCAGATTCATTTATAGCCGTTCAAGAAATTGCTAAAGCCATGAAAAAAACAGCAGTGACAGGATTAGCTCGTTCTGTAAAATCTGATATTGATGCTTGTTATGAGGCACTTAAGGATGCCAAGTATCCACAGATTCATGTCTTTATCGCTACCAGTCCGATTCACCGCAAGTACAAGCTCAATAAGAGCAAGGAAGAGATTCTAGAAGCTATTAAGGAGCATGTCTCTTATGCACGTTCTAAGTTTGAAGTGGTCGAATTCTCTCCAGAGGATGCGACTAGAACAGAGTTGGATTTCCTATTACAAGTCGTTCAAACAGCGGTTGATGCTGGTGCATCTTATATCAATATTCCTGATACGGTTGGATTCACCACTCCAGAAGAGTTTGCACGCATCTTTGATCACTTGACTGAAAATATTAAATCAGATCATAAAGTTGTCTTTGGTGTCCACTGTCATGATGATCTCGGTATGGCAACTGCAAATACTTTGACAGCAATTAAACACGGTGCTGGACGTGTCCAGGGAACTATTAATGGTATCGGTGAACGCGCAGGTAATGTTGCTCTTGAAGAAGTAGCTGTTGCTTTGAAGATTCGTGAGGATTTCTTCCAAGTAACTAGTGATATTGTTTTGGATGAAACAATGAATACGTCAGAAATGGTTTCTCGCTTCTCTGGTATTCCAGTTCCTAAAAACAAGGCTGTGGTTGGTGGCAATGCCTTCTCTCACGAATCTGGTATTCACCAAGACGGAGTCCTTAAAAATCCTCTTACTTATGAAATTATCACCCCTGAATTGGTTGGAGTTAAGAGTAATAGTCTTCCGCTTGGTAAATTGTCTGGCCGCCATGCCTTTGTTGAAAAACTAAGAGAATTGGCCCTAGATTATACAGAAGAAGATATCAAACCACTCTTTGCTAAGTTCAAGGCTCTGGCAGATAAGAAACAAGAAATCACAGATGCAGATATTCGAGCTCTGGTAGCTGGAACCATGGTTGAAAATCCAGAAGGCTTCCACTTTGATGATTTGCAACTTCAAACTCATGCAGACAATAACATTGAAGCACTCGTTAGCCTAGCCAATATGGATGGTGAGAAGGTCGAATTTAATGCAACCGGGCAAGGCTCTGTTGAGGCTATCTTCAACGCTATTGACAAATTCTTCAATCAATCCGTTCGCTTGGTGTCCTATACCATTGATGCGGTGACAGATGGAATTGATGCCCAAGCTCGGGTCTTGGTCACTGTTGAAAACAGAGATACAGAAACCATCTTTAATGCAGCGGGACTTGATTTCGATGTACTGAAAGCATCTGCTATTGCCTACATCAATGCTAATACCTTTGTTCAAAAAGAGAATGCTGGTGAGATGGGACGTAGCGTTTCCTATCGCGACATGCCTAGTGTGTAAAGGAGAAGGCTATGACAAAGAAAATAGTAGCTCTAGCAGGGGATGGAATCGGTCCAGAGATCATGGAGGCTGGTTTAGAGGTTCTGGAAGCTCTAGCTGAAAAAACAGGTTTTGACTATGAGATTGATAGACGACCTTTTGGAGGTGCAGGTATTGATGCTGCAGGGCATCCCCTACCTGATGAAACCCTCAAGGCAAGTAGAGAAGCGGATGCCATTCTCCTAGCGGCTATCGGTAGTCCTCAGTATGATAGTGCAACGGTTCGGCCTGAACAAGGCTTGCTAGCCCTCCGTAAGGAACTCAATCTCTATGCTAATATTCGCCCTGTTAAGATTTTTGAGAGTCTCAAGCATTTGTCACCACTAAAATCAGAACGAATTGCTGGGGTTGACTTTGTCGTGGTGCGGGAGTTGACAGGTGGGATTTACTTTGGAGATCA
Organism: Streptococcus mitis; assembly: GCA_018364455.1. Classification (GTDB taxonomy): domain Bacteria; phylum Bacillota; class Bacilli; order Lactobacillales; family Streptococcaceae; genus Streptococcus; species Streptococcus mitis_BR. The sequence goes on along the minus strand of JAGZLW010000039.1, from coordinate 1,645 downwards.
TATTCTTGAAGAGCGAAAAGCGCGTGATATCAACGACTATAGCTATGAGGAGGTGGAGCGGATTATTCGCAAAGCCTTTGAAATTGCAAGAAATCGCAGAAAAATCGTTACTAGTATCGATAAGCAAAATGTTCTAGCGACATCAAAACTCTGGCGGAAAGTAGCTGAGAAGGTATCACAGGATTTTCCAGATGTAACCTTGGAGCACCAGTTGGTGGACTCAGCTGCCATGCTCATGATTACCAATCCTGCTAAGTTTGATGTCATCGTGACAGAAAATCTTTTCGGAGATATTCTCTCTGATGAATCAAGCGTTCTATCTGGCACACTTGGAGTTATGCCATCAGCCAGTCATTCTGAAAATGGACCAAGTCTCTATGAACCTATTCACGGTTCAGCACCTGATATTGCTGGTCAAGGAATTGCCAATCCTATCTCCATGATTTTATCAGTGGCCATGATGTTGAGAGATAGTTTTGGACGTTATAAGGATGCGGAGTGTATCGAGCATGCTGTTGAGGCAAGTTTGGCAGCTGGTGTTTTAACAAGAGATATAGGTGGACAGGCTTCGACTAAGGAAATGACGGAAGCTATTATTGCAAGGTTATGAAGTTAGATGAAAAAATTACTCTTGCCCTCTTGATTTGGAATGTCATGATTTTCATCATTTATGGCATTGACAAATCCAAGGCGAGGAGAAGAGCTTGGCGCATTCCTGAGAAAATCTTACTTATTTTAGCCTTTACTTGTGGTGGTTTTGGTGCCTGGCTAGCAGGAATCATCTTTCACCACAAGACTCGAAAATGGTATTTTAAAACAGTTTGGTTTCTCGGGATGGTGTCCACACTAGTAGCCTTATATGTTATTTGGAGGTAATGGATGGCAGGAAAATCGATTTTTGATAAATTATGGGACCGTCATGTCATCACAGGAGAAGAGGGGCAGCCGCAACTCATGTATGTGGATCAGCACTATATCCACGAGGTGACCAGTCCTCAGGCTTTTCAAGGATTACGAGATGCAGGACGCAGATTGAGACGACCAGACTTGACATTTGGAACCTTTGACCACAATGTCCCGACGGTCAATATCTACGATATTCGAGATGTCATTTCCAAGGCGCAAATTGATAAGCTGGCTGAAAATGTTGAGGAGTTTGGAATTGAACATGCGGCTCACGGTTCTGAAAAACAAGGTATCGTTCACATGGTAGGTCCAGAAACAGGACGAACCCAACCAGGAAAATTCATCGTCTGTGGAGACAGTCACACAGCAACCCACGGGGCTTTCGGAGCGATCGCTTTTGGAATTGGGACCAGTGAGGTCGAACATGTCTTCGCGACACAGACACTCTGGCAGGTCAAACCCAAGAAAATGCTGGTAGAATTCACTGGTGTTCCTCAAAAAGGAGTTTATTCTAAGGATTTCATTCTAGCCTTGATTGCCAAGTACGGCGTTGCCTGTGGTGTTGGCTATGTGGTGGAATATCGGGGACAAGCGATTGATGCACTGAGCATGGAAGAGCGAATGACTATCTGCAATATGTCCATCGAGTTTGGTTCTAAGATGGGAATCATGAATCCGGATCAAACCACCTATGATTATCTCAAGGGACGAGAATGTGTTCCAGAGGACTTTGAAGAGG
>JAGZLW010000083.1 GCA_018364455.1 Streptococcus mitis | reverse complement strand
AGCACACCAGCGAAGAGCTGCTAGCTGCCAACCACCTGTACCAAACCCAGTCTTGACCTTGGTGATACAAACCTTACCAGGACCGATTCCAACTTTAGTAGCATCCGCACCCGCATTTTCCAATTCACGCACCGCTTCTGGTGTTCCTACATTTCCAGCAATAACAAAAGTATCTGGCAATTCTTTCTTGATGTGTTGAATCATAGAAATCACGCTATCTGCATGACCATGAGCGATGTCAATTGTGATGTATTCCGGAGCATCAGCCTTGAGCTGGCTGACAAAATCATACTCATAATCCTTAACACCGACGGAGATAGAAGCAATGAGCCCTTGATCGTGCATGCGTTTAATGAAAGGAATGCGCCCTGCCTCATCAAAACGATGCATAATGTAGAAGTAACCACCTTTAGCCAGTTGCTCTGCTACATTTTCATCCAAAATCGTCTGCATATTAGCTGGCACAACAGGTAGTTTAAAGGTGTGCTTTCCTAGAGTGACACTTGTATCTGCTTCTGCACGGCTTTTAATGACACATTTATTTGGAATCAATTGAATATCTTCGTAATCAAAAATTGGAAATTCATTTAACATATCGATGTCTCGTTTCTTTTGTAATGACCTACCTATGCTCTCGCATCACTACGCCTTTTCCGACGTTTCCTTAATTAATTATAAATCAAAGTACAGTTTTTGTCAAATAATTTTATAATTTAAATTATATTGTTCGGTTTTTACTTGCGTCAAAAACAAAAGAAAGAGGAGAGATTATTTTCTCCCCAGTTCTTCTACATTCTAATAATACTCTCCCTGGCGGTAGTCCCATGAGTTAAAGGTGTCTGACAGGTGCATCATAATCTTATCAATGTCAAGCCCTTTGCGGATTACAACTGGAGCTGGTGAAGTTGAGCGAGCTCCTCCTTGTTCTGGAATGAGTTTGCCGTCTTTATCGACCATAGAGACCATCACACCTTGCTCGTAGCGAGTTTCAATCGTTTTGTCAGGTTGGATGGATGCCACGTAGTCGTCTGCCTCGATAACAAGGTCAACTGCCCCTTCGATGCGTTCTCCGATACCTTCTACCTTACCACGATTTCCTTTTCCAGATGGGTTTGCAGATGAGGCATAGACCATCTTGCCTTCTTCCCAAAGTTTGGCAGCTAATTGTTCACCAGCTTTCCCAAATTTGATAACAAAACAGCTAGTACCACGCACGTCAGTCATCAGTTCTTCACGGCCATCACCGTATGCTTTGAGTTTTTCAAAGGCTTCTGGTTTCCAAGGAAGGATACAACCAAGAAGAATATCTTCGTCCCAATGTTTTTGGTAGAAGGCTTCAATTTCTGGGTTGAGTTGTGCTAAAGCGCGAAGCTCATCCATGCTACCACAGAGAACAACGCCTGGTTTGTTACGGTTACGCTCTTTGGCTGCGAACTTGCGTTCAAGTCCTGCCTTGTCGCTAGTCATGATAATGTAACCAACTTTAGTAGGGCAAACGATACATCCGCCCTCACCTTTTAAAATATCATAGCCTTCTTGTGAAAGTGTTCCGTTCCATTGAATGTGTTTTGTCATAGTTCTATTTCCTTTTCTAATTTTCTTCTAATCCTGCCAGTAGGCTGGTCGTTGTTTTTCATAGGCAGCAATCAAATCTTCATACTGCAAAGTAATACCGATATCATCCAAACCATTTAAGAGCTTGTGTTTCCACTCGCTATCTATTTCGAAAGTGAATTCTCCAACTGGTGAGATGATTTTTTGTTGTTCCAAGTCCACAGTTACCTGGTCACTTGGTTGTAGCTGGGCCAGTTTCTCTCGAACCTCTCTGGGCTGAACAATAGGCAACATACCATTATTAAGTTCATTATTGTAATGAATATCACCGAAAGACCCCGCAATCACGACTTTAAAACCATAGTCAGCTAGAGCCCAAGCTGCGTGTTCCCTCGAAGAACCTGCCCCAAAGTTATCCCCTGAAATGAGAATACTGGCTTTGCGATATTCAGGTCGGTTAAAGACAAAGTCTGGATCCTCAGTATACTTGTCATCCAAATAACGCCAAGCATACATGAGGTACTTACCAAAGCCTTTTTTATCAATTAACTTGAGAAACTGCTTGGGTAGGATTTGGTCGGTGTCGATATTATCATTCATGAGAGGAACGGTCGTTCCCGTATAAACTGTAAATTTCTCCATATCCTCTCCTTACTGGGCTTCTGGCATTTGTCGAACATCTACGAAACGCCCTGCAATAGCTGCTGCTGCTGCCATGGCTGGACTGCAAAGATGGGTCTTAGCGCCAAAGCCCTGTCTGTCTTCAAAGTTACGATTGCTGGTTGAGGCACAGTGAACACCATCAGGTACCTTGTCAGGATTCATCCCTAGGCACATGGAACAACCTGGGTCTCTCCACTCAAAGCCAGCATCTAAGAAAACTTTATCCAAGCCCAATTTCTCCGCAGCTCGTTTGACAGGACGAGAGCCTGGAACCACGATAGCCGTTAGATTGGGGGCTATTTTCTTCCCTTTAACAAATCGCGCAGCCAGTTGCAAGTCGCTGAGACGAGCATTAGTACATGAACCGATAAAGATATAGCCTAGTTCAATATCAGCCGGCTTTTGACCTGGCTCTAAGTCCATGTAGTTGTAAGCTCGCTCATCATTCATATCTTTAATTTCTGGGAAGCTACTGTCAAAGTCAACCCCCATAGCAGGGTTGGTTCCCCAGGTCACCATAGGAGCCAAGTCTGAGACATCCATCTGGATAACCTTATCATAAACGGCATCCTCATCACTGACAATTGTTTTCCAATCC
>JAGZLW010000038.1 GCA_018364455.1 Streptococcus mitis | reverse complement strand
TTCCTTTGACACTAGGTAGTGAGCGTAGTTGTAACGAACTCTGATGTAGCCAAATAAAAACTCTTGATGCTCAAAATTTTTTGTCTGATATAACTCCATTAAATGAGAGTAGTTTGCCTCATATTCTTGTTCACGACCCACTAAGGAATAGAAATTAGATAGAGTATTCAATACCTTTAAATAAATCAGAGTATTTGAGGAGACTTTTAATAATATATTTTCCAATGAAGAAATTGCCTCATACTTACTGTCATATTGATAGAAGTCAATAATAGCTTTAATCCATTCAAGGTAAGTTCGATCTTCTAGTGTTAGAAAAGTACTTCGTTCAATCTCTATTCTATAAATATATTCCAAATTGTCATAATTTCTGTCATCTAATAGTCGAGCAGATAATTGCTTGAAATTAGAGAGGTTAGATTTAATTTCAATTTGTTCATTAAAAAAATAATCTAATGGCACTTCGAGCCGTTGTGAGAGTTTGAACAAAAGGTCTGCGGAGGGAATAAAATGCCCTCTCTCAATTTTACTAATCTGGCTTTGTTCACAAATTCCTTCTGCAAGAGTTTGTTGGGAGAGTCTCAACTCTTTTCTTTTCAATCTGAATTTCTCTGCGAGTGTATTCATTAAAGATAATAATCCTTCCTATTTGCTTAATTTCATTATAAAATTTTTAGTTCAAAATAGCAAGTTAAAGAAATAAAAAATTCTCTAAGGTAATAATAAGAAAAAAAAGTTCAAAATACAATAAAAACAATTGACTGAATAATATATATGTGTTAGAATAAAAACAAGGAAACAGAAAGGGGTTTCATTGCATGAGAAAAAAACGTGGAATTAAAAAAATAGTTACATTTGCATTACTAGGTGTTTTTATGTTTAGTAATACAATTCCTTACCAACAATTCATTCAGAAGAATAAACAATTGGAGATTCGAGTGCAATCACAAAAGAAGTCCAATGGTCTTGATGTTGGGAAGGCTGATTGATTTCGTATTACTTTAAAATTCAACTATTTAGAGAAAGGTATTCTGATGAGAGCTTGTAACAATACCAGATAGATATAAGAATGGAGATGTTTGATAAAATGCTTTCATAGCTAACCAACTGTTGAAAATTATGAGTTACAAAATCTAAAGTATTTAAGATTAGTTTATAAAATTAGGTCTCTGCCTGTGGAAAGGAACGTGCAGTTAGAAAGGAGAAAAAAATAGGATACTATAATTCAGACTGAGATTTCTAATTAAAATATGTAGTTGCATTTCGCTCATTTTCATAATATTTCATTTAGAGGAGTAATAATATGTTAAAATTTAGAAAAGTAGTTGCATCATCCCTTGCCGTTTTGGCATTTAGTTTGGCTCTTCCTGTTTTGGCAGCTTCTCACCGTGGTGGCGAGTGGACCTATGGAGGTCATCATGATCCATATAATTGGGGAGCATTTTCGAATTATTATCATGGTTCAGAGTATCACTGGGCCTATGTTGGAAGTAATGAACGTGACAATCAAAAAACAGTTTATGCAGGAGCACATAGTACGGCCTATGCGTTTATTAATACAAATTTTGGGGAGCAAATTACATTTGATGCGGGATGGTAAAGAATAATTGAAGAAGATTCTTTTATCAATAGTTTAGTAAGCTTGTTAGTTTATAGAGGGCAGTGGTATTTCTGTCCTCTATTTTAGAATAAGGAATGCACTATGAAAAAATTATTTATACTCATATCCAACCTGCTTGCTAGTTTGTTCTTTGTTTGGGTATTTACCATTTGGACTGATACATATGTCTCCCATTATTACCCCAACGTTGTTGTACATGATTCTTCCCCTGAAACAACTTTTCAGCATGTTGCTACACGCTTGGAAAAACTAGCAGAAGAAACGGATAGCTTTATTGCGATTCAACACCAGGATCCTAACTCAGAAGGTACTCCAGTGTTTTCTTATACGACCTTTGGGAACGGAAAGTTGCCTGATGGGCTACAGGAAAAAAATCTAGAAGATGCTCAAAGTAGTAGTGTTGAAACAAACTATTTTGTATTCGATGGAAACCTAGATATTCACTTGCTAAGGGAGGAGCTAAGTCAACTTGGCTTGACTAACATGCACCTGACAATTCCATCTAAACTATCTACGTTAATGGCTATCTTTAGTAACGGATTTCAGTTAATCAGTCTATTGATTTTCATCTTAACCTTTGGAGCACTGACTTTAATTAGTCAAATTAGCCAATTACGTTCGTCGGGCATTCGCCTCATTTCAGGAGAGAAACGGTGGTCCATTTTCCTTAGACCAGTTGGTGAGGATTTGAAAGGGATAGCTGTTGGTTTCAGTTTAGCTGGCGTGCTCGCCATTCTTATGCAAAAAATTCTGTCGCTTCCAACGCAATCCCTAATGACCATAGGAGCAGGCTTGCTCTGTTATAATCTCATCTTGTTGTCGATCTCCCTGTTTTTCGCTCAACTCTTCGCAGTTGGGATAAAAAAGATACACCTGATGCAGATTATAAAAGGGCAAGTGCCTGTCAGAGGAATCATTAGTTTGATTTTAATCGGTCAACTATTAGCGATTATTATTGTAACGCTGGGAATAGGGAGTAGCTTAAAGTATTCCCAAGCCTGGCAACAGCATCGGATTGGACAAGAGGCTTGGAGCCAGGAAAGGCAACTGATTACCCTATCATTCAGCCGTGAAGGAACGAGTCCTGGTTTTGATGAACAAGCTCAAAGGAAACTCAGAACTTGGTATCAATTGATGGATCTGGCTGTTTCAGAACAAAAGGCTTTCTTATCTAGACACCAGTTAATTGACCGTACTTTGCAAAATGGCATGGCTTCCTCCAAAAACTTTATAACCTCTACAGAATGGCACGATTACAGCCCGAATGGCAATGTCCTTATCGTCACACCGCAATACTTGGAGCGTCAAAACATTCCTGTAGATACAACTATTGAGCAAAAGATGAATCACCTTGATGTAGGGGAGTTTGTCTTATTGCTGCCTGAACACCTCCGTTCAGAGGAAGAACATTATAAATCTGTTTTTGAAGACGACTTAACCAGTCGCATATCTAGTCAAGATGAACGACAGCAAATGACTGCTACGGTAGGTTATTTGGAATCAGGTCAGGATCGTTTTGTGTATAATACGACCCCTATTTCTTACCAGCAGTTTTTGAAAGATCCAATCATCATTGTTATAACACCCCAATCAACTGGTCCACAGTCCGTTTTGTTTTGGGTAGACGCAGTACAGAACTACGTTCTCTTTAATCAATTGTCTGATGCCCAGGAGCTTATCCAGAGACAAGGCATTGAAAATTGGGTCTCAGAAATGCAAACAGGTTACCACAACTACATCACATTATTGGATAATATCCAGAGGGAACGTTTGGTAATGCTAGCAGGAGCTGTGCTTGGGATTGCAACTTCAATCTTGTTGTTTAACACTATGAATAGGCTCTACTTTGAAGAATTTAGACGTGCCATTTTTATCAAACGCATTGCAGGTCTCAGGTTCTTAGAAATCCATCGCACTTATCTCTTTGCTCAACTAGGTGTGTTTTTACTGGGATTTATTGCGAGTGTATTTCTTATGGTAGAGATAGTAGTTGCTTTCTTAGTCTCGTTACTCTTTACTGGTCTATCTCTTTTACAGTTACATGTCCAAATGCAGAAAGAAAACAAGATGTCCATGCTTGTTTTGAAGGGAGGTTAATATGATTAAACTTAAACAGGTGAGTAAATCTTTTGGAGAACGAGAGTTATTTTCGAATCTTTCAATAACATTTGAGGCTGGAAAAGTCTATGCCTTAATTGGTTCAAGTGGTAGCGGAAAAACAACCTTGATGAACATGATTGGGAAATTAGAATCTTATGATGGCACGATTTTTTACCGAGGTAAAGACTTGGCCAATTATAAATCGAGTGATTTTTTCCGTCACGAATTGGGCTACCTCTTCCAGAACTTTGGCTTAATTGAAAACCAAAGTATTGAAGAAAACCTTAAGCTAGGTCTCATTGGTCAAAAGTTGAGTCGGTCGGAACAGCGGTTGAGGCAGAAGCAGGCTTTAGAACAGGTCGGCCTGGCTTATCTTGACCTAGATAAGCGCATCTTTGAGTTATCGGGCGGAGAATCGCAACGGGTTGCCTTGGCAAAAGTTATCTTAAAGAATCCACCCCTTATTCTGGCAGATGAGCCAACAGCTTCAATAGACCCAGCAACCTCTCAGTTGATTATGGAGATTTTGCTATCTCTTCGAGATGATAATAGGCTAATCATTATCGCAACACATAATCCGGCAATTTGGGAGATGGCTGATGAAGTGTTCACGATGGATCGTCTGAAATAAAAATCCTTGTTTTTAATTGCACGATGAGTTACCGAAATATTATCATGAATCAATAATTGGAGTTAATTTAGAATTGTACTTTATTAATATTGAGGTAACTTTTTCTTGATAAAGGAAGAAATAGTGGAGAGGAAGTTAGATTGAAAAAATTCGACAATTATATTATTGAGAAGCCTTGCGATTCTAATTCAGATAAACTGTAAAAAATCTTAATAATTGAAAGTTTGGTAGATGATATTTTGCAATTTTCTATCAGAATCAATAATAGTGTAGGAGAGATTTTCCTCCTACAACCGTTTCAAAAGAAATATTTACCCATTGGGAGAAGATGTTGCAGTGGATAATGTGTTACTCACTGAAAAATATAATTTTCAACTAAAAGATTTTGAAGGATTCATTTCAAAATAAACAATAATTAAAGAATAAGAAAAATCCTCCGTTTCAAAGAGTAGGGAACTCTTTGAAACAGAGGATTTTTTCTATAGGGATTTAGCGACTGCAATTGCAGCTTCGAAGTTTGGTTCAGAGTTGATATTGTCCACGTATTCAACGTAGCGAATCGTATTGTCAGTATCGAGGACAAAGACTGCGCGTGCCAATAGGTGCCACTCATTGATTAAGAGGGCATAATCACGTCCAAAGGAATGGTCGAAATAGTCTGAGAGCATGATGGCATTTTCAATACCTTCAGCACCACACCAACGTTTTTGGGCAAAAGGGAGGTCCATGGAAACAGTCAAGACAACCGTATTATCCAGTCCAGCTAGTTCTTCATTAAAACGACGCGTTTGAGTTGAGCAGATACCTGTATCGATAGAAGGCACGACACTCAAGACTTTTTTCTTGCCATCAAAATCAGCTAGAGATTTTTTAGAAAGATCTGTTGTAGTGAGAGAAAAATCAAGTGCCTTGTCGCCGACTTGTAGTTGTTTACCTGTAAAGCTTACAGGATTTCCGAGAAAAGTTACCATAAGATACTCCAATCTTTTTTCTTCCATTTTAGCTGAAACGGTTAGAATTTTCCAATGATTTGACCGGAAATATGGGTATAGAAAAAACGCCAGCTCATGTGAGAATGACGTTTTTCAGAGGCTTATACTCAATGAAAATCAAAGAGCAAACTAGGAAGCTAGCCACAGGTTGCTCAAAGCACCGCTTTGAGGTTGCAGATAAAGCTGATGTGGTTTGAATTTGATTTTCGAAGAGTATTATTTTGCCAATCCTTCAGCAATCTTGTCAAGGTTGTATTTCATCATGTTGTAGTAGCTGTCGCCTTCTTTACCTTGTTCTGCGATAGAGTCAGTAAAGATTTGTGCGTAGATTGGGATGTTTGTGTCTTGTGAAACAGTCTTCATTGGACGGTCATCTACACTTGATTCTACAAAGAGTGAAGGAGTTTTTGTTTGGCGAAGTTTTTCAACCAAGGTCTTGATTTGGTCAGGTGTTCCTTCTTCTTCAGTGTTGATTTCCCAGATATAGGCACTTGGGACACCGTAGGCTTTAGAGAAGTATTTGAAGCATCCTTCGCTGGTTACAATGAGTTTTTTCTCAGCAGGGATGTTGTTAAATTTCTCCTTAGCTTCCTTGTCAAGTTTGTCTAGCTTATCAGTATATTCTTTGAGATTTTTTTCGTAGAATTCCTTGTTGCTAGGGTCTTTAGCGCTCAATTGTTTTGCGATATTTTTAGCAAAGATCATACCGTTTTCAAGGTTAAGCCAAGCGTGTGGGTCTTCTTTGCCTTTTTCGTTTTGGCCTTCAAGGTAGATAACATCAACGCCTTCGCTGACTGCAAAGTAGTCTTTGTTTTCAGTTTTCTTAGCATTTTCTACCAATTTTGTAAACCAAGCATTGCCACCTGTTTCAAGGTTGATCCCGTTATAGAAAATCAAATCAGCTTGAGAAGTTTTCTTAACGTCTTCAGGAAGTGGTTCGTATTCGTGTGGGTCTTGACCAACAGGAACGATACTGTGAAGATCAATCTTGTCACCAGCAATATTTTTAGTAATATCAGCAATGATTGAGTTTGTAGCAACAACTTTTAGTTTTTGACCAGAAGCTGCATCTTTTTTTCCGCTCGCACATGCTACAAGAGCAATGACGGAAAGAAAGAGAACGAGTAATGTACCTAATTTTTTCATTAGATCCTCCAATTTATTGGGGTTTTGCCCCTTATTTTAACAAATGTTTATTTTTCAGTTTCAAATATCGTTGTTTTGGAGCGATAAAGAAGCTAATGAGAAAGAAACTAGCAGCTGTGAGCACGATACTAGAACCTGCCGCAACGTTAAAGCTATAGCCGATAAAGAGCCCCAAAACTGAAGCTGTCGCTCCAAATGTTGAGGAAAGGAAAATCATGCTTTTCAGGCTATTAGCATAGAGATAAGCAGTTGCTGCTGGGGTAATCAGCATGGCTACAATCAGGATAGTTCCGACACTTTGCATGGCTGTCACAGACACGAGAGTCAAGAGTACCATGAGAAGGTAGTGATAGAAATTGACAGGCATTCCCATGGCTTTGGCCAAGAGTTCATCAAAGGAAGTTATCAAGAGTTGCTTGAAGAAAATCCAGATTAACAAGAGAATGGCTGCCCCCACACCCATAGTAATAAACATATCCGTATCTTGGACGGCCAGGATATTACCAAAAAGGATATGGAACAGGTCAGTTGAACTTTTAGCGACACTAATCAAGATGATACCGAGGGCTAAGAAAGAAGAAAAGGTAATGCCGATGGCGGTATCGCTTTTGATAATCGAGTTCCCCTTGATGTAGGTAATGATGATGGCAGCTAGCAATCCAAAGACAATGGCTCCGATAAAGAAGTCAAGGCCCAAGATAAAGGAGAGGGCTACACCTGGCAAGACAGCATGTGAAATGGCATCTCCCATGAGTGACATCCCGCGTAGGATGATGAAACATCCCACAGCTCCAGCTACGACCCCGATGACAATGGCTGTTATCAAGGCATTTTGTAAGAAATGGAATTTTTGCAATCCATCGATAAATTCTGCAATCATAGGTCACCTCCATTGAAAAATAGTCGATTACCGTAAGCTTCTTTGAGATTGGCTTCGGTAAAGGTTTCTTTGGTTGGACCAAAGGCAATCACTTCTCGATTGACAAGCAAGACTTGATCGAAGTAGTGGGCAACCTTGCTGAGGTCGTGGTGGACGATGAGAACCGTCTTTCCAGCTTTTTTCAGATCTCTCAGCGTATTCATGATGATTTCCTCACTAACAGAGTCAATCCCAACAAAGGGTTCATCCAAGAGGATATAGTCGGCTTCCTGCACCAAACATCTGGCAATCAAGACCCGCTGGAACTGACCTCCAGACAGTTGACTGATTTGACGTTCAGCGTAGTCAGCTAGACCGACAATTTCAAGGGCCTCTTGCACTTTCTTCCAATGTTTAGCCTTTAAACTTCGAAAGAGAGGGATAGAGGGAAAGAGTCCTAGCGAGACACATTCCTTGACCTTGATGGGAAAGTTGTAGTCGATATTGATTTTTTGTTCGACATAGGCGATTCGATGTAAGGATTTTTTAACTTCCTTGTCATCGAGAAATGCCTGACCTTGATGTGGGATAATTCCCAGCATCCCTTTTAATAATGTTGATTTCCCAGCACCGTTTGGACCAATAATACCGGTAATTGTTGGTCCATGGAGCACTAGTGAAATATCCTTAAGTGCCAACGTTTCTTTGTAGGAGACACTGAGGTTTTCGATACGTATCATAAACTTGTATTCCTCCTAACTCTTAATATACCTTAAAAAAAAAATTAAGTCAAGTTAATTTTTTAAAAAATTAAAATATTAACAGTAAAATATTTAAGTTTCTTTAATCTTGTATTTTAATTGCATTCCCAGTTAATTTTTGTTAAGCTAAGAGCAAGTACAAATGAAAGCGAGAACAAGATGACACGTTATCAAGATGATTTTTATGATGCTATCAATGGGGAATGGCAACAGACAGCTGAAATTCCAGCAGATAAGTCTCAAACGGGAGGTTTTGTTGATTTAGATCAGGAAATTGAAGACCTGATGCTGGCGACAACAGACAAGTGGTTGGCAGGTGAAGAGGTGCCTGAGGATGCTATCTTGGCAAACTTTGTCAAATACCACCGCATAGTTCGTGATTTTGACAAGAGAGAAGCTGACGGTATCAAACCTGTCTTACCACTCCTTAAAGAATTCCAAGAATTGGAGACTTTTGCAGATTTCACTGCCAAACTAGCAGAGTTTGAGCTTGCTGGCAAACCAAACTTTCTTCCTTTTGGTATATCGCCAGACTTTATGGATGCCAGAATCAATGTTCTATGGGCTAGCGCTCCAAGCACGATCCTGCCAGATACGACCTACTATGCAGAAGACCATCCTCAGCGAGAAGAGCTCTTAACTCTTTGGAAAGAAAGCAGCTCAAATCTCCTCAAGGCTTATGATTTCTCTGATGAAGAAATTGAAGACTTGCTAGAGAAAAGACTTGAATTGGACCGTCGAGTTGCGGCAGTAGTGCTTTCTAATGAAGAAAGTTCAGAATATGCTAAACTCTACCATCCATATGCTTATGAAGATTTCAAGAAATTTGCGCCTGCCCTACCTTTAGATGACTTCTTCCAAGCGGTTCTTGGACAAGTGCCAGACAAGGTTATCGTAGACGAGGAACGCTTCTGGCAAGCAGCAGAGCAATTCTATAGTGAAGAAGCTTGGCCTCTCCTCAAGGCAACCTTGATTTTAAGTGTTGTCAATCTCTCAACCAGCTATTTAACAGAAGAAATTCGTGTCTTGTCAGGTGCCTATAGCCGTGCGCTTTCAGGAGTTCCAGAAGCTAAAGACAAGGTTAAGGCAGCCTATCAGCTAGCACAAGGTCCATTCAAACAAGCCTTGGGTCTTTGGTATGCCCATGAAAAATTCTCTCCAGAAGCTAAGGCGGATGTAGAGAAAAAAGTGGCAACCATGATTGATGTCTATAAGGAACGCTTGGCTAAAAATGACTGGCTGACTCCTGAAACTCGTGACAAGGCCATCGTCAAACTCAATGTTATCAAGCCTTATATCGGTTATCCAGAAGAATTGCCAGAACGCTATAAGGACAAGGTAGTGGATGAAAATGCTAGTCTTTTTGACAATGCTCTATCCTTTGCGCGTGTGGAAATCAAGCACAGTTGGAGCAAGTGGAACCAACCTGTAGACTACAAAGAATGGGGCATGCCTGCTCATATGGTCAACGCCTACTACAATCCACAGAAGAACCTAATTGTCTTCCCCGCGGCCATTTTACAAGCTCCTTTCTATGACTTGCATCAGTCATCTTCTGCTAACTACGGGGGTATCGGGGCGGTTATTGCCCATGAAATTTCCCACGCCTTTGATACTAACGGAGCTTCTTTTGATGAAAATGGTAGCCTCAAGGATTGGTGGACAGAGAGCGACTATGCTGCCTTCAAGGAGAAAACACAAAAAGTTATTGACCAGTTTGATGGACAGGATTCTTATGGAGCAACCATCAACGGTAAATTGACTGTGTCAGAAAATGTGGCTGACTTGGGAGGAATCGCAGCAGCGCTTGAAGCAGCTAAGCGAGAACCAGACTTCTCAGCAGAAGAATTCTTCTACAACTTCGGTCGCATCTGGCGCATGAAAGGTCGACCAGAATTTATGAAACTTTTGGCTAGCGTCGATGTGCACGCACCAGCCAAACTCCGTGTCAATGTACAAGTACCAAACTTCGATGATTTCTTTACAACCTATGATGTTAAAGAGGGAGACGGTATGTGGCGTTCACCAGAAGACCGCGTGATTATTTGGTAATGCAAAAAGGTAAGTAATCAGAAAAAGGCATCCAATCAGGTCTGAAAACTTGATTGGATGCCTTTTATAATGGAAAGACTTGCTGGATAGTTTACTTAAATTGCGATAGTCATTATCATCAAAATCTTGCTAGAAAAAAGGATTAAAAGTTTTTTCGTGAGCGATAGTAGTAGCTGGACCATGTCCTGGATAGACATCATAGTTTGGTAGAGTGAAAAGTTGAGTCTGGATACTGTGAAGTAGTTGCTCCATGCTACCAGTCGGAAGGTCGGTCCGTCCGATTGTTTCACGGAACAGAGCATCACCTGTCAAGACTAGGTGAGCTTGTGGGAAGACGATAGAAACACCACCGATAGAGTGACCTGGTGTTGGCAAGACAGTGAAACGAAATTCCTCTAATTGATATTCCTCATGAAAGACAAAGATGTGCTCTGCAGGTTTTGCGATCACATCTGCCATATCATCGTGGCGAGGAAGCCCAGAGAGATTATCGACAGGAGTATAGAGCCAGCTGGCTTCACTCTCAGCGATATAGACAGGAGGATTTCCAAAAGTCTCGCGAACCAAGTCCAGACTCATGATATGGTCATAATGGGCATGGGTCAAGAGAATAGCACAGATTGGTTTGTTGATCTTCTCTATTGTCTGACGAATAGCTTCCCAATGGCTACCAGGATCGACAACGATGAGGTGATTTTCGCCTTCTAGGTAATAGGTGTTTTCATAGGCAACAGGATTCACGGTTTTATGGATTTTCATATTAGCTCCAATCTCAAAGAATATACTAAATTAAGTATAGCACAGTTAGGAAGAATAAGTAAGGATTTAAAATGAACTTAAAAACCAGCATGACTGGATGAAGACAGGCTGGTTATCAATTTATCAATATTGGAGAGGTGTCAATTGCCCTTCATAGGTTGCATAAACTCCGTCATTAGCTTGTTTGATAGATGTGATGTTTAGAGTGCCACCGTAGTTGGCTTCTCGTTTATCGCTATATTCACTATAAGTTATCCTATTGGGCAGGTTCTGGTCGTTAGCATAGTATTGAACGACTGTTTTTTTATAACTTTGCTGGCTGAATAGGAACAGGCAGCTAACTCCTAACACTAGGAGAGCAAAGATAGAAATAGCAGTTTTTTTCATAGGTGTTCTCCTTATAAACTAAAGGATAAAAGAAAGTATCTTGAGGATTTTAATTCTAAAATCCAGTCAAGGTACCAGTGTATGTGACACGAGTTCCACCGTTTATCTTTCGTATCTTCAATGGAATTGGGGAAGTCAGAAAGTCTTTCGGTTACAATATGGTTTCCGTTCTTCTATCTCTCCTTCTATCACCTAAGTTTAAAATCTAACTTCGTAATATATTATAGACTAATAATTCAGAATTATCAAGCAATTCTGAATTATTTTTTTCTTATTCTGTTCCAATCTAGTTTTCATATTCTTAAAAAAGTGATAAAATGGTAGGAAGAATTGGAGAGTAGAGATGCCAAAAGAAGTGAATTTGACGGGCGATGAGGTTGTCGCTCTAACGCAAAAATATTTATCAAAAGAAGATGTCGCTTTTGTCCATAAGGCCTTGGTCTATGCGGTGGAATGCCACAGTGGTCAATACCGCAAATCAGGCGAACCTTACATTATTCACCCTATCCAAGTGGCAGGTATTTTAGCCAAACTTAAGCTGGATGCTGTAACGGTAGCTTGCGGTTTCTTGCATGATGTGGTGGAGGATACAGATGCGACTTTGGACGATTTGGAAAGAGAGTTTGGTCCTGATGTGCGCGTGATTGTCGATGGGGTTACCAAGCTCGGTAAGGTCGAGTACAAATCAATTGAGGAGCAATTAGCGGAAAACCACCGCAAGATGCTCATGGCCATGTCTGAGGACATCCGTGTTATTTTGGTCAAACTGTCTGATCGCTTGCACAATATGCGAACCCTGAAACATCTTCGAAAAGACAAGCAGGAGCGTATTTCCAAAGAAACCATGGAAATCTATGCCCCACTTGCCCATCGTTTGGGGATTTCCAGTGTCAAATGGGAATTGGAAGACCTATCTTTCCGTTATCTCAATCCTACGGAGTTTTATAAGATTACCCATATGATGAAGGAAAAGCGCAGAGAGCGTGAAGCCTTGGTGGATGAGGTGGTCACAAAATTAGAAGACTATACGACAGATCGTCACTTGAAAGGGAAGATTTACGGTCGTCCCAAACATATTTACTCGATTTTCCGCAAAATGCAGGATAAGAGAAAACGGTTTGAGGAAATCTATGACTTGATTGCCATTCGTTGTATTTTGGATACCCAAAGTGATGTTTATGCCATGCTTGGTTATGTGCATGAGCTTTGGAAGCCAATGCCTGGTCGTTTCAAAGACTATATCGCTAACCGCAAGGCCAATGGTTACCAGTCTATCCATACGACTGTTTATGGGCCAAAAGGGCCGATTGAATTCCAGATTCGAACCAAGGCCATGCATGAGGTGGCTGAGTATGGGGTTGCGGCTCACTGGGCTTATAAGAAAGGTATTAAGGGGCAGGTTAACAGCAAGGAATCTGCTATTGGGATGAACTGGATTAAGGAGATGATGGAGCTCCAAGACCAGGCCGATGATGCTAAGGAATTTGTGGACTCTGTCAAGGAAAACTATCTGGCAGAGGAGATTTACGTCTTTACCCCAGATGGTGCTGTCCGTTCCCTTCCAAAAGATTCAGGACCGATTGACTTTGCCTACGAAATCCATACAAAAGTCGGGGAAAAAGCGACTGGTGCCAAGGTCAATGGTCGTATGGTTCCACTGACAACCAAGCTTAAGACAGGGGATCAGGTTGAAATTGTCACCAACCCCAACTCCTTTGGACCGAGCCGTGATTGGCTTAACATGGTCAAGACCAGCAAGGCGCGCAATAAGATTCGTCAGTTCTTTAAAAATCAAGACAAGGAATTGTCTGTCAACAAGGGTCGTGAAATGTTGATGACTCAGTTCCAAGAAAATGGCTATGTGGCCAATAAATTCATGGACAAGCGCCACATGGATCAAGTTCTACAAAAGACTAGCTACAAGACAGAGGAATCTCTCTTTGCGGCCATTGGTTTTGGGGAAATAGGTGCAATTACTGTCTTTAACCGTTTGACTGAAAAGGAACGCCGTGAAGAAGAACGTGCCAAGGCCAAGGCTGAAGCAGAAGAACTTGTCAAAGGTGGCGAGGTCAAGGTTGAGAACAAAGAAACCCTCAAGGTTAAGCATGAGGGTGGTGTGGTCATTGAAGGAGCTTCTGGTCTCCTAGTGCGAATTGCCAAGTGCTGTAATCCAGTACCTGGTGACGATATTGTCGGTTACATTACCAAGGGGCGTGGTGTGGCTATTCACCGTGTGGACTGTATGAACCTGCGCGCCCAAGAAAACTACGAGCAACGTCTCCTTGATGTGGAATGGGAAGACCAGTACTCAAACTCAAATAAGGAGTATATGGCCCATATCGATATCTATGGCCTCAACCGTACAGGACTGTTGAACGATGTACTGCAAGTTCTCTCAAACACAACCAAGAATATCTCAACAGTCAATGCCCAACCAACCAAGGATATGAAGTTTGCTAATATCCATGTATCCTTCGGCATTGCCAACCTCTCGACGCTGACTACGGTTGTAGATAAGATTAAGAGCGTGCCAGAAGTTTATTCTGTCAAACGGACTAACGGCTAATTGTCCTAGCTCTTACTAGAAAGGATATTATGAAAATCATTATCCAACGGGTTAAAAAAGCCCAAGTGAGTATCGAAGGTCAGGTTCATGGAAAAATCAATCAGGGGCTCTTATTGCTGGTTGGTGTTGGACCAGAGGACCAAGAGGAAGATTTGGACTATGCCGTGAGAAAGCTTGTCAATATGCGGATTTTTTCAGACGCAGAAGGCAAGATGAACCTGTCTGTCAAAGATATTGAAGGAGAAATCCTCTCTATTTCTCAGTTTACCCTCTTTGCGGATACCAAGAAAGGCAATCGTCCAGCCTTCACAGGGGCAGCCAAACCTGATATGGCATCGGACTTCTATGATGCTTTCAATCAAAAATTAGCACAAGAAGTGCCCGTTCAGACAGGCATCTTTGGAGCGGATATGCAGGTTGAGCTGGTCAATGACGGACCGGTTACCATTATCCTAGATACTAAAAATAGATAAGAAAGACCAAGCCCAGACGGCTTGGTTTTCTTATCTATCATAAAATACTCCAAAATGAAATCTGTTCTTGATAGGCTTTTGGAAAGTCTCTTTTCAGGATTTGGCAAGTGCGATAGGAAGGGATGAGATGGCCTAGGATAAGGAGAGTTCCCTGAAGGAAAAGTGGGACACCACTTAAAAACAGCAAAGAGAGAATTATCAGGTTATCCCATAGGAGGATTTGTAAGGCAAAACGCCAGAATCTTGGTCTAATCTGATAATAGAGTTGACTAAAGTGGTCACAAAGCTGATTAGACAGATAGGTCAATAGCACAGGATGAAAGAAAATGAGCCAACCGCTATAAATTAAAATCCAATCCCAAGTGAGCCCCTCTTTAAATGTCAAAAATGCCAGCATGATTCCATCGATGATAAGGAGTTGAATGGTTTTGATGTAGATGATGTTTTTCATGCTAAAACCTCCTTTTCCTTAGAGACACTCCCATAAAGAGATGTGTTTGTCGTAAAAGTCTAGATAGTTTTCTCTTAGGTAGTCCGCCGTCCTATAATAAAAAGTAGAATGGCAAGCAGTTACGATTGGCATAAGAGAGGAAAAACGATGAGAACTAACGAAGGCTAAAAGGATAAAAAATAGAAAATCAATGGAGAGAACCCCTAAATAGTAGAAGCGAATCTTTTTATTGGTTTGAGGATAAATCTCAGCGAATTGATGTTTGAGTCGGATAACCAAGCGAAATAGCAGGAGTCCTTGATCAAGGCAGAAAATAAAACCAGAGAGCAAGAGCCACTCCAAAGATGTCTCGGGTCTTTTGCTAAAAAATGCGAATAGTAGCAAATCGATAACTGCAATTGCTGTAAAATGGATTCTAAAGAGTTTTTTCATGACAAGACCTCCTTCTTTTATCTATTTTCATTCTACTCCAAAAGAATGGGAGTTACAACTAAAATGATAAAAAATTTTAGTAAGGAGATTCTGTTAGATTTCTTTATTTGATTTCCCTCTTATTGTTTCACCTCTTCATCATTCCAGACAAATAAAGCTCCGATTGCATTGAGGATATAAAAGATGTATTTACCGATATTGGCAAAGTTTCCTTGAATGCCAGCCTTTGTCAGCTGAACGAAATTGTAAATTAACCAAAAGCCCCACTGAGTTGTTAGTTTCAATGCATTCAAAGCATTGGCAATGAGGGACAGTGCAAAGGCAATAGTTGTTACGTAGGCAAGGAGATTCATCTTGCCCCCATATCCGATATAGTTGGTCACAAAGGCAAAGAGGAAGGCGATGATGGAAATGATGATGGCCGCCAATTTTAGCTGTTTTTGGCTCATTTGGTTGGGTCTGCCTTCTTGCGAAGCTTCCCATTTCTTAATAGCAAAGGTATAAATGAGGAAGGTGACGGGATAGGTGATAATAGCCGCCTTATTTCCAAGGATATAATCAATAGCACCGGACAAAATGGTATTAACAATACCAAAGTAATTTCCCCATTTGCTTAATTTCCCCGTGAAACGAGTGGACAACATGGAAATCCCAACGTTGGTTACGGAAATCAATCCAAAGGGAACAAGAGCAGTCCATGGGCCCCAGTCTACGAATTTGTCGAGACGGGAGTTGAGGTAACCAGATGCAATCGCAATCCCAACGACCAAAGCAACTCCAAAGAGGTCAAACCATTTAGATGTCGCAAAAATTTTTAGTGATTTTTTCATAGGTTAAACTATCTTTCTTTTTTTTTTTAACAAATATTCTACAACTAAATGAAAGCAAAATCAAATGATAAAAATAAAACCCTGAAAATCAAATTTTCAGGGTTGGTAGGGGACTTGAGAAATTAGTTGATTTTTTCGACATAGAGTTGTTTGGCAATGTCCATATTCACTTGTAAATCCTCGTCTTTACTAAGGATAGTGAAGGTATTGCTGAAGCCATCAAACTGCTTGACTTGGAGATGGTCACCGATGTGGAGTGAGTGCTTGTCCAGATAATGGAGAATGTCAAAACTATCATGCACCCGAGTTAGGCGATAGGAGCCAGCTTCCTTGATGTCAGCTAGTGGCAGGTTATTGATTTCAACTAGGAGTTCTCCCTTGGCAGGAATGGTTCCTCCGTGGGGGCAGGTTTTAGGGAAACCTAGCAATTTATCCAGTCTTTCCACGAAAAGGTCAGAGACAGTATGTTCCAAGACCTCAGCTTCCTCGTGAATCTGGTCACTTGTATAGTCTAAATGATGGACTAGAAAAACTTCAATCAAGCGGTGTTTGCGATAGAGCTCAGAGACCAGCTTGAGGCCGAGGTCAGTCAGTAGATAGCCACATTCCTTGTCCTTGAGGATGAGATTTTCGCTTTTCATCCGTTTAATCATTTCAGTTACGGCAGGGGGAGAGACTTGCATGCGGGCAGCAATTTCCTTGTTGGTAATTTTATGCAGGTCTATGCCAATTTCATAAATACATTTTAGATAATCTTCTTTATTCGGGGTCATTCGCTTCCTCTTGTCTAATATCTATATCTAGTATATCAAAAAAAGCTAGATTTCTCTAGCTGTGACTTTTTATGTTATACTTATTGCAAGAGAAAAAACGAGGAGATGGATATGACGAAAATAGCTCTTCTTTCAGATATTCATGGAAATACCACCGCCTTGGAGGCTGTTTTGGCAGATGCTCGGCAGCTAGGAGTGGATGAATACTGGCTTTTGGGAGATATTCTCATGCCAGGAACAGGGCGTAGAAGGATTTTGGACTTGTTGGATCAACTACCGATTACGGCTAGAGTTTTGGGAAACTGGGAAGACAGTCTTTGGCATGGTGTCCGCAAGGAATTGGATAGTACTCGTCCCAGTCAACGC
>JAGZLW010000037.1 GCA_018364455.1 Streptococcus mitis | reverse complement strand
GAGCAAAATTAAATCCAGATGAGCAAAGACGCTATCTTGGCACTTTTGAGGAAAGAGTTCTTGGATATGCAGATATTGACACAGCAAATAGCCCTCAGTTAGAAAAAGGCTTTTTATCTATTTTAGA
The DNA here is from genome assembly GCA_018364455.1 of Streptococcus mitis. Lineage (GTDB taxonomy): Bacteria > Bacillota > Bacilli > Lactobacillales > Streptococcaceae > Streptococcus > Streptococcus mitis_BR. The sequence continues at coordinate 17,080 of JAGZLW010000037.1, read as the reverse complement.
AAACCTTCAGGAAAAAGCAGAGCCACTATTTGTAAAGATTTCTCCAAATATCGAATTTGACAAGCAAGTTTTCTATTTAAAAGAAGCTAAAGAAACTGATAGTCAAGCTACCATTGTATCTGAAGAGCATACTTCTTCTCCTTTTGGCCTGATTATCCATAGCAATGCACCAGTTCAAGTAGAAGAAAAGGATCTTCGACTTGCTTTTGCAAAACTTTGGGAAGGTAAAAAGGAAGAACCTGCCAAAACATCCATCTGGAAGAAATGGTTTGGCTAAATCTTGCGCATATTTAATAAGTGCCCGATATTAGCTGCCGTGTGCTCCAAATAGAGACTGGCATTTTTCAAACTATCTTCTAGAGGTTCGCTTTTCTCTAAAATAGAAAAGGCAGCTTGGATATTTTCAAATGGTAGGGAAGGTAAATCTTCAGCAAGACTACCACAAATAGCAATGACAGGAACTCCGACAGGGGTTCTTTTTGCAACACCAATAGGCGCTTTCCCAGCAAAGCTTTGACTGTCCAGTCTACCTTCACCAACGATAACCAAGTCAGCATCTGCAACTTTCTTATCAAAATCAATCAAATCTAAACAGGTATCAATTCCAGACACGATATTTGCCAGAGTAAAGGCACACAAACCACCAGCAATGCCTCCACCAGCTCCTGCTCCTTTAAGTTCCAATGTTGCAGGGGAGACTTTTTCATAAAAATCTTGGATCGCTTGATCTACGGCCTCAAACATAGTAGTATCTAAACCTTTTTGTTTGCCAAAAGTATAAGTCGCACCTTGAGGACCACATAAGGGACTCACGACATCTGATAAAATACGAATTTGAACATCTTCTGGAATTTCATAGCGATTTTCTATTGAAACAGAAGCTAAGTTTGATAAGGACTGACCGCAAGCGGGCAAGACATTTCCATCCCTATTATAAAATCGATAACCTAAACCAGCAGCGATCCCAATTCCTCCGTCATTACTGGCCGTACCACCAACACCGATATAGATTTCTTTAATCCCTTTAACAATGAGATGGTGAATCAACTCTCCAATACCACAAGTTTGGATTTGAAGTGGATTTCGTTTCTCTAGCGGAATCTTTCCAAGGCCAACCAAATCAGCAACTTCGAACAGGGCTAGTTGTTCTTTTTGAAAATAGTGTATGGCTTCTTTTTGTCCAAAAGGGCCTGTTACTTGGATCCATTTTTCTTCTAGGTCAAGTGAATGTCGAATAGCATCTACTGTACCTTCGCCACCATCACCCACAGGGCAGAGGAGACATTCTACATCTGCTATCGATTGTTGGAAGCCTCTTTTAATAGATTCAGCTACCTCTTCAGCAGTCAAGCTTTCCTTAAATGAATCTGGTGCAATTACAATCTTCATATTTTCCCTCATTCTAAAAAGCCAATCAAAGGAAGAACTTCTAAAAAATCTCTCTTGTCAACATGATTTGGTATTTCCTGTTTCAGCACTTCTTTAGCACAAAAGGCGATTCCCAGTCCTGCTGACTTCAACATAAATAGGTCATTGGCCCCATCACCGATTGCAATCGTTCTTTCTTTAGAAAGTTTTAGTTCCTTTCTCCATTGTTCCAGAGTCTCTTTTTTAACTTCGGGACTAATAATTTGTCCAACTAATTTTCCTGTTAGATGATCGTCTTTAACTTCAAGTTGATTGGCAGAGAAATAGGCAATGTCGAGGGATTTTGCTAATCTCGCAACTATTGGTGTAAATCCACCGGACACCAGACCAACTAGGATGCCATTCTTTTGGAGAATGGAAATGAATTCCTGAGCATTTGGCGATAGATGAATAGAGTTGAAAACTGTATCAAAGACCGAAATAGGAAGACCTTCCAAGAAGGACACTCTGTCTCGTAAACTTCTTTCAAAATCTAGCTCTCCTCGCATTGCCTGACTTGTAAGCTGCGCAATTTCCTCCTCACAACCTGCCTCTCTACCCAACAAATCAATCACTTCTTCTAGGATTAAGGTTCCATCAACATCCATGACACACAAGCCTTTTACTTGAGACATCAGTTCTCCTCTCTAAATAGCCTAAAAATCGTATGAAGTCATCATACGATTTTATCTATTAGTTAACTAAGCTTTGGTACAAGTCTAGGTATGACTTGCAGGCTGTATCCCATGAGAAATCACACTCCATAGCTTGTTTTTGTAAGTTTCTCCAAACGTCAGGATGGTTTCTATACAAGTCCAATGCTGTTTGGAAAGTCCAATTTAACCAATAAGGAGATAGATTGTCAAAGCTAAAGCCAGTACCACTTCCTTCAATTGGATTGAAAGCGCGAACGGTATCTCTCAAGCCACCAACTTCATGGACCAATGGCAAGGTTCCATAACGCATAGCCATCATTTGAGACAAGCCACATGGCTCAAAACGACTTGGCATGAGGAAGAGGTCACAAGCAGCGTAGATTTCTTGAGCTAGTTTGACATCAAAAGTGATATTTGCTGATAGCTTGTCTGGGTAAATCTGAGCAAACCACGAGAAAGCCCCTTCAAAGGCTGGATCACCAGTTCCCAAAAGAACAATCTGAACATCATTTTGCAAGATATGTTGAAGACTTTCAACCACCACATCAAAACCTTTTTGACGTGTCAAACGAGAAACAATTCCCACCAGTGGAACGTCGGCTCTAACTGGCAAGCCAACTCTTTCTTGCAATTTTGCCTTGTTTTGGGCCTTCCCAGACAAATCTTCCTGATTAAAATGATAATCTAATAGGGCATCCGTCTGAGGATTATACAGGTCAGCATCAATCCCATTCACGATACCAGAAACTTTACCAGACTCCATTCGAAGAATCTGATCCAAGTTACATCCGAACTGACTGGTCATAATTTCATGAGCATAGCTAGGCGAAACGGTTGAAACACGGTCAGCATAAAGAATACCAGCCTTCATCCAGTTCAGACAGTTGTTCCATCGAAGGGTGCCATCAGCGTAACGTTCAAAGCCAACTCCAAACAAATCCCATAACATTCCTTCTGAAAATTGTCCTTGGAATTCCAAATTATGAATGGTTAAAACAGTTTTTATTCCTTGATAGGCTTGAATCCAACGGTATTTTTCCTTTAACAAGAAAGGAATCATAGCTGTATGGTAGTCATGAACATGGAGAAGGTCAGGAATAAAGTCAATTCTTTCCATAGCCTCAATGGCAGCAAGTTGGAAGAAAGCAAAGCGCTCTCCGTCGTCAAAATCACCGTAAACATGACCGCGGAAGAAATAATATTGGTTGTCAATAAAGTAGAAGGTCACACCATTTAGTACTGTTTTCTTAATCCCACAGTACTGTCTACGCCAACCAACACTCACCTCAAAATGAAGAATATCTTCAATTTGATTTCCAAATTTAGCCTCTACCATGTCATAGTAGGGTAAAATCACTGCAACTTCATGTCCCGCTTTTACCAGTGATTTTGGAAGAGCGCCAATAACGTCTCCCAAACCACCTGTTTTTGAAAAGGGTGCACCCTCTGCTGCTACAAATAAAATTTTCATGAATGAATATCCTCTGTTACTTTGCTACCTTTCTTAACGACAACTGGATGTTCTGCAGTTCCTCGAATCACAACACCAGGCTCAACTTCAACACCCTTGTCAAAGATAGCATATTCTACCTGAGCTCCTTCTCCAATAACAACACGAGGGAAGAGCAGGCTATCTTTAACCAAGCTATCCTTATGGACATGAATATTACGTGATAGAACAGAATTAGCCACTTGACCTTCAATGATACTACCAGACGCAAACTGAGAAGTACTTACCTTAGATGTATTGGCATAGTAAGTTGGCTCTTCGTTTTTGACCTTTGTATAAATCTTTTGATTTGGTGAGAAGAGAGAGTAGAATTTTTGTGATTCAAGCATATCTTTGTTAGCTTGGTAATAAGACTCTACAGAATGAATATTTGCAAGGTAGCCTGTATACTCGTAGGCAAAAGCCCCTTCTTTTGCAGCCAAATCCCGTAAAACATAGCGTAACTTCTCTGGATGTTCTTTTTTAGCTTCTTCTTCCAAGCGTTCTATCAACCAAGGTGTATCAACGACAAAGATATCTGTAGACATGTTATAGATTTGATCTGGTAACTTGCTATCAAAGAGTTTATGAGAACGAACATGGTCTGTTTCATCCACTTCCAAGATTGCATTTACTTCTGAAATGTCTTTTTTAGGTAGTTTTTTATAAACTACAGTGATAGGGCCTTTTGTTGTACTGTGTAGGTGGAATACTTGGTTCAGATCAATATTAATCAAAACATCACAGTTGAGTGAAACTGTTTGGTTTGATCCAGAACGTTTCAAATAAGTAAGAAGCTGTTGGTAGTATTCTTTTCCAACTGTACTACTTTCCACACGGGTATTGTAAATACCTAGATAGTAGTGGCTAAGAAGAGTTGACAAGCCCCACTCACGCCCTGAACGGATATGGTCAAAGACAGAACTGATATTGTCTTGTTGGAAAATACCAAAGATACTACGGACACCTGCATTAGCAAGACTTGAAAGCGGGAAGTCAATCAAACGATATTTACCTCCAAAAGGCAAACTAGCTACTGGACGGTGATCCGTCAGTGTTGACATATCATGAAAACCAACTGTATTTCCTAAAATGGCAGAATATTTATCAATCTTCATCTGTTGCTACCCCCACTACTTCATTATATCCTACAACTTGTACTTCTTCTGTTCCATCAATTTCGACACCATCAGAAATAACTGCACCTTCACCAATAATGGCACGTTTGATTTTAGCTCCCTGACCAACAATTGCACCACTCATGATAACTGAATCTACTACTTCTGCCCCTTCGCGAACTTGCGCCCCTGTTGAAAGGATAGAATGTTTAACAGTTCCATCTACAAAACAGCCATCAACAACCAAGGAATCTTCCACATGAGCATTTGCCCCAAGGAAGTTTGGTGGTGAAATTAAGTTTCTTGAGTAAATCTTCCATTGACGGTTACGACTGTCCAAGGCATTCTCTGGAGAAATGTACTCCATGTTCGCTTCCCAAAGCGACTCAATAGTACCAACATCTTTCCAGTAACCTTTAAATTCATAGGCATAGACACTTTCACCTGACTCAAGGTAATTTGGAATGACATTTTTACCAAAGTCTGACATATCGACATTGCTCTTTTCAGCAGCAACGAGCATATTGCGGAGACGGTGCCAATCAAAGATATAGATTCCCATAGAAGCTTTGGTAGATTTAGGTTGAGCTGGTTTTTCTTCAAATTCAACAATGCGGTTATTGGCATCTGTGTTCATAATACCAAAACGGCTAGCTTCTTTCAGAGGAACATCCAGAACTGCTACTGTCAAACTGGCATTATTATCCTTGTGAGACTGGAGCATATCATCATAATCCATTTTGTAGATATGGTCCCCAGACAGAATCAAGACATACTCAGGATTGACACTGTCGATATAGTCGATATTTTGGTAAATAGCATGACTAGTCCCTTCGAACCAACGATTTCCTTCACTTGCAGAATACGGTTGAAGAATAGAGACACCAGAATTAATACCGTCTAACCCCCAGCTTGAACCGTTTCCAATATGATTGTTAAGAGCAAGTGGTTGGTACTGTGTAATGACTCCAACATTGTGAATCCCTGAGTTGGCACAGTTTGAAAGAGCGAAGTCAATGATACGGTAGCGTCCGCCAAATTGTACAGCTGGTTTCGCAAGGTTTTGAGTGAGTTTTCCGAGACGAGTTCCTTGCCCACCAGCAAGAATCAAAGCTAACATTTCATTCTTCATTTTCTACTCCTTTTTGGTTTTTATTTGTAACGGTTTTAGTAGATTTCAAGCGACGTTTGATTTTCCAAACACTTGCTCCCATAGCCGGTAGGGTAAAGGTCAAGGTCTGCTCATAATCTTTCCATAGTCCTTCTTGCGTTTGAACAGTTTGATTATGTTCTTTCCAAACGCCTCCCCACTCTTCTAACTCAGTATTCCATACTTCTTCGTAAATTCCTGCAACGGGTAGTCCGATTGTAAAATCTTTTCGTTCAACAGGTGCCATATTAAAGACGCAGACTAGCATGTCGCCCTTCTTACCCTTACGAATGAAGGAAAGAACACTCTGGTCTCGATTATCCGCATCGATGATTTCAATACCATCATAGCTGGTATCGATTTCCCACAGACAGCGATGATCTTTGTAAAACTGGTTTAGCTGAGAAGTGAAATACTTCATCTTAGCATTCATAGGGTCTTCTAGATTAGACCATTCTAACTGCTCTTCAGATCTCCATTCTAGGAATTGGCCGTATTCACTACCCATGAAAAGCAATTTCTTACCAGGGTGACAAATTTGGTAAGTGTAGAGATTGCGCAAGCCTGCGAATTGATTGTAACGATCTCCCCACATCTTGTGCATCATACTCTTCTTACCGTGAACCACTTCGTCATGTGAGAATGGTAGGAGATAGTTTTCATTGAAAACATACATAAAGCTGAAAGTCACCAGGTTAAAATCATATTTACGATAAATCGGATCTTCTTCATAGAAACGGAGAATGTCATTCATCCAGCCCATATTCCACTTGTAGTCAAATCCTAGACCATCTGAATCCTTAGTGTCAGTAATCTGAGTAGCTGATGAACTTTCTTCTGCGATCATCATAACGTCTGGATGAACTAGTTTAATGACATCATTCAAGCGTTGAAGGAAATAATATCCTTCATAGTTGAGATTGCCACCATCTTTATTAGGTGTCCATGGAGCATCATCGTAGTCAAGATAGAGCATGTTACTAACCGCATCCACACGAATACCATCTAGATGGTAAAAGTCAATCCAAAACTTAATACTAGAAATCAAGAAGGACTGGACTTCATTTTTTCCAAGGTCAAAATTGAGAGCGCCCCAACCATAGTTATGAGCCTTATTATGGTCTTGGTACTCAAAAGTCGGCGTCCCGTCATAATAAGCTAAGGCATCATCATTAATGGTGAAATGACCAGGTACCCAGTCTACAATAACCCCAATATTGTTTAAGTGACATTCCTCAACAAAATCTTGAAACTCTTCAGGGCGACCATAGGCATGCTCTAAAGCGAAGTAACCCATAAGCTGGTAACCCCAACTCAAACCGAGAGGGTGGGACATTAAGGGCATAAACTCAATATGAGTATAGTTCATCTCAACTAGGTAAGGAATGAGTTCATCTTTCAATTGAGCAAAACTATAAGGACTTCCATCTGGATTTCTCTTCCACGATCCAGCATGAACTTCGTAGATATTGACAGGACGTTCAAAGAAAGTCCAACGTTTTCTGCGAGCTAACCAAAGCCCATCCTTCCATTTCTTTTCTGGAATCTCTGTTAAAATAGCTCCAGTACCCGGACGTGCCTCATACCGTACAGCCAAAGGATCAATCTTCATCAGCTGATGACCATTTGCACGTGTGATATGATACTTGTAAATTTGGCCTTCATGAGCAAGGCTGGTAAAGACTTCCCAGACTCCAAATTCATTTCGTTCCATCGGAATTTGATTTTCTACCCACTTGGTGAAATCCCCCACCAAGTGGACAGCCTGAGCATTAGGAGCCCACACACGAAATGTATAACCGTACTCTCCATTTAGTTCTTCCCTATGTGCTCCTAGATAATGCTGAAGGTGAAAATTTTCTCCTGTCATAAAGGTGCGCAAAGCTTCTCTTTTATCCATAATATCCCCCTTTTTTCTGTAAGCGTTTTCCATAGATTTATTATACTACCTTTTTATGTAAGATTCAAGTAAATTACCATATTTGGTAAAAATTCTTTTGAAAATCTTCAAAAAATGAACTTATCCATTCACTTATAAATCAAGGAATGACAGATAGTTTGTGAAAACTTCCTCTTTTTGATTACTATCATATCACAAAGTTCGTATTTTATCCAAATATAGCATTGTTTTTATGTAAAAAACAAAATCAGGAAAACAATTTCCTGATTTTACATTTTATTTCACATCAAAAACAATGGATTTGACATTTGTCATCGCTTCAATGCTATATTTAATTCCTTGCACTCCAGCTCCAGAACCTTTGACACCAAGGAATGGGAAATTATCTGGACCACGTTGGGTTTTATTATTAATATGAACTGTACCCACTTCAAGTTTTTCAGCAATTTCAAAAGCCTTTTTGAAATCATTTGTAAAGACTGAGGATTGAAGGCCGAATTCAGATTCGTTGGCAAAGGCAATTGCTTCTTCTACATTAGCCACACGAATAATTGGTAAAACAGGGCCAAATGGCTCTTCCCATGCTACTTTCATATCTTTTGTAACTTGGTCAAAAAGCACTGGCCAGAGAAGATTGCCCTCACGTTTGATTGGTGTAAGAGCCTGAGCTCCTTTTTCTTGTGCATCCTCAATCAAGCCCCAGATGAAGTCGGCTGAAGCATTGTCAATAACAGGTGTAATATCAGCATTGTCAAATGGGTCACCAACTGTTAATTTAGCAACCTCTGCTTGAAGCAAAGTAACTAATGTATCTGCTACACTTTCAAGAACAATGACACGTTTAATGGCCGTGCAACGTTGGCCTGAGTAGCTAAAGGCACCCGCAACAATTTGCTTGGCAGCATGTTCCAAATCTGCATCTTCTAGTACAAGAGCTGCATCTTTCCCGCCAAGCTCCAGCATGATAGGACGCATACCAGCTAAACGACCAATACGTTCTCCGATTGGAGTTGAACCTGTAAAGTTGATGAAGTTGACTTCTTTGTGCTCAATGATATAATCCCCAATTTCTGAACCACGTCCCGTAATGGTATTGAAAACACCTGCTGGAAGCCCTGCTTCTTCAAAGGCTTTAGCCAACAAGAGACCAGAAATAGAACCTTGTGTTGGTGGCTTGAACATAACCACATTCCCTGCAATCAAGGCCGGAGCAATCTTAGATCCGGAAAGGTTGACTGGATAGTTAAAGGGGGCAATAGCTAGCACGACTCCAACCGGCTCACGACGGACAACAGCCAGTTTGTTTTTACTTGTTGCCTCAAAACCGCCACCTTCCATTGCTTGACCTGTAATCCGTAGCCCTTCTTCTGCAGCATAGCGGATCAATTCTGCGGTACGCACCACTTCTCCAATAGCTGCTTTAAACCCTTTTGCTACTTCTTTGGCAAGGATAGTACCAATTTTTTCTTTATCGCGTTCTAAAATAGCTGCTGTTTTATGCAAATAAGCCGCACGTTCAACTGCTGACAAAGCACGCCATGCAGGCAAGGCTGCACGCGCAGCTTGCATAGCCTCATCTACTTCTGCTTGGCTCATAGCGGGTACTGTCCCTAATTCTTCTTGATTGATTGGTGAATAAATCGTAATTTCTTTTTCAGATGATTTCCATTCTCCATTTACTAAATTCTGATATCTTGTCAAATTCTCGTCCTCCTGAAAATGATTAAGATATATTTTACCAAATTTTCAGAAAATTACAACCCTTTTTGCAATATTTTTGAGATTATTTTCACAAGCTTGACTTTTCAAACTATTTGAACTCTTTTGTTAAGCAGTCAGTACAAAAAGAAAAGGCTTAGATGAACTAAACCTTTTTCTTGCTATGTTATTTTTCATTGACTTTTGTGATTTCTAGTATCAAGATATCCTAGAAATTATACGACATACTTGATAACTTTTGATTTTTTCTACAAGACTTTAAAGACGCTGGCACTGACGCCACCAACCATGTCTTTATCACTTAAATGGCTATTGGTCACCAATAGTTCTAAATTTCCAGCATTTTCAAACTGGAAGTCTTGCCCTTTAGCATTAAATACAACCAGTAAATGGTCTTCCCCTTGAATCTCATAGACAATCAAACCACTATGTTCATTTGCTGAATGAACAAAAACATGATGGTAAATTTCATCATAAGTAGGGTAAGAAAAGGCACCGGTTCCTGTCTTCAATCGAATCATCTGACGGATAAACTCAATACTATCTTGACGCTCATTAATCAAGTCCCAGTTAACTTGGTTCACACTGTCTGGAGCATTATAGCTATTCATAGCACGCTCTCTATCATCATGGGTCAACTCACCATTTTCACCAGTCGCAACTAGTTTGGTACGACCAAATTCTTGACCGATTTCCATAAAGGCCATCCCTTGCATGAGTAGGTTCATAGCTGTGGCTGTCTCAACCTTGCGCATGATTTGTTCTGAACTTTGGTCTGGATGAAGAGTTGCCAATAAATCGTGAAGATTGTAATTGTCATGGGCTTCCACATAGTTAAGTACTTGATTTGGATGTGTATAGGTTCCTAATTCACGACTGCCTAGGATTGCTTTGGCAAGAATTGGCTCTGTCGCAGCACCGCTGACAAAACCTGATTTAATTGCACCGTAAACTTCTCCACCTTTGACAGCATCACGCTGATTGTCATTAAAGAAACCAATATTTGGCATTTCGTAGGCGTTGTCTTTCTTAGCCTTATCATAAGGGGCAAGACCTGTTCCCATGTCCCAACCTTCTCCATAAAGGATAATGTTAGGGTCAATTTCATCCAAACTCTGACGAATCATCTGCATAGTCTTGACATCATGAATCCCCATCAAGTCAAAACGGAAGCCGTCAATATTGTATTCCTGTACCCAGTATAGGAGGGAATCAATCATATACTTGCGGAACATTTCATGTTCGCTGGCTGTTTCATTTCCAACACCCGTTCCATTCTGGAAGGTACCGTCTGGATTCATACGATAATAGTAATCAGGGACAGTTGTTTGGAAAGGTGCATCAACAACTGAGAAGGTATGGTTATAGACCACATCCATAATAACACCAATACCCGCATCGTGGTAAGCTTGAACCATGGTCTTCAAATCACGAATAACCTGAGCTGGGTCGTCTGGATTAGTTGAAAAACTAGTTTCTGGCGCGTTATAGTTTTGTGGATCATAACCCCAGTTGTAGGTTACATTCCCATCCGCATCATATTCTTTGTGACGATCTGCAATTGGTTGCAACTGAACATAATTGTAGCCGATCTTCTTGATGTAATCAAAAGCAGTTGACTGGCCATACTGGTTAACCGTTCCAGTCTGAGCAGCACCCAAGAAAGTTCCGCGAAGATGTTCATCCACACCTGAGGTCGGTGATTTGGTCAAATCACGAATGTGCATTTCACAAATAACTGCCTTACATGGATTTTTCAAACGCCAAGTAGCCTCAGAACCATGCTTAACCTCGAAATTTTCAACTTGCTTTTCTTCATGGCTCAGGATAGCTGAACGTTTGCCATCAGGACTGGTCGCAATGGTGTAAGGATCGCGTGTCAGTGTTTGGTGGTGAGGAAATTGGACTTGATACTGATAAGCCTTACCAGTCAAATCTTCCTCAACATCCAAACTCCAGACACCGATTGTATTGTCCTTGTGATTATAGGAGTAGCTATTTCCTCTCTCCATATCAAAAGTTTTCCAAACAGGAGCATCATTAGCAGCTGATTCATAAACAACAACCTGCACTTCTGTCGCTGTCGGAGCCCAGAGGACGAAATGTGCCTGATTATCCTCTACACGGCACCCCAATTCCCCTTGGTAGCCCCAATGGTGGTCGAAACTAGCACTATTGATAGCCTTGTCAAAGGCAAAAGGATTTTGATTTTTATAGAAAGGACTGGCAATAGCAGGATTTTCAGAATAATAAATTCTATCATCCCCTTCCAAAATCCAAACCTCTGTTAAAAGAGGATAGTGATTAAAACGGATAGCATACTCTTTACTGGTTTGGCCGGTATGAACCACAAAATTCAAACTTTCTAAGGGATGAATGCTTGGGTGTTCAAAGCTAAATAAGGCTCCAAAATAATCTTCTTGGTAAGTTAGTAAATCAATTCGTTGATCCTTACTCTTTACAAAAGAGCAAGTGTCGTATTCACCATTCTTGCGATGGTAATGAATGCGCATAGGGTAGTTATACATTTTTTATTTTTCCTTTTTTTATTTGTTTCTGTTTTACTAATAAATTTTTGACTAATCTCGTCTCGATTGACAAAAAATTCGATGTGATGATGGCAGACTTGAAGTTCAACTGGGGTATCTCCTCCATATTCCCCATCTAGGTTCAGCATAAATGGTTCTTGGTCATCTAAAACTTCTAAACGTAGTTTGCTAGTTTTAAGGTATTCGATATTGACGTCTGAGACATGCTGACCACCATTAATGGCCTGTATCAATAAGCCCAACATATCAAATAGCTTGTCTGTCTTGACCAAAATCAGAGTAAACTTACCATCGTCTAACTTGGTATCAGGCGCTAACTGCTCAAACCCTCCAATGGAATTGGTCAAGGCAACAAAAATCAAGGACACCTCTCCTTCAAAGACCCCCTGATCGTGTGTGATTCTCACTGGACGAACCTTGGTCTTAGGAAACATTTCAATGCCTTTAGCAACATAGGCAAAATAACCAAGACGCGTCTTGACTTCACTTGGAACACTGTACGTCAATTCGGTTAAGGTTCCAGCAGCGGCAATATTAATAAAATATTTGTCGCCAAAAGCTCGTCCAATATCCATATGAATGGTCTCATTTTTAGCAATAATCTGAGCAGCCGCAACAGGATCACCCATTGGAATTTTTAGGGCACGCGCATAATCATTAGTCGTACCTGTTGGGATGATAGCAAGCCGAGGTCTCTTATCGAGCGAGGCAACCCCATTGACTACCTCATTAATTGTTCCATCACCACCTGCAGCAATAATCAAATCAAAACCAGCTTTGGCTGCTCTCCCAGCTTCTTTTTGTGCCGAAAGAGGTTCTGGAGTCGTTTGAAAGGCACTGGTTTCATAGCCAATATTTTCCAAAACATCCAGTACTTCTGCTATATTTTTCTTGATAATTTCCTGCCCTGAGGTTGGGTTATAAATTAAACGCGCACGTTTTCTTTTCTTCTGTCATTGTTACAAACTTTCTAGCCAAGCTTCATCTCGAACCTCAATACCAAGTTCTTGTGCTTTTTGCAGTTTACTTCCAGCATCTGCTCCTGCAACAACAAGGTCTGTCTTTTTAGAAACACTGCCTGTTACCTTGGCACCCAGACTTTCGAGTTTACTTTTAGCTTCTGAGCGCTTGAGCCGTTCTAATTTTCCAGTCAATACAACGGTCAAACCTGACAAGACTGCGTCTGCTACTACAGTCTGACCTTTATAGTCCAGATTGACCCCAGTTTCTTTTAATTCTCTTAGGAGAATTTCAGAGCCTTCTGTCGCAAAATAAGTCTGAAGACTCTTGGCAATCACACCACCCAAACTTTCAATACTAGCCACTTCCTCTGGATCTGACTGAGCCAGATTTTCAATTGAATGGAAATGTTGAAGTAACAGCTGACTTGCCTTGCTTCCTACATGGCGAATTCCCAAACCAAACAAGAGTTTTTCAGCAGAGTTTTCCTTTGATGCTTGAATAGCATGATAGAGTTTACCAGCAGACTTTTCCTTAACCCCCTCTAAAAGAAGAAAATCTTCCTCTTTCAAACGATAAATATCTGCCACGTCCTTAACCAGATTAGCAGCAAAGAGTTTCTCAACAATAGATGGACCAAGGCCTGTAATATTCATGGCATCACGAGAAGCAAAATGAATCAAACCTTCCATGATTTGGGCAGGACAACGCGGATTGATACAACGGAGAGCCACTTCATCTTCAAAGTGCAACAAGTCAGAGTTACAACTTGGACAGTTTGTAGGGATATCTAGTTTTTCTTCAGAAATCCGTTTGGACTCTACTACACGTAAAACGGCAGGGATGATGTCCCCAGCCTTATAGACGATAACCGTGTCGTCTTTGCGGATATCTTTTTCAGCAATATAATCCACATTGTGCAGAGTTGCACGGCTAACAGTTGTACCGGCTAGCTGAACAGGGGTCAGATTAGCAGTCGGGGTTACAACACCGGTACGACCAACTGTCCAATCAACTGACAAGAGTTGAGCTTCTTTTTCCTCAGCAGGAAACTTGTAGGCTACAGCCCACTTTGGAGCCTTAACAGTAAAGCCGAGTTCTTCTTGACCTGCTAGGTCATTAACCTTAATCACCACCCCATCGATATCATAAGGCAGATTCTCCCGTCCCTCTCCTACTTCTTGAATAAAATCCCAGATTTCATCTATGTTTTCAGCCAGAATTCGCTTAGGATTAACCACAAAACCGAGCTGTTCTAGGTGCTTCAAAACTTTTTCTTGACTATCACGAGTTGACGGGCTGGCTTCTTGATAGAGAAACGTTGCAAGATTACGCTTGGCAACTACTGCTGTATCCAACTGACGCAAGGTTCCTGCCGCCGCATTACGAGGATTGGCAAATTCAGGCTCTCCATTTTCTTGGCGAGCTTGGTTGACCTGGTCAAAAGAAGCGCGTGGCATGTAACATTCCCCACGAACTGTGATATCTAGTTCTTCTGGCAAAGTCAAAGGAATGTCCTTAACACGCTTGAGGTTTTCCGTGATATTCTCCCCAACAGAACCATCTCCACGCGTTGCCCCAGCAACTAAAATCCCCTTTTCATAAGTCAGCGAGATAGATAAGCCATCGATTTTCAGCTCACAAATATAGGTCGGATGAGCCACCTCCTTACGAACACGCGCATCAAAAGCTTCAAGCTCCTCACGTGAAAAAGCATCCTGCAAACTATAAAGAGGATACTGATGACTGTATTTTTCAAAACCATCTAAAACCTTGCCACCAACACGATGGGTCGGACTGTCTGCTAGCACTTGATCTGGATAGGCAGTTTCTAACTCAACTAACTCACGGTAAAGGCGGTCATACTCACTGTCTGAAACCGACGGATTATCGCTGGTATAGTACTCAGTCGCATAGCGATTGAGCAAGGCGACTAACTCATTCATTCTTTTATTCATAAAACTATTTTACCATAAAGTAAGCCCTCCTCACAAACGAGAAGGGCGGAAAAAATACTTAGATTGGAAATATTTTTGAAGTCCAAGCAAACTTATGTCTCTTTTTCAAAATGAGTTCGAACATAGCCCAGAGCTAAAAAGGATAAGGCGACAACTCCAAGTCCAATAATCAAGAAAGAATAAAGATGAACACTTGGAAGCCAGGTCATTAAACCTGTTGCAATAGGCATAAATAGTATAGCTAAGGTATAAATCGAACTGAGAACTCTACCAAGATATTCACCTTCAACCTTGATTTGTACTTGAGTAAAAAAGTGAATATTGAAAATCGTCATAAATAATTCACAAATGAAATTCCCTGAAAAAGTCAGATAGGATGGGAGAGTGAAGCCCATTATCATCACTCCAAGTCCAGTCAGAGCCAATAAAAACAGAAGCATTTCCATACTGGCTTTAATCTTACTAGCTAGCAGCGCCCCAACAATAGACCCAATAGCACCCATTGTTAAAATAGTAGCATAAGCACCTTGTACTCCATAGAGCTGATTTGAAAAGGGAAGGAGGTAATTAAAAGCTGCGAAGAAAAAATTGACACTTGAAGCCATGACTAACAAAAAGAAGATTTCCTTTTGCTTCACAATATAGTGAACTCCCTCCTTGACATCAGAAAAAATAACTTTGAATGTAAGTTTCTTCTCCCCCAAAGTCTTCTCTTCTTTCTTTGGAAGCAAGGCTACTAAGCCAAAAGCGAGAAAAAAACTAAGGGCATCTAATATCAAGGTAATGCGAAGACTTGCAAATTGTAAGACCAGAAAAGATAGCACAGGGGAACTCACGCTGACAACCTGCAAGACCAACTCCAAACGAGAATTGTAGAGGACCAGTTCATCCTTCTCTACCAATTCTGTGATAATGGCCTTATTTGCTGGTCTAGAAAAGGCAAAGGCAATCGCCTGCACAATATTAGCCCCAATCAAAGCTCCAATCATCCAGCTGTCATTCCTTATAAAAGAAATAGCCAGACAAAGAATCCCACAAACAAGATCCGTCGCCATTAAAATCCTACGACGAGAAAAGCGGTCTGAAATGACTCCGCCAAAGGGATTGACTAGAATAGATGTGACCAGTTCAGAAATCTGATACATTCCTAAAACTGTCTGTCCGATAGTCCCCATGGAAGCCAACCAGACACTATTTCCATAATCATAGAGCATATTCCCAATCTTGTTAACAGCTCCACGACTAATCAACTGTACTGCATAGCGATTCATATAAAAACTCCTCTCAAATTTTGAAACTATTGTATCAAAACCGAAAGGAGCTTTTTGTTTTTTCCCTTATTTGGGAAAATTAATCTTTGATAAATTTTTCGTAGTGTTCCTGATAGTAGGCTACTTGTTCAGGAAGACCTAACACATCAAAAATATGCATGGCCTCTTGCATCTGACTACAGCCTTCTGTATACTGTCCTTTTTGGTACAAGGCAAAACCTTTTAGGTAATGTAAAATATTTCGTTCATACAGACTAATGTTTTTGCCAATAATCTTCTCTGTATAAGCCTTGAAATAGCTAGCATTATCAAAAGAAGAATGCTCTAAACAATGCTGGTAACAATTGAGGGCCAAAATCAACACTAATCTCTTATGGCGACCAATCTCTTGGTAAAATTCTTCCCTCTCCATAACTTCTCTACCAATCCGAGTGACATAGTCCACATTGTAGAAACTATAGAGGTTCCCGAAAAGAATCAACTCATACATGGTCCATTCTTCTGTTTTGAAGAGATAATCTGCTACCTTATCCAAATCATCCTGCTTCATATCATAACTAGAATCTCTTTGACAAATCAGACCTTGTAGCAAAATCCAGTTCAGCTCAAAATAAAGGGGAGTCGTCGAACTCTTAGCCTTTTCAAGTTGTTCTATTTGAAGCTTTTGAAAACCTGCAATATCATTTGAATAGTAAAGAGGCACAATTTGTCCCATCATGGCAACATGTTCATGATTATGAAAATTCCTTGCCTTATCCATGAAATTTTCGATTGTGACATGAATGTTATCCAAAAGCTCAAAGAAACGTGAGACTGCTAGGTCAGACTCCCCAAGCTCAAAGCGAGATAACTGAGAAGTTGAACAGGACTCGCCTGCGGCCTCCTTTAAGGAATAGTTACCAC
>JAGZLW010000011.1 GCA_018364455.1 Streptococcus mitis | reverse complement strand
GTTCCCTACGCTGGCATTACCCAGATCAGGTGCGGTCGAAGTTTAACACTTCCTCTCAGACTGTACACAGACTCCCATATATTATATGGACATATGATAGCGCAAAATAAAAAAAAAGTCAAGAAAACTGCTTACAGAAAAGAGCAGGAAAAATTTCCTACTCCCATTTTCTATACTCGTTCTCCATCACTGTTTACTCTGTAGCCATCCACCGTCGTATTGACAGCTAAGGCACCTGAAGAGTAAGAATAATACCACTTACCAGAGACTTGATACCATCCTGTTTTCATTGCTCCTGAACTATCCAGATAATACCACACTCCATTTTCCTTTAACCAACCTGTCTGCATTTCACCAGATGATTTCAAATAATACCAGCTAGAACCATCCTTCAACCAGCCTGTTGATTTAGAGCCATTTGATTTGAAATGATACCAACTACCATTTATTTTCTTCCAACCAACAGTCAGAACATCATTGGAACTAACTTCTGTTTGATTCTGCGATGACGCAACCTCCTCTAACTGAATATAACGACGACTTCCACTATAAGATATATAACTCAACCACTTGTACCCATCTTTTTCAAGTACCTGATCATAATGAACACTCTCACCTGGAGAATAATAGGCAATTGAAGTTGCACTAGCTAAAGGTTGATTTTTAATAGCTGCCTTATTCTTAAAATAATGTGTTCCTCCTGAAGAAGACAAAGGTTGACTATTGAATACGTTGCTACTACTTACGACATTCCCTCCATCCAAATCTTTAAAATGAATAAATCCTGCCATTGTATTCGCTTTTATAATTCGTTTATTGTAGGATCCTGTATAACCATAGTTGTATTCCTCAATTTCTATATTATCCTCCATTACATTTGAAACCCAAGCAACATGACCATATCCTCCTGCAGTAGACCAAGCAATAGATCCAATCGTTGGTACACTATCTACACGATAGCCTTCACGACGAGCACGATAGCCCCATTCATTCGCATTTCCATAAGCTCCTGGAATCTCAAAACCATTGACACTACTCAAGCGAAAGGCTGCAAATGAAGTACACTGACGAGAGTACATGCGCCACTTATCAATTTCCTGACTCCCATTTTTATAGTAAGTAGGATAATCATCCCCACGCGCAATCGATCCATTTCCTCCAGAATAGGCATATACACTATCACTCGCTACTAGCATCAATCCTACTGCTAAAAAAGGAACAACCTTTTTAACTGATTTTCTCAAAGAAAATCCTGTCTCTGTTACTTTGAATGGTAAAACTTTCATTCTTCCTCCTTGAAAAATAATATAAATTGAAGATTACCTTCACTTAAACTATTCGGAGAAAAAAGAAAAAGTGAGAAAATTTCTCACTTTAGTCCAGATAATGAATCAAATTCTTTTCTGTAAGGATATCTGAGTAAGTAAAGGATTCAACGTAAACATTAGCTTGTTTATCTCCTTCAACATTTCCAAATTCAACGATAAATAGGGATGGATAAACCTCAATTAGCTTACCCAATCTATTTTTTTGGCGCTTACGTCCATTTTCCAAAGTCATTTCAATTACATGACCCTCATGCGCCTTGATTTCCTCTTTAATTTTTTTCATCTTAGCTACATCTGTAAATGCATCTGTCATCTTATTTCCTCCCTTTTTGAAATACTTGAAAATTTATTGTATTCTTTTTGGAAAATTAATTCCACAGTTCCACGAGCTCCACTACGGTTTTTCTCGATAATAACTTCTACCTTATTATTTGGTATGCCTTCCTCTTCTTCACCACCACGCTCATAGTAATCGTCGCGATAAAGAAAGGCTACGATATCAGCGTCCTGCTCAATAGACCCAGATTCACGAATATCAGACAAGACCGGTCTCTTATCCTGACGTTGTTCTACACCACGAGAAAGCTGACTTAGAGCGATTACTGGAACCTTCAGTTCCTTAGCTAAAATTTTCAACTGACGTGAAATTTCTGAAACCTCTTGTTGACGATTTTCTCGACCTGTTCCCGTGATAAGCTGCAAATAGTCTATTAAAATCAAACCAAGATTACCCGTTTCTTGAGCCAGTTTACGAGAACGAGAACGAATCTCTGTAATCCGAATTCCTGGCGTATCATCGATATAGATACTGGCATTCGCTAGATTCCCTTGAGCAATGGTATACTTTTGCCATTCCTCATCAGTCAATTGACCCGTACGGATAGAATGCGATTCCACCAACCCTTCTGCCGCCAACATACGATCCACTAGACTTTCCGCACCCATTTCCAGTGAAAAAATAGCAACTGTTTTGTCCAACTTGGTCCCAATATTCTGAGCAATATTCAAGGCAAAGGCTGTCTTACCAACCGCCGGACGAGCTGCTAAGATAATCAACTCCTCCTCATGAAGACCAGTCGTCATATGATCCAAGTCACGATAGCCTGTCGCAATACCTGTAATATCGGTCGTTTGTTGCGAGCGAGCTTCCAGATTCCCAAAGTTGATATTC
The DNA here is from genome assembly GCA_018364455.1 of Streptococcus mitis. Classification (GTDB taxonomy): domain Bacteria; phylum Bacillota; class Bacilli; order Lactobacillales; family Streptococcaceae; genus Streptococcus; species Streptococcus mitis_BR. The sequence goes on along the minus strand of JAGZLW010000011.1, from coordinate 51,122 downwards.
AACACATCTCGAATGTTCTTAAATCCACTTCGATTTGCATTTTCGCTGACATCAATTAACCCTTTTTCTGCCTGAGCAATGATTTCATCAGCTGGTTGTGAAGCCTCGTAAGCTTGATTGACAGACTCTGTCAACTTGGCGATTAATCGCCGTAACATAGCCTTTTCTGCAACGATTTTAGCATAATACTCCGCATTAGCAGAAGTTGGCACAGAATTGACAATCTCAACCAAGTAAGACAGGCCACCAATATTCTGCAAATCACCTTGATTATCAAGAATGGTACGAACCGTTGTTGCATCTATAGCATCGCCACGATCGGATAAATCGACCATAGCTTGGAAAATCAAACGATGGGCATACTTAAAAAAGTCACGAGATTCAATATATTCTCGCACAAAAACAAGCTTACTCTCATCAATAAAGATAGCCCCTAAAACGGATTGCTCAGCTAAGATATCTTGAGGTTGTACTCGTAACTCTTCTACTTCTGCCATCAGACTTCCCTTCCTTTTACAATCTTGTCAAGAAGGTGTAAATTTATCCTTCTTTCACACGAAGATTGATTACACTTGTGATATCTTGATAGATTTTCACTGGCACATCAATCAAACCAACCGCCCGAATCGGAGCTTGTACTTGGATATGACGTTTATCAATCTTAATTCCAAATTGCTTTTGCAATTCTTCTGCAATCTTCTTATTCGTAATTGAACCAAAAGTACGGCCATCTGGACCAACTTTTTCAACAAATTCTACAACAGTTTCTTCTGCTTCAAGTTGGGCTTTAATTGCTTTTGCTTCTGCAATCATCTCAGCGTGAGCTTTTTCTTCAGATTTTTGTTTACCACGAAGTTCACCTACCGCTTGAGCAGTCGCTTCTTTGGCTAGATTCTTTTTGATAAGAAAGTTTTGTGCATACCCTGTTGGTACTTCCTTAATTTCGCCTTTTTTACCTTTTCCTTTGACATCTGCTAAAAAGATTACTTTCATTCTTCTTTCTCCTTCTCCTTTATTTCATTTAATACAATTTCTGTCAGTTTTTCACCTGCTTCTGACAAGGTTAAATCTTTAATTTGAGCTGCTGCCAAATTAAAGTGGCCTCCACCTCCCAGCTCTTCCATAATCCGTTGTACATTCAGCTTACTACGACTGCGAGCTGAGATAGAGATAAATCCTTGTGTATTCTTCGCAAGAACAAAACTCGCTTCAATACCCGACATAGCTAACATGGCATCTGCTGCCTTACTAATAACAACTGTATCATAGCATTTCGAGTCCTTAGCCTCTGCTATCAGTACATCTGAACCTAATTTACGTCCCTGTAAAATCAGTTCATTAACCTCACGATATTCTTCAAAATCTGTCGCAGCGATTTCTTGGATAGCAATACTATCACTTCCTCTCGTTCTGAGATAGCTAGCAACATCAAATGTCCGACTAGTCACTCGTGAGGTGAAATTTTTAGTATCCAGCATCATACCAGCCATCAAAACACTTGCTTGCATACGACTCAAACGATTTTTCTTAGAATTCTGGAACTGAATCAATTCTGTTACCAACTCACTGGCACTGCTTGCACCACTTTCGATATAAGTAATAACTGCATTATCTGGGAAATCCTGATCCCTTCTATGGTGGTCAATAACAATAGTTTGGGTAAACAAATCATAAAAATCTTTTGATAAAGTTAAAGCTGTCTTTGAATGGTCTACAAGAATCAACAAAGAACGATTGGTTACCATGCCCATTGCATCCTTGACAGACAACAACTTCGTAACTCCTTCTTTTTCTAAAAATGAAATAGCACGTTCAATATCCGGTGACATTTGATCTTCATCATAAAGAGCATAGCTATTTTGAGTCACATTGCTTGCAAATAACTGCATACCTACAGCAGAACCCAAAGCATCCATATCAAGGTTTTTGTGACCAACTACAAAAACCTGATCCACACTTCGAATCTTATCTGAAATAGCTGTCATCATAGCACGCGTACGTGTCCTTGTACGCTTGATTGACGCCGCAGATCCACCACCAAAATAAACGGGATTTTTCGTTTCGTCATTCTCCTTGACAACCACTTGGTCGCCACCACGCACTTCAGCCAAGTTCAAGTTAAGCAATGCAACTTTCCCTATCTCATCATGATTTCCATCACCATAAGAAAATCCCATACTTAAGGTCAAGGGCAACTGTCTCTGTTTCGACTCTTCTCTGAAAGAATCAATAACAGAAAATTTATCGTTTATCAATCCCTCAAGCACCGTGTAATCCGTAAACAGATAAAAGCGATCCATACTCACTCGACGGGAGAACATAGCATGTTTACCAGCAAATTCTGAAACAAAATTGGCTACAAAACTATTGATATGACTGATATCAGACTCCGATGTTTCATCTTCTAAATCATCATAGTTGTCAACGGAAACGATCCCAATCACAGGTCTACTCGTTACTAACTCAACAGTCGCTTCGTATTCTCCAGACACATCAAAGAAGTAAAGAACTCCAGATACCTTGTCCATATGAACCGAATAGCGAGTCTCACCTAAGGTGGCATAAGAACCTGGATTCCCCACAGACGCCTTTATAATTGTTTGAATTAATGCAACATCAATCTCGCCCACTTCATTAGTCAAAATCAATTCAGCATAAGGATTAAACCATTCAACTTCACCTGACGATAAGTCTAGTTTAATAACTCCGACAGGCATCTGTTCTAACAAGGTTGTCAAACTTTCTTCAGCTTGGTGGTTTACATACTGGATTTGTTCTACTTCACTCCTTGAGTAGTAGTCTCTCTGATGGATGAATAGTAAAATATATGAACCCAAAATAAGTAGCAAAAGAAATAGCGTTACCAGTGTATTCGTTACAAAAACAAGTTGCACAGATAGCACTCCGAACGCCACTATTCCTAATATTAAGGGGAAAATAGGACTTACATAAAATTTTTTCATTCCAAACCTCTTGGCACCCATTATACCATAATAACCACCAAAAAGCGACTTTTTAAAAGTGTAATCAGTAATTCTATCAATTATAAGAAAAAGGAGGTTTACAATTCAGTAAACCTTCCTTTACACATATTGAAATTAAGATTCTTTAACTTCTAACAAACCAATTTCGCCATCCTCACGACGATAAATCACATTGGTTGTCTGATCTTCAACATCCACATAGATAAAGAAATCATGTCCCAACAAATCCATCTGTAGAATAGCTTCTTCCAAATCCATTGGTTTTAAATCAATTTGTTTTGAACGAACAACTCTAGATTGGACAACATTTGGATCTTCCACCAAAGCATCTGTAAATAATTGACTAGTTGCTACCTTGTTTTTATTTTTACGCTCGATTTTTGTTTTATTTTTACGAATCTGACGTTCAATTTTATCGGTTACAAGGTCAATTGAACCATACATATCTTGAGACACATCTTCTGCACGAAGAGTAATTGAGCCAAGCGGAATCGTTACTTCCACTTTCGCAGTTTTTTCACGATACACCTTCAAGTTAACTCGAGCATCCAACTCTTGTTCAGCTTGAAAATACTTTTCGATCTTTTCGAGTTTAGAAACTACATAATCACGAATTGCTTCTGTTACTTCTAGGTTTTCACCACGGATACTATATTTAATCATATGAGTACCTTCTTTCTAAACATTTTTGTTTTTCTGATTTCATTATAACGCTTTCATTTTATTTTTGCAAATTTTTTCCTCATCTTACAAGGGAAAATGTTTTCACATCCTCAGCACCCGCTTCTTCCAGCAATCTCTTCACACGATTTATAGTTGTTCCAGTAGTATAAATATCATCTATAAGTAGGATTTTTTTAGGAATAGTGACTCCACTTTTAATAAAGAAAGGAGATTCTGTCTCCAAACGCTCTGAGCGACTTTTAGAAGAACTAGCTCGCTCTTCTCTCTTTTCTAATAAATCCAGATACGCAAAGTCTGCTGCTTCAACTAAACCTTCAACCTGATTAAATCCTCTATCAGCATATCTATAAGGACTTAGGGGAATTACAACAAATTGATACTCTTTGTACTTTTTTAACTCCTCACTTAAAAATGAAGCGAACACTTTTCTTAAAAGAAAGTCTCCATCAAACTTATACCGACTGAAAAAATCCTTCATAGCTTGATTGTAAGTAAAAATCGCTCTATGACTGACCTCAACTCCTTCTTTACACCAAAGTTGACAATCTTTACACTTGGTTGACAATCCTGTTTTCATACAGTTTGGACAGTTCTCTTCTCCAATCCTCTCAAAAGTAGAGTCACAGTCTGAACAAAGACAAGTGTCATCATTCTTCAGAAGTAAGAGACTACTAAAAGTTAAAACAGCCTTCATAGTCTGCCCACACAATAAGCACTTCATAGCCCCGCCTCCTTATTCATCTGCTGAATTTCCTTAATTGCCTTTTTGATTGAAGCATTTAACCCGTCATGGAAGAAAAGCAAATCTCCTGTCGGTCTATCCATGCTTCGTCCAACTCGTCCACCAATCTGAATCAAACTAGACTTGGTAAAAAGGCGATGATTGGCCTCTACTACGAAAACATCCACACAAGGGAAGGTAACTCCACGCTCCAATATTGTCGTACTGATAAGTATTGTCAGTTCTCCATCTCGAAAAGCTTGTACCTGCTCTAATCTATCTTCTGTTACAGAAGATACAAAGCCAATTTTCTCATTTGGAAATTCCTTCTGTAAGACTTCTTTTAATTGCTCCCCTTTCTTAATCTCTGAAGCAAAAATAAGTAACGGATAACCTGTCTTTCTCTGCTTCTCAATATAAAACTTTAGCTTTGGTGATAACCGACTTTTCTCTAAACAGTGATTAAAATCTGATAACCAGACAGGTTTAGGAATAATCAAAGGATTCCCATGGAATCGTCTAGGTAAGCTCAGTCGTTTTAGTTCTCCTATGCGAACCTTCCTATCTAACTCATCGGTCGAAGTCGCTGTTAAAAAGATTCTCAATCCATTCTCCTTTACACTATTCTTGACAGCATGGTAAAGCGTGGGATTATCAATATAAGGAAAAGCATCTACTTCATCCACTATCAGCAAATCAAAAGCTTGATAAAACTTCAATAACTGATGGGTCGTCGCAACAACTAGTGGTGTTCGAAAATACGGCTCTGATTCTCCGTGTAGTAAAGATATCTCGCAAGCAAAATCATCTTGCAGGCGCTTATACAGCTCCAAACAAACATCTATGCGAGGACTGGCCAAACACACTGCACCACCCCTATTAATCACCTTAGCCACAACTTGATAAATCATTTCTGTCTTTCCAGCCCCTGTCACCGCATGTACCAAGGTTGGCTCTTGCTTGTCTGCTGCCTGAATCAATCCCTCTGACACCTTTTCTTGAAAAGGAGTTAATTGACCACGCCATTTAAGAACATCCTGTTTAGGAAAATCCTCCTGCGGAAAATAGTATAAAGCTTGATCACTCCTGACTCGCTTCATCAGCAAGCACTCTCGACAATAGTAAGCACCGATGGGCAAATACCATTCCTCTGGAATAATACTATTACAACGTTGACAGAAAAGTTTCCCCTTCTCCTTTCTCATTGCTGGAAATTTTTCCGCCAACTGACGTTCCTCTTCTGTTAATTCATTCTCAGTAAACAAACGACCGAGATAATTTGGATTTACTTTCATACTTCTTTATTCGTAAAAACCTAGCGCTTTAGATGATTTTTTAGTACAATTAAATCATGGAATTTAGAACAATTAAAGAGGACGGACAAGTCCAAGAAGAAATCAAAAAATCCCGCTTTATCTGTCACGCCAAGCGTGTTTATAGCGAAGAAGAGGCTCGTGACTTCATTACCACCATCAAAAAAGAACACTACAAAGCGACGCATAACTGCTCTGCATTTATTATTGGGGAACGTAGTGAAATTAAACGTACAAGTGATGATGGTGAGCCCAGTGGTACTGCTGGCGTTCCCATGCTAGGGGTACTAGAAAATCACAACCTCACCAATGTCTGTGTGGTAGTGACACGCTACTTTGGTGGCATTAAACTAGGCGCTGGAGGACTGATTCGTGCTTACGCTGGCAGTGTTGCCTTAGCTGTCAAAGAAATTGGCATCATTGAAATAAAGGAACAGGCTGGCATTGCTATTCAAATGTCTTACGCTCAGTATCAAGAGTACAGTAACTTCCTTAAGGAACATAATCTCATGGAACTGGATACAAACTTTACAGATCAAGTCGATACGATGATTTATGTTGATAAAGAAGAAAAAGAAACTATTAAAGCTGCACTTGTAGAGTTTTTTAATGGAAAAGTCACTTTAACTGACCAAGGTTTACGAGAAGTTGAAGCCCCTGTAAACCTAGTGTAAACAAAGGAGAGAAATATGCCATTTGGAAAGTTCATTCAAGGACTCGCTGGTAACTTTAGCGAGCAAAACAAAGAAACTCTTATCAAAGAATATGGACAATACCTACTAGAAAATGAAGAAATTCAAAGTGGATATAAACTGATTCGTGACTCAATTATATTTACAAATATCCGTATTATCTTTACAGATAAACAAGGCGCTACTGGTCGTAAGATGTCTATTAAATCAATCTTTTTGATGAACATTGTTAACGTTGAAATGGAAACTGCGGGAGCAGGTATAGATGATAGTGAAATTACTATTACTTATTTAGAAAATATCTTTCTAAAAGCACATAATGAACATTTTAGTGTTCACAAATTTGAATTCCCTAAGAAAACAGATATCGTTCCACTTTATACATATTTACTAGAATTAGCCTATCACAATCGCTTAAAAATTAATGGCTTAGACCTATGATATAAAAAAATCCTATCGCTTCGATAGGATTTCTATATTTTACAAATGGTATAGATAGCGTTATACTAGAGATATCTTATACAAAGAGGTATTCATATGTCTATTTATAACAACATTACTGAACTAATCGGTCAAACTCCGATTGTTAAACTCAACAACATCGTGCCAGAAGGTGCTGCAGATATCTATGTAAAACTTGAAGCATTTAACCCTGGTTCTTCTGTAAAAGACCGTATTGCTCTTAGCATGATTGAAAAAGCTGAACAAGACGGTATTCTGAAACCTGGTTCTACTATTGTTGAAGCAACAAGTGGAAACACTGGTATTGGACTTTCATGGGTAGGGGCTGCTAAAGGGTATAAAGTTGTTATCGTTATGCCTGAAACTATGAGTGTGGAACGACGTAAGATTATCCAAGCCTATGGTGCTGAACTCGTCCTTACTCCTGGTAGCGAAGGAATGAAAGGTGCTATTGCTAAGGCTCAAGAAATCGCTGCTGAACGTGATGGTTTCCTTCCTCTTCAATTTGACAACCCAGCAAATCCAGAAGTACACGAAAGAACAACAGGAGCTGAAATACTAGCTGCTTTCGGTAAAGATGGACTAGATGCCTTTGTTGCTGGAGTGGGTACCGGTGGAACGATTTCTGGTGTTTCTCATGCACTCAAAACAGCAAATTCTAACATTCAAGTTTTTGCAGTAGAAGCAGACGAATCTGCTATTCTATCTGGTGAAAAACCTGGACCACACAAAATTCAAGGTATCTCAGCTGGATTTATTCCTGATACACTGGATACAAAGGCTTATGATGGTATCGTTCGTGTAACATCAGACGATGCACTAGCACTCGGCCGTGAAATTGGTGGAAAAGAAGGTTTCCTTGTAGGGATTTCTTCAGCTGCAGCTATCTACGGAGCCATCGAGATTGCCAAAAAATTAGGTACAGGTAAAAAAGTCCTTGCTCTAGCACCAGATAATGGTGAACGTTATCTCTCTACAGCACTCTATGAATTTGAAGTTTAGTCTCCCAATTAGCCCTTATTATAGGGCTTTTTATTTTTACCTTGAAAATAGGAAGTTCTCCCTATAAGGAGCGACTGCATAGAAAAAAGGAAGCAAATTTACTTCCTTTCTATAATTAGTTATTCAAGGCTGCTGCCATTGTAGCTGCAACTTCAGCTTCAAAGTCGTTTGCAGCTTTTTCGATACCTTCACCAACTTCAAAGCGAGCGAACTCAACTACTGAAGCGTTAACTGATTCAAGGTATGCTTCAACTGTCTTGCTATCATCCATGATGTAAACTTGTGCAAGAAGTGTGTAAGCTTGGTCAACTTTAGTGTTGTCAAGCATGAAGCGATCCATTTTACCTGGGATAATTTTGTCCCAGATTTTTTCTGGTTTTCCTTCTGCAGCTAACTCAGCTTTGATATCAGCTTCAGCTTGAGCGATTACTTCATCAGTCAATTGTGCTTTTGATCCATACTTCAAGTGTGGAAGAGCTGGTTTGTTAACCATTGCACGGCTTTCGTTGTCTTGGTCGATTACGTGGTTCAATTGAGCCAACTCATCTTTAACAAATTGCTCATCCAATTCTTTGTAAGAAAGAACTGTTGGTTTCATCGCAGCAATGTGCATTGAGATTTGTTTAGCAAGCGCTTCGTCTCCACCTTCAATAACAGAGATAACACCAATACGGCCACCGTTGTGTTGGTATGCTCCGAAGTGTTGTGCATCTGTTTTTTCAATCAAAGCAAAGCGACGGAATGAGATTTTTTCTCCGATAGTCGCTGTTGCAGACACATAAGCTGCTTCAAGAGTTTCACCTGAAGGCATTGTCAAAGCAAGAGCTTCTTCATTGTTAGCAGGTTTTCCTTCAGCAATAACTTTAGCTGTAGTATTTACCAATTCAACGAATTGAGCGTTTTTCGCAACGAAGTCAGTTTCAGCATTTACTTCAATAACTGCTGCAACATTACCGTTAACGTAAACACCAGTCAAACCTTCTGCAGCAACACGGTCAGCCTTCTTAGCTGCCTTAGCCATACCTTTTTCACGAAGCAATTCAATCGCTTTTTCGATGTCACCGTCTGTTTCTACAAGCGCTTTTTTAGCGTCCATAACTCCGGCACCAGATTTTTCACGCAACTCTTTTACAAGTTTAGCTGTAATTTCTGCCATTTTGATTCTCCTATATTTTTTAAAAATAGGAGAGCCGGGCTAAGCCCCGCCCTCCTAGGTAATTACTATTTATATGAATTAAGCGTTGTCGCCTTCTACAACTTCAACGATTTCTTCGATTGAATCTGCTTGAGCTTCTGAAGCTGCAAATTCTGCTTCAACTGCTGCTGCATCTTCACCTTGACGTCCTTCGATGATAGCGTCAGCCAATTTAGCTGTGATCAATTTAACAGCGCGGATAGCATCATCGTTAGCTGGGATGATTACATCGATATCATCTGGATCAGTGTTTGTGTCAACCATCGCTACAACTGGGATTCCCAATTTCTTAGCTTCTTTAACAGCGATTTGCTCTTTATGTGGATCAACTACGTACATAACATCTGGGATACGAGGCATATCTTCGATACCACCCAAGAATTTTTCAAGACGTGCACGTTGTTTATTAAGAAGTGCAACTTCTTTCTTAGGAAGAACTTCGAAAGTTCCATCTTCTTCCATACGTTTGATTTCTTTCAAACGAGCGATACGTTTTTGGATTGTTCCCCAGTTTGTAAGAGTTCCACCCAACCAACGGTGGTTGATGAAGTATTGACCTGAACGTACTGCTTCTTCAGCAACTGCATCAGCTGCTTGTTTCTTAGTACCAACGAACAATACAACTGCATCGTTAGCTGCTGCATCACGCATGAAGTCGTATGCTTGGTCAGCGTATTTTACTGTTTGTTGCAAGTCGATAACGTGGATTCCGTTACGCTCAGTAAAGATGTACTTAGCCATCTTAGGGTTCCAGCGACGAGTTTGGTGACCAAAGTGTACACCAGCCTCAAGAAGTTGTTTCATTGAAATTACTGCCATGAGTATTTCTCCTTTTTGTTTTTTTCCTCTTCTTGACTTCAACTTGCAAAACGACCCAAGAGCAACTGTTTCACAATTCATCAAGAATGAGTATTATCGTTCACACGACAAGTTTCATTTTACCATACTTTTTCAATATTTTCAAGCTGTTTTGATATAATTTTTAATAGGGATTATCACGGTAAAACTTGAAAAGAGGGCTCTATTCGAGTCCCTCTGTAAATTAATCTGCATAAATATATGTTACAAAACCTGAAGACGTAGTTGTCGGATTGAACCACCCACGATGATTTCCAAGCGTGCGATTACCAGCATAATTTGATTCTGACACTTGGATACGTGTTGTTGATTCTACAGCAGTGACTACCGCTACGTGTCCATATCCACCATCATTCCAACATGCAATAGCACCAACTTGAGGTGTTGAACCTGTACGGAATCCTGCAGCAGCTGCGCTTGTAGCCCACTGTGCTCCATTACCCCAATAGTCTCCAGCCCAAGGTGCTAATGTTTTAACTCCCCATGTACATTCTCCAATTGGATAACTTGAAGCGTTTGTACTGTATGTTGGGCGTTGTTTGACTGCCACAGGAGTATATGTTGCTGATTCCGAAGAAGCTACAGCTTGAACCTGTGCTGCAAAAGTCGTATTTCCAGAAGCAACAACTGTTTGTTGTTGACTTACTTGTTTTGCCTTGTAAGCTGCTTCTGCCTCTGCTGCTGCTTTTGCTGCTACTTCTGCTTCTGCTTTTTTCTCTAGCAAACTTGCTTTTTCATCTTCTGCTGTAGCTTTTTCAGCAGCAAGATTTAATTCTGCAGCCTTCAACTCAGCTTGTTTCGTTGTTAAAGCTTGCGCATCATCAGACAATTTCTGTTGATTTGCAATTACTGTATTAATTGCGTCATTGTTTGCCACTTGCTTCTCAGAAATTGCTTTTTTATCTGCTTTTTGTTGTTCCAACATTTTGTTGTTAGCAGATACGATTTCATTCATTGCTGCTACACGTGAAATAGCTTCTGTAATTGATTTTGAATTTACAATCGTATTGATGTAGCTAGTTGCAGCTCCATTTGTTTGAGCACTACGAGCTTGTTTTTCCAAAGAATCATTGCGAGATACAATGTTTTTAGAAAGTTCTGTAATCTCACTCTCAAGTTTTTTGGATTCTGCTTGTAATCTATCATTTTCAGCTTGCAAGTTAGATTGCTCAGCTTGAATAGCTGATACTTGCTCCTGAATTTGGTCAACTTGTTTTTGGGCTTCTTGTTGTTGCGCTGTTAAGTTACTAATTTTATTATCTTGAGCAGCAATTTTGTCATCAGTCGTTTCTGCATGCGCAGTTGTTAAAACAGCTACTTGAGAAACCATTACTGTACTTAATAAAAGTGACGCTAAGATTTTTTTCTTCATATTACGTAGATACTCCTTCTTTTAAAGACAATACTAGTATACCAAAAAAAGGCCTAATGAATATTACGCCTTTGTTACATTTTTGTTTCTTTCTTATAGATAATATCTTTCAAAAATAAACTGAAAAATAAGCATCCACACAAGATTTAAAATCATGGATGGTACTAGGCTATAAACGATAAAAATCGGCAGACTATCTAGAGTTAAACCTACCGCTAATGCAAAGAGATAAGCTCCCATATCAAATAGAAAACTCATAACAATCATAGCCAAGATTCTTGTCCAACGATTCAATAAAATAACACTATTCAATTTATGAAGAAAGACTCCCAATAAGATAAATAAGAGAGTTGCAATCCCTATTAGATGGAAAAAGTAAACATCGTAAACCAAGCCTATCACAAAACAATAGACTAGGTAGAGATACTCTGATACTTCTATCGTCTCAAATAATAGAAATAGAAAAAGAAAATGACTAGCCAAATGTACATGGGGGAAAAATGAGCCCAGAAGCTGACTAATATGGGCGTCAATTAGAACAAAGAAAGGAAGCAATAAAAACACTCCAACCCGCTTCAACTGTCTCATTATGAATTCCCCACTAATTCTATCACATCCACATTATGAGTATCTGCACTCAATTTAACAGTTACTTCTCGTGTCAAATAGTCTGTACTATGCGTTGTGGCAACCACTTCACCAACAGGAATATCCGCAACGTTAAAGTTTCCTAATCCACCCGTTGTCACCTTATCGCCTGTACTAATATCGCTACTACTATTTAATTGACTAATTTTTAGAACTTCATTTTCCTTGTCATAGCCAACAATAATCCCATAAATTGTAGTAGAACCATGTTGAATTTTAACAGAAATCTTATCAGCATTTTCCGTATTTGTCAAAAGGTTGACCATAGTAGAGTTCTCCTCTACTTTTGAAACACTCCCAATCAAGCCACCATTTGCAATAGCTAACATGTTCTCAGAAGCCCCTTTTGATTTACCTACATCTAAGGTCAATTCCTGCTTCCAAGATACCGGAGAACGCATAATAACATCTGCTGCCAAAGTCTTTGTAGCTTGCAACTTGGACTTCATACCAAGCAATTGACGCAATTGTTCATTTTCTGTCTTTAAACTTTCCGCCTCATTTGATTTAACTTCTAACTGGTAAATCTGTTTCTTCAAACTTTCATTTTCATTATATGTTCGTGTCAAATGAGCCAAATCTGATTTGACAGAATCAAACCACCGAAAAGGTTTTTGCACAACTCTATCAACCAATGAGATTCCATCTCCTAATTTTGTCACAATTGTACTTGAATAAGTCGTAGCTAAGAGAGCTGACACAAGCAGAACAGTGACAAAAACAATAATGACATATTTTGATTTTTTAAAACGGTTCATATCCCTACCTTTATATCAAAAACTGTTACAGTAACTTTTTTATCAATTCCTGAAATCTACTAAGATTTTAAGAAAAATAAACAACAACCAAGTACGAGAACAACAAGAATGGTCAGCGTATCCTTTCGAGTCCATTTCAATTGTCGGTATTGACTTCTGCCTTTTCCACCCTGATAACCACGCGCTTCCATGGCGATAGCCAAGGAATCCGCACGTTTTAAACTTGTCGCAAAAAGAGGAATCAAAATGGGAATCATCGCCTTTACTTTTTGAACGATGCTTCCTTCACCAAAATCCACTCCACGTGCTTTCTGCGCATTCATAATCCGCGTCGTATCATCCATCAAGGTTGGGACAAAACGTAAACTCATGGACAGCATCAATCCAATTTCATGAACTGGAACTTTCACACGCTTTAAAGGCGCTAACAAAGCTTCGACAGCTGATGCCAAACTTAAAGGCATGGTCGTTAAGGTTAACAAAGTTGAAAAGAAAATAATCAATACAAAACGACAAAAAATAATCCCAGCTTGTTGCAAAGCATAATCCGTGATTCTCACAAACGAAAACTCAAATAAAACATTCCCATTAGAAATGAAAAAAAGTTGGAAAATAGTTGTGAAGGCAATCAAGAAAAACATAGATTTCAAGCCCTGAATAAAGAATGAAATAGATACTCCTGACAAGGCAATAAAGATCCCTGTCGCTATAAAAAGAATCAGATTCGTCAAGGGATTATTAGCCCAAAAAACGATTAAAATCAGTAGCATCATAGCCAGTAATTTGCTACGTGGATCCAATCGGTGAACAATCGAATCCCCTGGGATATAACGCCCCAAAATCATACTATCCATTTAGCGACTCCTTGAACTCCTCTATCTTAATCGGTAATCGTTTAAATGACACGCCTCTATCAGCCAATCGTTTACAAAAGGATGTAATTTTAGGTACTCCCAACTGCACTTCTTCCATAAAGACAACATCTTGAAAGACATCACTTGGTTTACCACCCTTAACTAAACATCCCTTTTCCATCACATAGACTTGATTTGCATATTCAGCAACATCATTCATCAAATGCGTTACCAAGACAATGGTCATCCCTGACTGGTGGAGTTTTTTGAACAAATTCATCAGCTCTTTTCTTCCCAGGGGATCTAGGCCTGCTGTGGGTTCATCTAAGACTAATATAGCTGGCTCCATGGCAAGTATACCTGCAATGGCGACACGTCTCATTTGTCCACCTGATAGCTCAAACGGGCTACGATCAAAAAGTGATTTATCAATTCCAACCAGAGCCAGTTTCTCACGCGCAATCTGCTCCGCATCTTCTTCAGAAACTCCAAAATTTTGTGGTCCAAAAGCAACGTCTTTCAATACTGTTTCTTCAAAAATTTGATTTTCAGCAAACTGAAATACCAAGCCAACCTGTTTTCTAATTTGACGAATATCTTTATTTTTAGAAGTCGAGGTGATTAAGGTATCAAAAACTCGTACACTTCCTTGACTTGGCACCAATAAACCATTTAAGAGTTGTAAAATAGTTGATTTGCCACTACCTGTATGGCCAATTAAAGCCGTATAAGAACCATCTTCAATCGTTAAAGAAACATCTGACAAAGCTGTTGAAGCTAAGGGAGTCCCTTCTTGATATGTAAAACTCACATTTTCTAGAGCAATTCCCATAGTTTATCCTCTAGCTCACTTTCTGTCAAATAATTTTCAGGCAAATCATAGCCATTCTGGCTCAAAGAATGTTTTAATTGATTGGCAAAAGGATCGTCTAATCCAATTTGATCTAAATCAGTTCGAGAGAAAAGTTCTCTTGGACTGCTGGTTGATTCAATTTCCCCTTTTTTCATGACCAATACACGATCACTCATGGCAACTTCTTCTAAATCATGGGTAATGGAAATGACGGTCATATCATAGTCTTTTCGAATTGCTTTTACTGTCTCAATCAGTTCTCTACGTCCCTCAGGATCCAACATACTCGTTGCTTCATCTAGAATTAGAATAGCTGGTCTTAGGGCTACAACACCTGCAATAGCTACACGTTGCTTTTGGCCACCCGATAGACGCGCTGGCTCTCTCTTTTTAAAGTCCAACATGCCAACTAAAGCTAGAGCTTCCTCCACTCTCTTTTTCATTTCTTGACGAGAAAGGCCCTGATTTTCCAAACCAAAGGCAACATCATCTTCAACAGTCGCTCCAACAAATTGATTGTCTGGATTTTGAAAAACCATACCGATTTGACGACGTATATTCCAAACATTTTCCTCAGTCAACCGTTGGCCATCAATTACAATCTCTCCGGATTCTGCTTCCAGTAAGCCATCAATTAATCTAACCGTCGTTGATTTACCACTACCATTGTGCCCTACAATCGAAAGCCATTCCCCACGTTTCACGTGAAACGTAATATCCTTCACATCATAGTATTCTTGACTTTCCTTATAACGAAAAGAAAGATTTTTTACATCAATTATTGATTTCATTTCGAACCAAATGTCCCTTTAAATACATAGGCACTACCCTTGAAATAATCATAGCCAGAGTAGATAGTGAAAAACAAGGCCACATAAAGTAGAACTTGACCAAGCAAAGTCCAATGTAATAGCAAGAAAATAATGGCAAACATCTGACTAAAAGTTTTAATTTTTCCAGGCATTGCTGCTGCTAAAACTGTTCCACCAGTTTCAACCAATAAAAGCCTTAAACCTGTCACAGCCAACTCACGACAGATGATCACTGCAACAATCCAAGCTGGAGCCATACCTAACTCAATCAGCATAATAAAAGCCGACATAACTAGTAACTTATCCGCCATAGGATCTGCAAATTTACCAAAATTACTGACCACATTCCATTTACGAGCTAAATATCCATCTAAATAATCTGTAATACTAGCAATCGCAAAGATAATAGCTGCCACTATATGACTCTCTATCGAATTTCCTATCGTTAAAATAAAGATAAAAATAGGTATAAAGAGAATTCGACCTATGGTTAAGAGATTGGGAATTTGTTCTTTTTTCATTCGTTTTTCCTTAATTTTTAGTAAAGGTTACAGTGATTTGTCCAGTCTGAGCTGTTAATTTCGATAAATCAACAGTCTGATTATCTACTGTCAAAGCAACACCTTTTACAACACCTAACGTAATTGTTACAGGACTTTTAGTTGCGACTGTTGTTTCCGCACTTTTCTTCTCTGGCGATAAGGTTACACCGCCCTCAAGTTCGCTTTCTGAAACGCTGACCCAACTTGTAACATCTGAAACTGTCAATTGCAATTTAACTGTTTCCTTACTTGTCTTATAAGCGATTTCTACATGATTTCCTTCGCCTGATACACTTATAGCTGATTCTATACTAGAAGAACTGCTAGATGAACTACTACTTGAGGAGTGGGTAACAGAGCTAGTTGAACTTATTGAACTTGTTGATTGAACCACACTGTAATTAGAAAGAGAAGGCCCCTCTGGTTGAGTTTGAATATAGTTCCAAACATAATAGGTCACAAAAATTAAAATCGATAAAGCAAAAAGGATAAAATAAAATAAAGGTAAAAAGGATGTTTTTTTCTTCTTTTTCTTACTTGAACGTCTACGACCTGTCAACTCATCTTCATCAACATCTACTTCCTCATAAGTAATCATACTCCCAGAATCATAAGCATCCAAAACAATTTGATCATCTAATTCAACAGCCCATGCATATTTTTTCAAGAAAGAACGCGTGTAAAAAGGACTTGGAAGTTGATCGAAATCGTCTGCTTCCATTGCTTCCAACATATCTAACTGGATTTCTGTCTTTTTCTGCAATTCATCTAAACTCAATCCCTGATTGATTCTAGCTAATCGTAAAACCTCTCCAATTGTTTTTTTTCTCATACTTGTCATCCCTTCTTTCTAGTGTCTATTATGATAGGTTACTACGATGGGAATATTGTAAAATCAACTATATCCCCTTCATCTATTAAGTGATGCCCTGCTTCAAGGACATCCTCTAAAGTAATTTCCTGTAAAATCTTTGGTAAATCAAAAATTGTCTCACCATGTTCAAAAGCATCATATTGCGTTGCAATAAATTCAAGAGAGTTCATGCTACTGAAAAATTCTCCAAACATCTCTCTTTTGATAATATCTAAATGATCCTCTGTAATATCTAAATCCTTTGTAAAATTACGAATGGCCTTCCTAAATTGATGAGATAAAGCAACTGGCTCTTTCGTATCCATTGTCAACATAACAAAATGAAAACGACTTGTTACTTCAATTTCAAGAGATAAGGAAGCATCTATTTTACCTGATTCATATAACTTTTGAAAACGATCCGAAGTCCAACCAAACATCATTGCAAACAATAATTTTAATAAAACATGATGTCGATAGCAATCCGCCTCAGCAATTTCTCGATTACCTCTAATCCCAATCGCTAGTTTAGGAGAAGATACTTCCATTCTCATACTGTCTGCTTGCTTTACAGCCTGTAAAACAAACTTTTCTCTTGCTACATCCTGAACATCTGAATCTTTCAGTTCTTTTCTTTCAAAATAGTCCTGTACTCGCTCCACATCAAAATTACCAACTAAAAACAGAGACATGTTTACAGGTTTGTAAAATCTTGTAAAATTTTCTTGCAAATTAGTTAGATTGATTTGGGAAATGGACTCCTCACTTCCAACTATATCAGTTGCTAAAGGTGTGCCAGGATACAAATTCGCTAGAGTTGAAAAGAATAGACACGAATCTGGATCATCTTGGTACATTTCTCGTTCTTGCTGAATAATATCCTGCTCTCTTAAAATGGAATCTTCGGTGAAATGTGCTGATGTTACCAATTCATCAAGTAACTCTAAATTTTCTAAAAAATGATCCGTTGCTGAAAAAAGATAGCTTGTTTTTGTAAAGCTTGTAAAGGCATTGCTATCTGCACCTAGACTCGTAAAAGCTGACATCAAATCGCTAGCATCTTCTCTCTCAAATAATTTATGTTCAAGAAAATGAGCAATTCCTCCAGGATATTCTTTTACATCTCCGTCAACTTCAGTGACAAGCGTATCTACCGAACCAAACTGAACAGTGACACTCCCGTAAACCTCTTTAAATTCCTTTTTAGGCAAAAGAGCAACTGTCAATCCATTGGCCAAACGAGTTCGATAAACCATTTCTTTTACAGCTGGATAGTATTTTTCTTCAAAAACAACCTTTGTCATTCTATTCCTTCCATAAAGTAAATCGCCTGTAGTTTCACATTATTAGCTGCTCTACAAATAGCATCTTTGTCAACTTGCTCGAGTTTTGCAATCCAACTTTTAAAGTCTGCTGAAGATTTTCCAAGTAAGGCATTTTGATAAGCACGTTCAATCAATGAACTTTGATTATCTTGAGAAAGTAACAGAGATCGACGAATCATTTCCTTAGTCTGCTCTAGCTCAAGCTCTGTAAAATATCCTTTTTTTAAATCAAGCAGTTGATTATTCATCATTTTACGAGCCTGATTACGATTTTCTCGATTGATACCAGCATACATCCTCAAGAATCCACTAAACAAATCGAGTTGACTTGAAATTGTATAAGCTAATCCAGCATTTTCACGGACATTTGTAAAGAGCTTAGAGTGAGCAAATCCACCAAGTAAACCATTCATTACAATCATGGGTAAATGTTGCTCATCACCATATTCAGAAGGGCAATGATAACCTAATTCCAAAATGGATTGTCCCACATTTTTCCGAACCATACCTTCCTGAAGGATATTGGAATAACGTTGACAATACTGAACCTTCACATCTCCTTTTCGAGCTTTAAAGCCAAACGATTCTAATACATTTTGAATTTCAACCTCATTAAAATCTCCTAGGAAAAAGAAATCTATTCGATCATTGGCCAAAAATTCTTGGAAACAAGAATAAGAACTTTGTGGAGTTTCAGCTAAAATACGATTTCGTAAATCACTATATTCCAATTGGAGACGTTCATCATGAAAAAATAATTCATCTAATTCTTTATGTGCAAAATAAAAAGAATCATCCATATCAGTTGCTAAACTTGCTAGCAATTGTTTTTTCTCAATTTCAAATAAGGACGGATCAAATCCATTATCAACTAGCATGGGTGAAAAAAGAGTTTCTTTTACTAGTTCCAAAACCTGAGAAGTTAGCACATTTTTCCTACTTAAAAACTCATCACGAACATAGGTAAATGTCAATTCTACAATATGACTTTGCCCTCTTCTGAAACAATTGGTTGACATATCTGTACCGTATAGACTGGCCAAATGTCTTCTCAAATCTTGAGAAGTGGGGTACATCTGATTAGCAGTCTCTAGCATACTCGCACTCAACATGCGACCTGCAATCGTATCGAGGGATAATGGAGCGGTAAAACGCACGGCGATTTTGTTCGTTTTAAACTTTTTTGATTGGATAAAATGTGTTGAAATTCCATGCACTAACTCCATGATTTACCTCCTTATATACAGACTTCTATTATATCACGAAAACCTGAAATTTTCTTGTTCTCTGTAACACTTTTGAAATAAAAATCGCTTACATTTCTCCCTATTTCTCTCACTATTTTTAGGAAAATATGGTATAATACCAAAGATTGAGGTGAATTATGGAATACAAATTATTTGAAGAATTTATTACCCTCCAAGCACTACTCAAAGAACTTGGAATTACACATAGCGGAGGAGCTATCAAATCATTTCTCTCTGAACATTCTGTTTACTTTAATGGGGAATTAGAGAGTCGTCGCGGTAAAAAACTTCGTATTGGCGATAAAATTGACATCCCTGACATGAATATTGACATCTTGTTGACACGACCTACTTCTGAGGAGCAAGATGAATACCAAGCTGATAAAGTTGAAAAAGAACGAATCACTAAACTCGTCAAAGAGATGAATAAGGGAGTAAAAAAAGACAAATCAAAACCTACTTCATCACCCAAAAGCAAACAAGCTCCGCGATTCCCTGGTAGATAATCATGTGGCTACAACACCTATCTCTCAAAACTTTTCGTAACTACAAAGAGACGAAAATAGACTTTAATCCTAAATTAAATGTCTTTTTAGGACGTAATGCGCAAGGTAAAACAAATATGTTAGAGGCTATCTATTTTTTAGCCTTAACACGTAGCCATCGAACTCGAACAGATAAAAATCTCATTCATTTTGATGAGGAACAACTTCATCTTTCAGGTCTTGTTCAGAAAAAAACGGGATCTATTCCTCTCGAAATTGAACTAACACAAAAAGGGCGTGTGACAAAAGTTAATCACTTAAAACAGGCACGACTTTCAGATTATGTCGGACACATGAATGTTGTCTTATTTGCTCCTGAAGATTTACAACTAATTAAAGGGGCACCTTCAGTTCGACGAAAATTCATTGATATGGAACTTGGACAAATCAAGCCAATCTATTTATCTGACTTAACCAATTATAACCACATCCTAAAGCAAAGAAACACTTACCTAAAATCAGCTCAAAAAATAGATGAAACCTTCCTTTCAGTACTAGATGATCAGCTAGTCGATTATGGATGTCGTGTAATGAATCACCGCTTAGATTTTATAAAAAAACTAGAGCATTTTGGCCGTAAGAAACATTTTGAACTCTCTAATCAGATTGAAGAGTTGTCAATATCCTATCAATCTTCTGTCAATCTAACTGACAAAGAAGACTTATCCGAATCTTTCAAAATTGCTTTAGAAAAAAGTAGATCCAGAGATTTATTTAAAAAGAATACTGGTGTTGGTCCTCATCGAGATGACATTTCTTTTTATATAAATGGGATGGATGCTAGTTTTGGAAGTCAAGGTCAACATCGTAGTCTCGTCCTATCGATAAAATTAGCAGAAATCGAATTAATGGAAAGCATTACTACAGAATCTCCAATATTACTGCTTGACGATGTTATGAGCGAGCTTGACAACACTAGACAACTAAAATTATTAGAAACGATTTCTCATTCAATCCAAACCTTTATCACAACAACAAGCTTAGATCATCTTCAAAATCTGCCAGAAAATCTAAGTATCTTCACTATTCAGGATGGTAAAGTTAGTGTAAATTAAAATTGACAACATCGTAAAAGAACTCCTGTTTTCACGGGAGTTCTTTTCATTGTTTTTTTACATAGAATAATTTGGTGCCTCATTAGTAATTTGTACATCATGAGGATGGCTTTCTTTCAAACCAGCACCAGACATTTCAATAAATTGAGCGTTATCATGTAGTTCTTTAAGGTTAGCTGCACCACAGTAACCCATACCAGATCGGATACCGCCAATCATTTGGAAGACAATATCAGCTGCTGCTCCTTTATAAGCAACACGACCTTCAATTCCTTCTGGAACAAGTTTGTTTGCTTCATTGACAGAACCTTGGAAGTAACGATCGCTTGAACCTTTCTTCATAGCAGCAATTGATCCCATACCACGATAAGTCTTGAACTTACGTCCTTGGAAGATTTCAGTTTCGCCTGGAGCTTCATCAGTTCCAGCAAACATTGATCCAAGCATAACTGCATTTCCACCTGCAGCAAGGGCTTTTACAATATCTCCAGAATACTTGATTCCACCGTCAGCAATGATCGTTTTACCATATTCACGCGCAACAGCTGCAGCATCGTAGATAGCTGTTACTTGTGGAACACCAACACCAGCAATCACACGAGTAGTACAGATAGAACCTGGTCCAATACCAACCTTGACAACGTCTACACCTGCCTCATAAAGGGCACGCGCTCCCTCAGCAGTAGCAATATTTCCAGCAATCAAAGTACGATCTGGGAAGTGAGCACGAATCTCCGCAATTTTACGCAAGACACCTGCAGAATGACCATGTGCAGTATCAATAACAATCGCATCCGCTCCTGCCTCAAAAAGAGCCTCTGCACGTTCAAATGTATCTGAAGTAACACCTACTGCACCTGCAACTAGAAGACGACCAAACTCATCTTTAGCGGCATTTGGAAACTCAATAACTTTTTCAATATCTTTGATAGTAATCAAGCCAGAAAGGCGACCTTCTTCATCTACCAAAGGAAGCTTTTCAATACGGTGTTCCTGAAGAATACTCTCAGCTGTTGCAAGATCTGTACCCACAGGAGCAGTAACAAGATTTTCACTAGTCATATGGTTTGAGATTGGTTGGTTATAATCTGAAATAAAACGAAGATCTCGGTTTGTCAAAATACCAACCAATTTACGATTTTCAAGTGTTTCAACAACTGGAACACCACTGATGCGGTAACGACCCATAAGCTCATCTGCTTCAGCAATTGTATGTTCAGGTGTCAAGAAGAACGGATCAATAATAACTCCATTTTCAGAACGTTTTACCTTACGAACCTCGTCTGCTTGTTGAGCAATTGACATGTTTTTATGGATAACTCCGAGACCGCCTGCACGAGCAATAGCAATAGCCATTTGACTCTCTGTAACTGTGTCCATGGCAGCGGTAATAATTGGGATATTTAAAGTCAGATTATCTGCCAATTTAGTTGTTAAATCTGCATCGTTAGGCAACACATGACTTTCAGCTGGAATAAGCAATACATCATCAAAGGTAAAACCTTTTTTCAAAAATTTAGTGTCCCAATTAGACATTCGAAGTTTCCTCTTTTCTTTCTTTTTGAGCTTGACTCTTTTTATATTGTATCTATCATACCATTCTATAAAAATTTGTCAAATGTTACAGGGGTAAATAAAAAACTATCTTTTCTTCGAGATAGAAATGATAGTTTCTTGTAAAATAAACTTAGTTAAAGTAATGAAGTCCCATTGCTCCTTTAACCTCAGATAGGGTTTGACCTGCAACTTCACGCGCTCTTTCACTACCTTTTTGAAGCATATTATAAACTTCTCCCATATCCTTAGCAAATTCAATACGGCGCTCACGAATAGGACCAAGTTCACGTTCTAATATTTCAAGTAGATAACGCTTGGTCTTCACATCACCAAGACCACCTCGTTGATAATGTTCTTTCATGTCAGCAATTTCTTGAGTATCTTCTGGACGACCAAAAACATCTAGATAATGGAAAACCATATTTCCTTCAATTTTACCTGGATCCTCAACGCGGATATGATCTGGATCTGTATACATACTCATCACTTTTTTACGCAAAGTATCCGCATCATCAGCTAAATAAATACCGTTATTGAGTGATTTAGACATTTTAGCATTTCCATCTAAACCAGGTAAACGCCCTGCTCTCTCATTTTCTGGATAAATACCTTCCGGTTCCACCAAGACATCACAATTATATGAATTGTTAAAAGAACGAACAATCTCACGAGTTTGCTCAATCATTGGTTTCTGATCTGTCCCAACAGGAACATAATTGGCCTTGAAAGCTGTGATGTCAGCTGCTTGAGCTATTGGATAGACCAAGAATCCTGTCGGAATGCTTTCTCCAAATCCTTTCTGAGCAATTTCTGTCTTGACAGTTGGATTACGCTCCAGACGTGCTAATGAAACCAGATTCATATAATACATAGACAACTCAGCCAACTCTGGAATCTGGCTTTGAATAAAAATAGTTGACTTACTTGGATCCAATCCAACTGCAAGATAATCCAAAGCCACATTTCCGATAGACTCTACAATGGTTTGAGGATCTTTGGCATGATCTGTCAAGGCTTGTTGGTCAGCCAAGAACACAAACATATCATACTTATCCTCTTCCTGTAATAATACTCGATTTTTGAGACTTCCAACATAATGTCCAATATGCAATTTTCCTGTTGGACGGTCTCCTGTTAAAATAATGGGTTTAGTCATTTTATTCTCCTTCGATATGGTCCCTTCAATTATAGCATTTTTTTAATGAAATAACCGTAATTTATCAAAATAAATCAGCCTTGCTATTTACAGATTTGTGTAAAGTATGCTGTAAATGTAATTTACATAAAATTGACAGATAAAAATTTGAATATTTCCGTATTTTCTAGTAGAATAAATATATTACACATATAGGAGAAAAATATTGCTTACAGTATCTGATGTTTCACTACGTTTTAGTGATCGCAAACTTTTTGATGATGTCAATATCAAATTTACAGAAGGAAATACTTATGGATTAATCGGTGCTAATGGTGCCGGAAAATCAACCTTTTTAAAAATTTTAGCTGGAGATATCGAACCTACTACTGGTCACATCTCTCTTGGTCCAGATGAACGTCTCTCTGTTCTTCGTCAAAATCACTTTGACTATGAAGATGAACGTGCCATTGATGTTGTTATCATGGGAAATGAAAAACTTTATAGCATCATGAAGGAGAAAGATGCCATCTACATGAAGGAAGATTTCTCAGACGAAGATGGAGTGCGTGCTGCCGAACTTGAAGGAGAGTTTGCCGAGCTTGGAGGCTGGGAAGCAGAAAGTGAAGCCTCTCAACTACTTCAAAACCTAAACATTCCAGAAGAATTGCACTATCAAAACATGAGCGAATTGGCCAACGGTGAAAAAGTAAAGGTTCTCCTCGCCAAAGCACTTTTTGGTAAACCAGATGTTCTTCTTTTGGACGAGCCGACCAATGGTTTGGATATCCAATCAATTACATGGCTAGAAGACTTCTTGATTGATTTTGATAACACCGTTATCGTAGTATCCCACGACCGTCACTTCTTAAACAAAGTATGTACTCACATGGCCGACCTTGACTTCGGAAAAATCAAACTCTATGTCGGAAACTATGACTTCTGGAAGGAATCTTCTGAACTCGCTGCTAAATTGCTAGCAGACCGTAATGCCAAAGCAGAAGAAAAAATTAAACAATTGCAAGAGTTCGTTGCTCGTTTCTCTGCTAATGCTTCTAAGTCAAGACAGGCAACATCACGTAAGAAAATGCTTGATAAGATTGAGCTAGAAGAGATTGTACCATCTAGTCGTAAATATCCATTTATCAACTTTAAAGCGGAACGTGAAATTGGTAATGATCTCTTGACAGTAGAAAATCTAACTGTAAAGATTGATGGTGAGACTATTTTAGATAATATCAGCTTTATCTTGCGTCCAGGTGATAAGACAGCGCTTATTGGACAAAATGACATCCAAACGACTGCATTAATTCGTGCAATCATGGGAGACATTGACTATGAAGGAACTGTCAAGTGGGGAGTGACCACTAGTCAATCTTACCTGCCAAAAGATAACTCGGCAGATTTTGCAGGAGGAGAGTCAATCCTTGATTGGTTGCGTCAATTCGCAAGTAAGGAAGAAGATGACAATACTTTCCTACGTGGCTTCCTCGGCCGTATGCTCTTCTCTGGAGATGAGGTTAACAAACCTGTAAACGTCTTGTCAGGGGGAGAAAAAGTTCGTGTCATGCTTTCAAAACTCATGCTTTTAAAATCAAATGTCCTTGTACTTGATGATCCAACCAATCACTTGGACTTGGAATCTATCTCAAGCTTGAATGATGGATTGAAAAACTTTAAAGAATCAATCATCTTTGCCAGCCATGACCACGAGTTTATTCAAACTCTAGCTAACCATATCATTGTCTTGTCTAAAAATGGCGTCATTGACCGTATCGATGAAACCTATGATGAATTCCTAGAAAATGCAGAAGTACAAGCAAAAGTTAAAGAACTTTGGAAAGACTAAAAAAATTCAAAACTCAGTTGGGTTAACCAGCTGAGTTTTCTAACATTTTATGAGGTAACATGAAATTATTTTTTAAAACATATTGGACCTATTTTGTTTCTTTCATCATTCCCATAATCATTATGATAGGAGTATATCTATCTCAAGGTATCTACTGGAATAGCGATACATCTCCACTATTAGGAGATGGGTTTCATCAATACGTTATTTTTGATATAGCTCTAAGAAATATCCTACATGGAAATGGTAGTTTGTTCTACACCTTTACAAGTGGCCTCGGATTGAATTTCTATGCCCTATCTAGTTATTACTTGGGTAGTTTCCTTTCACCACTAGTTTACTTTTTTGATCTAACTAATATGCCCGATGCTGTCTATCTGACCACTCTATTAAAATTTGGATTGATTGGTCTGTCAACCTTCTTTAGTTTAAATAAATTATTTAAAAATATTCCGAAATCTTTAAAACTAGCTTTATCTACTTCCTATGCTCTGATGAGTTTCACTGTCAGTCAACTAGAGATAAAAACTTGGCTAGATGTTTTTATCTTGATTCCTTTAATTATAACTGGTTTACAGCTACTGATAACTGAAAAGAAATTCCTATTGTACTTTACAAGTCTGTCAATCTTATTTATCCAAAACTATTATTTTGGCTATATGACAGCATTGTTTGTTATTTTCTGGTATCTCTGTCAAATTTCTTGGGACTTTAAGACTCGAAAATCATCTGTTCTTGATTTCATAGTTATCTCCTTTTTAGCTGGTATGACTAGTTTGATTCTGACTCTTCCCACTCTGTTTGATTTACAGAC
This sequence comes from Streptococcus mitis, assembly GCA_018364455.1. Classification (GTDB taxonomy): domain Bacteria; phylum Bacillota; class Bacilli; order Lactobacillales; family Streptococcaceae; genus Streptococcus; species Streptococcus mitis_BR. Next base: position 24,992 of record JAGZLW010000011.1, on the reverse strand, counting down.
ACATGGGGAAAAATTAACTGAAGTTACAAAGTTTCAAACTGAAAGTAGCTGGTATCTTGATCTCTTTGCTAAGCAATTCATCGGTTCCTTTGATACAACAAAGTATGGGGCTATCCCAATGATTTTTGTCGGACTACTTCCCTTTATTTTGACTATTTTGTTTTTTACGATGAAATCTATTAAGTTTCACGTGAAACTTATCTATACAATCTTCTTTGCATTTCTAATTGCTAGCTTTTATATAGAAGCTCTTGATTTATTTTGGCAAGGCATGCATACTCCAAACATGTTTTTACATCGCTATGCTTGGATTTTCTCTACCTTGTTAATTTACACAGCAGCAGAAGTCTTAAAGCGTCTGAAAGAACTTAAAGTCTGGAATTTTTTAGTTTCGCTTTTTCTTATAGTAACAGGATTTTTAGCTACCATCTATCTAAAATCACATTATTCTTTTTTAACAGATTTGAATATTCTGCTTACTCTTGAATTTTTGGTTGTCTATTCGCTTTTACTCCTTGCAGTTATCAAAAAGTTTATCTCTGTAAATCTATTTGCCATTCTAATTTCTTTATTTATAATGGTTGAAATAAGTTTAAATGCTTCATCTCAAATAGAAGGAATTGCTAAAGAATGGGGTTTTGCTTCTCGAAGTTCATATAATCGAGATATCCCAGCTATGGAATCTTTCTCAACATATATTGGAAATCAATTTACTCGTACTGAAAAACTACAAACTCAGACAGGAAATGACAGTATGAAATTCAACTACAATGGAATCTCTCAATTTTCATCTGTTCGAAATCGTTCAGCAAGCTCTACTTTGGATAAACTTGGGTTTAAATCCTCTGGGACTAATCTCAATCTCCGCTATGCAAATAATAGTATTTTGGCTGATAGTTTATTTGGTATCCAGTACAATATCTCAGACAGTCCTATTGATAAGTATGGTTTTAAAGATATCTATCAAAAAGATAATCTTACCCTATATGAAAATCAATACTCTCTTCCGATTGCATTTGCTAGTCAATCTGTTTACAATGATGTCAAGTTCAATGAACACACTTTGGATAATCAAGCCTCGTTTTTAAATCAACTTGCTAACGTCGATTTTGATTATTTTTCTCCAATCCCTTATGACAAAACAGAAAATACTAATGATTTGATTAGTGTTACAAGTTCTTCAAATGAGGATGCAGCAATCCAGTATCAAATTGAAGTACCAGAAAACAGCCAAGTTTATCTTTCTTTCACAAACCTTCACTTTTCTAATGACAAACAAAAGAAGGTTGACATTCTTGTAAATGGTGAAAAAAAGATTTTTACAACTGATAATGCCTTCTCCTTCTTTAATCTAGGCTATACAAAAGAGAAAAAAACTTTCAATATTCATGTTAGTTTTCCTGGAAATTCACAAGTATCATTTGAATCTCCTACCTTCTACCGTTTAGATACCCAAACTTTAACTGAGGCAATTCAAAAAATTAAAGAACAACCAGTAACGGTATCGACTTCTAAAAACAAGGTCTTTGCTACATATGATGTCAAACAAGATACGTCGATTTTCTTCACCATTCCTTATGACAAAGGTTGGTCTGCCTACCAAGATGATAAGAAAATAGAAATTAAACAAGCTCAAACTGGATTTATGAAAGTTGATGTTCCCAAGGGAAAAGGAACTATTACACTTTCCTTTATTCCCAATGGTTTTATTACTGGAGCAATCTGTTCCTTTACTTCACTTTTACTATTTGGAATCTATAATCACAAACGAAAGTCATCTAAGACATAAAAAATCGACCAGTTGGTCGATTTTCTTAATCTTCTTCCATTTTATTAGGTTGATAGGCTAGCATACCTAAACAAATAAATAGTACTAATATAACGGCAAGGAAAATGACTTGGTGGTGAATATTTCCTGTCATAGAGATTGTTTGTCTTAATCCTGAAACTGAATAACTCATTGGTAACCAAGGATTAATAGCTCTAAAGAAATCATTTGTCAAAGCAAGTGGGTAAGTACCTGCACTTGATGCCAACTGTAATAAAAGCAAAATAAGTGAGAAGAAAGCTCCTATACGGCTATTCCACGTTGTTAAAGCTGTTACCATAGACATGAATACTAAACTTGTTAAGATGATGAGAGTAAATGTTCTCATTTCATGATTAGCAGTTAGACCAATAAGATGAACTCCTCCATATACCAAAATTCCTGCCAAAACAGCTATAATACCATTTATTTCTGCTCGAGATTTCAACCAAGCCCAACGACTCTCTGGATGACATCCTGAAGGCAACTTCGCAAAGATCATATTCGTTGATATTGCTGCAACAAAGAGAGCAACTGATATCATATAAGGAGCCATTGCTATTCCATTTACAGGAACTTGGTCATTGTCAGTTTTGGAGAGACTGAGAGGATTTGACAAAATCTCTGCATTTTTAGATTCTGTTGATGCTGACTTTAGTTGATCACTAGCATTACCTAATCCTTGTCCTAAAGAAACAACTCCTGTCTGTAAACCTTCCAATCCAGAAGTTAACTTTGTTCCACCTTCTGCAAGTTTCCCAGATCCATCTGCCAATTTATTAGCTCCACTTTCTAATTGAGAAACACCTGAAATTAACTGACTAGATTTGTCAGCTAGTTGGCTAGAGCCTGACTGCAATTTATCAACTCCTGCTATTAATTCTTGACTCTTTCGATTCAATTGATTGGAGCCAGTTGATAATTTTTCAATACTAGATACTAATTCTGGAGTTTTTTTAGCTAATTGACCAATTCCTGCTGTCAAGCTAGAAGATTTTTGTGTCAAGGTGTTTGAGCCTGAAACTAGTTGATCCAAACTACCTGTCAAGGTGGAATTTTTTTCACTTAGTTGACTTGCACCCTGAGAAACTTTATCAACACCTGTAGTATATGCATTTACATCTGATGCAATTGACTGACTGGCAGGAACTAATTTACTAGTAACAGCTCCTTGTATTTCTGTTAATCCACTTGACAATCCTATCAAAGAAGTAGAAGCAAGCGGTAATACTTGATTAGATTGATTTTTTAACGTCGAAAGATTTGAAGATTGATTTTGTAAGTTTTCTAAACTTCCCTGTAAACCTTGTACTAAAGCTATAATTGACTGAGCCGATTGAATACTATCAGTCGAATTTTGAGATACAGAAGCACTTATCTCAGCTTGTTGCTCACTTGTCAAGGATTGATAAGCTGCTGTTGATTGAATATTTGCTAATGTAGTTGCTTTTTCAGACTGAGCACTTGCTAACATTTGATTAGAAAGAGATGCTATACTTGATAAAACAGAATCTAATTGTTTTGTATCTCCAACATCAATATTTTGAATAACTTGATTTAACTGATTCAGACCAGAAGATAATTGATTAATTTGATCTTTTTTCCCAGACGAAGCATCTAACTTGCTAGAAAGTTGTTGAATTCCTTCACTTAATTGCTCCATACCCATTCGAAGTGTAGCTGATTGATTGGATAACTGATTAGCACCTGTTGCAAGATTTCCCACTCCATTTGTATAGGCACTAACACCAGATGAAAATTGAGTAAGACCTGCATTAAGCTGAGAAACACCGCCAGTATAGGATTCTACACCAGTATATAATTGATTGATTCCTCTTACTAATTCAGGACTTTTAGAAGATAATTGACCTAATCCCCTATCTAATTGACTCACTGCACCAGTATATGTAACTAAACCACTATTAAAATTCCCTAAGCCAAGATGAAGTTGTTCGACACCAGAAATATAAGAGGATAATCCTCTAGTAAACTGTTCCGTTCCATTTGAAAATGTTAAACTTGAATCTGCTAAAGAGTGTAGGTTAGTAGTTAATGTTTGACTTCCTGCCACTAACTGATTCGCTCCATCAGTTAATTTTTCACTACCTGAAGCTGCTTGACTCATGCCATCCTTTAAATCGATCATTTTGTTAAATAAAGCTTTGGTATAGGTCTCGGTTACATTGGTAGAAATATTCTGCTTTAATTGTGTCATTGCAGAATCACTCATCTTGCTGGCAATAAAACTATGACCACTTGAAGTCTGATAATCGATTTGCATTTGTTCTGGATGATCCGTTAAAATAGAAGCTGCTTTTTCAGATAAATCACTGGGTAAAGTCACTACCATATAGTAATCGCCATCTTCCAATCCCTTCTTTCCTTCATCTTCATCCACGAAATGAAAATCCAAGGTTTTATTTTCTTTTAAATTGGACACCATGTCTTTTCCTATTGCCATAGTATTACCATTATAGGAAGCCTCTTTATCATTATTGACAACTGCCACAGGTAAGTCAGGCAATTGCCCATATGGATCCCACATTGATGACAAAAATATGATATTGTACAGAGCTGGAATAAGAGAAATACCTATCATGACAATAATAAAGGTTGGTTTTTTTAAAATTGCTTTCCATTCTTTAAACATAGTTTCTCCTTTTTTAAACATATTGTCTAAAATTTTGATATAATAGATTATACAATAAAAAATCTAAATTACAAGATAAAAAATCCATTTTTAGACATATAGTCTAATTTGTTTACAAGGAGAAAATATGCAAGAAAGTAACAAACGCTTAAAAACAAAGCGAACTATTGAAAATGCTATGGTACAACTACTGATAGAACAACCATTCGATCAAATTTCTACTGTCAAGTTAGCAGAAAAAGCCGGAATTAGTCGTTCCAGCTTCTATACTCACTATAAGGATAAGTATGATATGATTGAGCACTATCAAAGCAAGCTATTTCATACATTTGAATATATTTTTCAAAAACATGCTCATCACAAAAGAGATGCTATTTTAGAAGTATTTGAATATCTAGAGTCAGAACCACTTCTAGCTGCCCTTCTTTCTGAAAATGGGACCAAAGAAATCCAAAATTTCTTAAGAAATAAACTTCATATCATGCTCAGCACAGATTTACAAAAACGATTTATGCAACTGAATCTAAATACCACTGAATTAGAATATAGTAGCATCTATCTAACTCATGCACTTTTTGGTGTCTGTCAAACTTGGATTGCACATGGAAAAAAAGAAAGTCCTCAAGAAATAACAGATTTCCTTATGAAGATGCTTGGTGATACAAATTGATACAAAAAGAGGAACACAGCTGTGTTCCCTTTTATCTATACTCCGCCAGTAGGACTCGAACCTACGACATCATGATTAACAGTCATGCGCTACTACCAACTGAGCTATGGCGGATAAAATAGTCCGTACGGGATTCGAACCCGTGTTACCGCCGTGAAAAGGCGGTGTCTTAACCCCTTGACCAACGGACCTTCTATCTGTAGCAGATATAACCATTATATCAATTTCTTACTAATTGTCAATCACTTTTGAGATTTTTTCTCTAAAATATCTTTCAATTTTCTAATTTTTAACCTTGAAATAGGACAGCGATGATCTTCATAGAAAACAACTTCTAGATTCTTTCGGTCAATTTCTCTAATATTGCCTATATTTACCAAAAATGACTTATGAGGAGAATAAAATCGTTGGGTATGTTTGTCCTTTTCCTGAATATCTGTCATTGTTCCATAGAACTCTTTTGCAAAATTCTTACCAATAATGCGTAATTTATGAGAGACACCTGTCGTTTCAATATACAAAATATCATGGTAAGGAATTTTTAAATCATTTCCCTTGTAATTGTAATCAAAATAATCTACAACATCTTCATTTTCAAGTAACATACTCTTCGTGTAGAAAATATTTTGCTCAATTCTCTTCTTAAACATCTCATCATTGATATCCTTATCAACAAAATCTAGGGCTGATACCTGGTATTTATAGGTTAGAGTCGCAAACTCTGATCGACTAGTGATAAAGACGATAATAGCGTAAGGATTGTAATGACGAATGAGCTGAGCAACCTCAAATCCTTTTTTCTCAATTCCATGAATATCGATATCTAGGAAATAAAGCTGATTTACTTCATCATTTTCAATGTATTCTTCAAATTCACGGACTTTTCCTGTTGTCTTGTATGATATTGGAATATTCGATTCTTTCGAAATTTCATCCAATATTCTTTCTAGTCTCACTTGATGTTCAATAACATCCTCTAAAATTAAAACTTTCATTCAAATTCCCTCTTAAATCTAATAATTTGTCTAAATGTACTGCCTTCCATCTCTGTTTCTAAAATGATGTTGTTGTACTTATCTAGTAGTTCTTTCACATTATTTAATCCGACTCCGCGATTTCTTCCCTTAGTGGAGAATCCTAAAGCAAATAGATCTCCTGAAGGAGTCATCGTCATTTTACATGAATTCTGAATCACAATAACTGTTTCAGTTTCCATCTTAATAACTGCTACTTCCATCTGCTTTTTATAGCTATCAGCCGATCCTTCGACAGCATTGTTCAATAAAACGCTCATGATACGAACCAAATCCAATAGTTCAATTGGGAGCTTGGTAATCGTATCTTTTACTTCCAGTGTAAACTCTACACCATTATTTCGAGCATAGACAATTGACTGAGCAATCAAACTTCGTAAAGCTGAATCTTCTATGTTGTTCAAATCAAAGTAAGTGTACTTATCTGAACGCAGTTTGTGATTAGCTTTAACCAAAACTTCATTGTAAACTCTGTCAATTTCCTGTAAATCACCACTGTCAATTGCCATCTGCATACTGACAAGCATTCCAGCATAGTCATGTCGAAACCCACGGATTTCATTATACAAGCCAACAATTTCATCTGTATAATTCTGTAAATGTTTCTGTTCAAATTTCTTCTGCTTCAAAGCAATCTCTTTTTCTATTTGTTCTTTATGCGAATTCATTGCAAAGAAGGTCAAAAGTAAAGAGATAAAGACAATAGATGATAAAATACTTCCAAAGCTATTCAAATGTTTAATCGTACTTACCATATTTGAAACGAAAGATACAATATGGAGCAGTAGTAAAGCAAAAAATACTTTTTTCAAGAAAGGATAAAGGTAGTCCTTGTCAAAATAGGCTAGTTCCAAATGGAAATAATGAATGATTTTTAAGATAACAACATAAGTCAACACCGTTACAACGGAAAAGAATAGGTAATAATATTGTAAAACAAAATTGTCTCCTGTTATAGAGGAGAAAGTTACGGACAAAAAGTTATGAGTGCTCTCATATAAAAGAGATAGTAGTAAACTTAGAAATAGTCCTCTATCCCTCTCATACTGTTTCATCCATCGAAAATAGGAATATAAGAATAAAGGAAATAAAAATGTTTCAATCCCTAACCCATCTAAATTTAGAAGATAGAAGGGAAAATCAAATACTATGTCTGTTAGTAATGTATAAGCACCAAAAACGAAGAATTCTTTTCTATTTATTTGACCTTTACAAATTAAACGGTAACTATGACTAATAATTAAAAAATATAGTATCAAATCTACTAATAAGAAAAAATCCATTCTGCTACTCCTTTATCTTCTTCTAAAGATATTAAAGAAATTAAAGGACTTTTCATTCATTTTCCTCATCTCCCCACCTTGAATCTTTTGCAAGTCTTTTTCCTTCAAGGCTACAAACTGTTCCAATTTAACTGTGTTTTTCATAATAAAATCTCCTCAATGTTTTTTTCTTGTAAGCTAACTTACAAAAACCATTATACAAAATGAAATTTCATTTTAGATAAAATTCTCTCAACTGTCATTTTTTTCTCCCCAAGTGTACTTTTTTAAGAAAAAAGCCGGGAAAATTCCCAGCTTTGCTACTATATTGATCCCAGCAGGATTCGAACCTGCGACCGTTCGCTTAGAAGGCGAATGCTCTATCCAGCTGAGCTATGAGACCTAATACAATTATTCTACCAAAAATTCAATTAAAAGTCAATTTTCTATTTATGATAGGGCGAGCCCTGCTGAATCGTAAAAGCGCGATAGATTTGTTCAACAAGAACTAGTCTCATTAACTGATGGGGCAAGGTTAAACGGCCAAAGCTGACAGAAAGATTGGCTCTCTTTTTTACAGCTGATGATAATCCTAAACTCCCTCCAATGATAAAGGTAAGAGTAGAAAATCCTTTTATAGAAGCTTCTTCTAACTGCTTACTAAATTCTTCTGAAGAAAGTGTTTTCCCCTCAATGGCTAACACAATGACGAAATCACGGTCACCAACTTTTGATAAAATTCTCTGACCTTCTATTTCTAAAATCTTTTGATTTTCTGACTCACTGGCCCTATCTGGTGTTTTTTCATCTGCTAACTCAATCATTTCAAGCTTAGCAAATCGAGAAATTCGTTTTGAATATTCTGCAATACCATCTTTTAAATACTTTTCTTTCAGTTTCCCAACTGTTACAACTTTAATTTTCATGACTCTATTCTAACATATTCTCTATTTTTTCACATCTTATTCACAAAATAAAAGGTTAATTTTAACCGAGAAAACCACAGATTTTTGGAAGTTATCCACAATCTGTGAAAAACTTTTATGTTTAAGTTATAATTAAGCTAGTCAGTTTATACTTTCAGTAATTCAAAAATATGGAGGCAAATATGAAACATTTAAAAACATTTTACAAAAAAGGGTTTCAATTATTAGTCGTTATCGTCATTAGCTTTTTTAGTGGAGCCTTGGGTAGTTTTTCAATAAACCAACTAACTCAAAAAAGTAGTGTAAGCAACTCTAACAACAATAGTACTATTACACAAACTGCCTATAAGAACGAAAACTCAACAACTCAGGCTGTTAACAAAGTAAAAGATGCTGTTGTTTCTGTTATTACTTATTCAGCTAACAGACAAAATAGCGTATTTGGCAATGATGATACTGATACAGATTCTCAGCAAATCTCTAGTGAAGGATCTGGAGTTATTTATAAAAAGAATGATAAAGAAGCCTACATCGTCACCAACAATCACGTTATAAATGGCGCCAGCAAAGTAGATATTCGATTGTCAGATGGGACTAAAGTACCTGGAGAAATTGTCGGAGCTGACACTTTCTCTGATATTGCTGTCGTCAAAATCTCTTCAGAAAAAGTTACAACAGTAGCTGAGTTTGGTGATTCTAGCAAGTTAACCGTAGGAGAAACTGCTATTGCTATTGGTAGTCCGTTAGGTTCTGAATATGCAAATACTGTCACTCAAGGTATCGTATCTAGTCTCAATCGAAATGTATCCTTAAAATCTGAAGATGGACAAGCCATTTCTACAAAAGCCATCCAAACTGATACTGCTATCAACCCAGGTAACTCTGGTGGCCCACTAATCAATATTCAAGGACAGGTTATCGGAATTACCTCAAGTAAAATTGCCACAAATGGAGGAACCTCTGTAGAAGGCCTTGGTTTCGCAATCCCTGCAAATGATGCTATCAATATTATTGAACAGTTGGAAAAGAACGGAAAAGTGACGCGTCCAGCTTTGGGCATCCAAATGGTCAATCTCTCAAATATTAATACAAGTGATATTAGAAGACTGAATATTCCAAGCAGTGTAACATCTGGTGTAGTTGTTCGTTCTGTACAAAGCAATATGCCTGCAAATGGTCACCTTGAAAAATACGATGTTATTACAAAAGTAGATGACAAGGAGATTGCTTCATCAACAGACTTACAAAGTGCTCTTTACAATCATTCTATCGGAGACACTATTAAAATAACCTACTATCGTAACGGTAAAGAAGAAACTACATCTATTAAACTTGACAAGAGTTCAGGCGATTTAGAATCTTAATTGACATCTATGTAAAGAAAGCTTTACATAAGAGAAAAGATGTGTTAGTGTAGAATCATGGAAAAATTTGAAATGATTTCTATCACGGATATACAAAAAAATCCCTATCAACCTCGAAAAGAATTTGATGGAGAAAAACTACATGAACTAGCACAGTCTATCAAAGAAAATGGGGTCATTCAACCGATTATTGTTCGTCAATCTCCTGTTATTGGTTATGAAATCCTTGCAGGAGAGAGACGCTATCGAGCTTCACTTTTAGCTGGTCTAACATCTATCCCAGCTGTTATTAAACAGCTTTCAGACCAAGAGATGATGGTCCAGTCCATCATTGAAAATTTGCAAAGAGAAAATTTAAATCCAATAGAAGAAGCACGCGCCTATGAATCTCTTGTAGAGAAAGGATTTACCCATGCTGAAATTGCAGATAAAATGGGCAAGTCTCGTCCATATATCAGCAACTCCATTCGTTTGCTTTCCTTGCCAGATGCTATCCTCTCAGAAGTAGAAAATGGCAAACTATCACAAGCTCATGCGCGTTCTCTAGTTGGGTTGAATAAGGAACAACAAGACTATTTCTTTCAACGAATTATAGAAGAAGACATTTCTGTAAGGAAGTTAGAAGCTCTTCTGACAGAGAAAAAACAAAAGAAACTGCAAAAAAATGATCATTTCATACAAAATGAAGAAGAACAGTTAAAAAAACTACTCGGATTAGATGTAGAGATTAAACTGTCTAAAAAAGATAGTGGAAAAATCATTATTTCTTTTTCAAATCAAGAAGAATACAGTAGAATTATCAACAGCCTGAAATAAGGCTGTTCTTTTATTTTTTTATCTCACAAGGTTATCCACTATTTTTTTCAATAAAAAGCTTAATAAATCAATAGTTTCTGCTTTTATCCCCAATCTGTGGATAAAACTTGGTAACATTGTGGATTATTTTTCACAGCTTGTGGAAAATTCTTGTTCTCTATGGTAAAATAGGTCTAGTATTAAACTTTTAAATAGTAAAGGAGGAGAAAGGATTGAAAGAAAAACAATTTTGGAATCGTATATTAGAATTTGCTCAAGAAAGATTGACTCGATCCATGTATGATTTCTATGCTATTCAAGCTGAACTCATCAAGGTAGAGGAAAATGTTGCCACTATATTTTTACCACGATCTGAAATGGAAATGGTCTGGGAAAAACAACTAAAAGATATTATTGTAGTTGCCGGATTTGAAATTTATGATGCTGAGATAACTCCCCGCTATATTTTCACCAAACCTCAAGATACGGCTATCTCACAAGTTGAAGAATCTAAAAATTCAACTCTTTATGATTATAGTCCAAAGTTAGCATCTATTCCTTATTCGGATACTGGGTTAAAAGAAAAGTATACCTTTGATAATTTTATTCAAGGGGATGGAAATGTTTGGGCAGTATCAGCCGCTTTGGCTGTCTCTGAAGATTTGGCTCTGACCTATAACCCTCTTTTTATCTATGGAGGACCTGGGCTTGGTAAGACTCACCTATTAAACGCTATTGGAAATGAAATTCTAAAAAATATTCCAAATGCGCGTGTCAAATACATACCTGCTGAAAGCTTTATTAATGACTTTCTTGATCACCTAAGACTTGGGGAAATGGAAAAATTTAAAAAAACCTATCGTAGTCTTGATCTTTTGTTAATCGATGATATCCAGTCACTCAGCGGAAAAAAAGTTGCAACTCAGGAAGAATTTTTCAATACCTTTAACGCCCTTCATGACAAGCAAAAACAGATTGTCCTAACCAGTGATCGTAGTCCAAAACATCTGGAAGGGCTCGAGGAGAGGCTTGTCACGCGCTTTAGTTGGGGATTGACACAAACTATCACACCCCCTGACTTTGAAACACGTATTGCCATTTTACAAAGTAAAACAGAACATTTAGGCTACAATTTCCAAAGTGATACTCTAGAATACCTAGCTGGGCAATTTGATTCAAATGTTCGAGATCTTGAAGGAGCTATCAACGACATCACTTTAATTGCCAGAGTAAAAAAAATCAAGGATATCACTATTGATATTGCTGCAGAAGCCATTAGAGCTCGCAAACAAGATGTTAGCCAAATTCTCGTCATCCCAATTGATAAAATCCAAAATGAAGTCGGTAACTTTTATGGTGTCAGCGTCAAAGAAATGAAGGGAAGCAGACGCCTTCAAAATATTGTGTTAGCCCGTCAAGTGGCTATGTATTTATCTAGAGAACTAACAGATAATAGTCTTCCAAAAATTGGGAAGGAATTTGGAGGAAAAGATCATACAACAGTCATTCATGCCCATGCAAAAATTAAATCTTTGATTGATGAAGACGATAATTTACGTTTAGAAATTGAATCCATCAAAAAGAAAATTAAATAACTTGTGGATAACTTTCGCTTTTTTATCTTTTTTATCCACATTTTTTAAACAAGCCAAAAAACTTGGTATGCCTTACTTTTAGTCTATTTTCCACAGATTTCACAGACTCTATTATTACTATTATCCTTCTAATACTAAAAATAAATAAAGGAGAATCCATGATTCATTTTTCAATTAATAAAAATTTATTTCTACAAGCATTAAATATTACTAAGAGAGCTATTAGTTCTAAAAATGCCATTCCTATTTTATCAACTGTCAAAATTGATGTGACCAATGAAGGTGTTACTTTAATTGGTTCAAATGTTCAAATTTCAATTGAAAATTTTATTTCTCAAAAAAATGAAGATGCTGGTCTATTAATTACTTCTTTAGGTTCGATCCTTCTTGAAGCTTCTTTCTTCATCAATGTGGTATCTAGTCTACCTGATGTGACTCTTGATTTTAAAGAAATTGAACAAAATCAAATTGTTTTAACCAGTGGCAAATCAGAAATTACCCTAAAAGGAAAAAATAGCGAACAGTACCCACGAATCCAAGAAATTTCAGCAAGCACTCCTTTGGTTCTTGAAACAAAATTACTCAAGAAAATTATCAATGAAACAGCTTTTGCTGCAAGTACACAAGAAAGTCGTCCAATTTTAACAGGTGTTCATTTTGTATTGAGTCAGCATAAAGATCTAAAAACAGTTGCAACAGACTCTCATCGTCTAAGCCAGAAAAAATTGACTCTCGAAAAAAATAGTGATGATTTTGATGTTGTCATTCCTAGCCGTTCTCTACGCGAATTTTCAGCGGTATTTACAGATGATATCGAAACTGTAGAGATTTTCTTTGCCAATAACCAAATTCTCTTTAGAAGCGAAAATATTAGCTTCTATACTCGTCTCCTAGAAGGAAACTATCCTGATACAGATCGCTTGATTCCAACAGACTTTAACACTACTATTACTTTTGATGTGGTAAACTTACGCCAGTCAATGGAACGTGCTCGTCTTTTATCAAGTGCGACTCAAAATGGTACTGTGAAACTTGAAATAAAAGATGGGGTTGTTAGCGCCCATGTTCACTCTCCAGAAGTTGGTAAAGTAAACGAAGAAATCGATACTGATCAGGTGACTGGTGAAGATTTGACCATTAGTTTCAATCCAACTTACTTGATTGATTCTCTTAAAGCTTTAAATAGCGAAAAGGTGACCATTAGCTTTATCTCAGCTGTTCGTCCATTTACTCTTGTGCCAGCAGACACTGATGAGGACTTCATGCAGCTTATTACACCAGTTCGTACAAATTAAGTGAAAGAGGTTGAGCCTGGCTCGCCTCTTTTATGATATAATCGAAAAAGAAAAGGAGAGTAGTATGTATCAAGTTGGAAATTTTGTTGAAATGAAAAAACCACATGCTTGCACCATCAAGTCAACTGGTAAAAAAGCAAATCGTTGGGAAATTACACGTGTAGGGGCAGATATCAAAATCAAATGCAGTAATTGTGACCATGTTGTCATGATGGGGCGCTATGATTTTGATCGAAAAATGAATAAAATTATTGACTGAGAACCCTTAGTTAGAGGGTTAGCAAGTTTTCCCTTTTTGTGTTATAATATTAGGGATTGAAATGAAAACGGAGAATGAGAAAATATGGCTTTAACAGCAGGTATCGTTGGTTTGCCAAACGTTGGTAAATCAACACTATTTAATGCAATTACAAAAGCAGGAGCAGAGGCTGCAAACTATCCATTTGCGACGATTGATCCAAACGTTGGAATGGTTGAGGTTCCAGATGAACGCCTACAAAAATTGACTGAAATGATCACTCCTAAAAAGACAGTTCCAACTACATTTGAATTTACAGATATTGCAGGGATTGTAAAAGGAGCTTCAAAAGGAGAAGGGCTAGGGAATAAATTCTTGGCCAATATTCGTGAAGTAGATGCGATTGTTCACGTAGTTCGTGCTTTTGATGATGAAAATGTGATGCGCGAGCAAGGACGTGAAGACGCCTTTGTAGATCCACTTGCAGATATTGATACAATTAATCTGGAATTGATTCTTGCTGACTTAGAATCAGTGAACAAACGATATGCGCGTGTAGAAAAGATGGCACGTACGCAAAAAGATAAAGAATCAGTAGCAGAATTCAATGTTCTTCAAAAGATTAAACCAGTCCTTGAAGATGGAAAATCAGCTCGCACCATCGAATTTACAGATGAAGAACAAAAAGTTGTCAAAGGTCTCTTCCTTTTGACAACTAAACCAGTTCTTTATGTAGCGAATGTGGATGAGGATGTGGTTTCAGAACCTGACTCTATCGACTATGTCAAACAAATTCGTGAATTTGCAGCGACAGAAAATGCTGAAGTAGTCGTTATTTCTGCGCGTGCTGAGGAAGAAATTTCTGAGTTAGACGATGAAGACAAGAAAGAATTTCTTGAAGCACTTGGATTGACAGAATCAGGCGTTGACAAGTTAACTTGTGCAGCTTACCACTTGCTTGGACTGGGAACTTATTTTACAGCTGGTGAAAAAGAAGTTCGCGCTTGGACCTTCAAACGTGGTATGAAGGCTCCTCAAGCAGCTGGTATTATCCACTCAGATTTTGAAAAAGGCTTTATTCGTGCAGTAACCATGTCATATGAGGATCTCGTAAAATACGGATCTGAAAAGGCCGTAAAAGAAGCTGGGCGCTTGCGTGAAGAAGGAAAAGAATATATCGTCCAAGACGGCGATATCATGGAATTCCGCTTTAATGTCTAAAAATTTAATGAATAGTATCAATTAGGTTGGAAAAAAATTCCAACCCTTTTGGCTTTTGAAAGGACAAATAAATGACCAAATTACTTGTAGGCTTGGGAAATCCAGGGGATAAATATTTTGAAACAAAACACAATGTTGGTTTTATGTTGATTGACCAACTAGCGAAGAAACAGAATCTAACTTTTACACACGATAAGATATTTCAAGCTGATCTAGCATCTTTTTTCTTTAATGGAGAAAAAATTTATCTTGTCAAACCAACGACCTTTATGAATGAAAGTGGAAAAGCGGTCCATGCTTTATTAACTTACTATGGTTTGGATATTGAAGATTTACTAATCATTTACGATGATCTTGACATGGAAGTTGGGAAAATTCGTTTAAGAGCAAAAGGCTCAGCAGGTGGTCATAATGGTATCAAGTCTATTATTCAACATATAGGGACTCAGACCTTTAATCGTGTTAAGATTGGAATCGGAAGACCTAAAAATGGAATATCAGTTGTTAACCATGTTTTGAGTAAGTTTGACAAGGATGATTATATTGGTGTTTTACAGTCTATTGACAAAGTTGACGATTCTGTAAACTACTATTTACAAGAGAAAAACTTTGAAAAAACGATGCAGAGGTATAACGGATAAATGGTGACCTTATTAGATTTATTCTCAGAAAATAATCAGATCAAAAAATGGCATCAAAATCTGACAGATAAGAAAAGACAATTAATGTTAGGCTTGTCAACTTCTACAAAAGCTTTAGCAATTGCTAGTAGTTTGAGACAGGAAGATAAGATTGTGTTATTGACGTCAACTTATGGAGAAGCAGAAGGACTGGTTAGTGATCTTATCTCTATCTTGGGTGAGGAACTTGTCTATCCATTTTTGATAGATGACTCCCCTATGGTCGAGTTTTTGATGTCTTCACAAGAAAAAATCATTTCACGGGTTGAAGCCTTGCGTTTTTTGACTGATTCATCTAAGAGAGGGATTTTAGTTTGTAATATCGCAGCAAGTCGATTGATTTTACCGTCTCCAAATGTATTCAAAGATAGTATTGTAAAAATCTCAGTTGGTGAAGAATATGATCAACACGCGTTTATCCATCAGTTAAAGGAAATTGGTTATCGAAAAGTTACTCAAGTACAAACTCAGGGCGAATTTAGTCTGCGAGGAGATATTTTAGATATTTTTGAAATATCCCAGTTAGAACCTTGCCGAATTGAGTTTTTTGGTGATGAAATTGATGGTATCAGGTCATTTGAAGTCGAAACACAATTATCGAAAGAAAATCAGACAGAACTCACTATCTTTCCAGCTAGTGATATGCTTTTGAGAGAAAAGGATTATCAACGAGGTCAATCAGCTTTAGAAAAACACATTTCGAAGACTTTATCACCGATTTTGAAATCATACCTAGAAGAAATTCTTTCAAGTTTTCACCAAAAACAAATTCATTCTGATTCCCGGAAATTTTTATCTTTGTGTTATGACAAGATATGGACTGTTTTTGACTATATTGAAAAAGATATCCCAATATTCTTTGATGATTACCAGAAATTGATGAATCAGTATGAAGTCTTTGAAAGGGAGTTAGCACAATACTTTACAGAAGAATTACAGAATAGTAAAGCATTTTCTGATATGCAGTATTTTGCTGATATTGAACAAATCTATAAAAAACAAAGTCCAGTGACCTTTTTCTCTAATCTTCAAAAAGGTTTAGGAAATCTCAAATTTGACAAAATTTATCAATTCAATCAATATCCTATGCAGGAATTTTTCAATCAGTTTTCTTTTCTAAAAGAAGAAATTGAACGATACAAAAAAATGAATTATACTATTATCCTGCAATCTAGCAATTCAATGGGAAGTAAGGCATTGGAGGATATGTTAGAGGAATATCAGATTAAATTGGATTCCAGAGATAAGTCAAGAATCTGTCAACAATCTGTAAACTTAATTGAGAGTAATCTAAGACATGGTTTTCATTTTGTAGATGAAAAGATTTTATTGATAACTGAACATGAGATTTTCCAAAAGAAATTAAAACGTCGTTTTAGAAGACAACATGTTTCAAATGCAGAGAGATTAAAAGATTATAATGAACTTGAGAAAGGGGACTACGTTGTTCACCATATCCATGGAATTGGTCAATACCTAGGAATTGAAACCATTGAAATCAAAGGGATTCACCGCGATTATGTTAGCGTCCAATACCAAAATGGTGATCAAATTTCTATCCCAGTAGAACAGATTCATCTACTGTCTAAATATATTTCAAGTGATGGGAAAGCTCCTAAACTTAATAAATTAAATGATGGTCATTTTAAAAAAGCCAAGCAAAAAGTAAAGAACCAGGTAGAGGATATAGCTGACGATTTAATTAAACTCTACTCTGAGCGTAGTCAGTTGAAGGGCTTTGCTTTCTCAGTTGATGATGAAGAGCAAGTTGCTTTTGATGATGCTTTCCCTTATGTTGAAACCGATGATCAACTTCGTAGTATTGAGGAAATCAAGAGGGATATGCAAGATTCTCAGCCAATGGATAGGCTATTGGTTGGGGATGTTGGTTTTGGAAAGACTGAAGTTGCAATGCGTGCAGCCTTTAAGGCTGTCAATGATCACAAACAGGTTGTCGTTCTAGTTCCGACGACGGTTTTAGCGCAACAGCACTATACAAATTTTAAGGAACGATTCCAAAATTTTGCAGTTAATATTGATGTGTTGAGTCGATTTAGAAGTAAAAAAGAGCAGACTGAAACACTTGAAAAATTGAAAAACGGTCAAGTTGATATTTTAATTGGAACACATCGTGTTTTGTCAAAAGATGTTGTGTTTGCTGATTTAGGCTTGATGATTATTGATGAGGAACAGCGATTTGGTGTCAAGCATAAGGAAACCTTGAAAGAACTGAAGAAACAAGTGGATGTCCTAACTTTGACCGCTACTCCAATCCCTCGTACTCTCCATATGTCTATGCTGGGAATCAGAGATTTATCTGTTATTGAAACTCCGCCGACTAATCGTTATCCAGTGCAAACCTATGTTTTGGAAAAGAATGATAGTGTCATTCGTGATGCTGTTTTGCGTGAAATGGAGCGTGGAGGTCAAGTTTACTATCTTTACAACAAAGTTGACACGATTGACCAGAAGGTTTCAGAATTACAGGAGTTGATTCCAGAGGCTTCGATTGGTTATGTTCATGGTCGAATGAGTGAAATCCAGTTGGAAAATACTCTACTAGACTTTATTGAGGGACAATACGATATCTTGGTGACGACTACCATTATTGAGACAGGGGTGGACATTCCAAATGCCAATACCTTATTTATTGAAAATGCAGATCATATGGGCTTGTCAACCTTGTATCAGTTAAGAGGAAGAGTCGGTCGTAGTAATCGTATTGCTTATGCCTATCTCATGTATCGTCCAGAAAAATCAATCAGTGAAGTCTCCGAGAAGAGATTAGAAGCGATTAAAGGATTTACAGAATTGGGATCTGGATTTAAGATTGCTATGCGAGATCTTTCGATTCGTGGAGCAGGAAATCTTTTAGGAAAATCCCAGTCTGGTTTCATTGATTCTGTTGGTTTTGAATTATATTCGCAGTTATTAGAGGAAGCTATTGCTAAACGAAATGGTAATGCTAATGCTAACACAAGAACCAAAGGGAATGCTGAGTTGATTTTGCAAATTGATGCCTATCTTCCTGATACTTATATTTCAGACCAACGACATAAGATTGAAATTTATAAAAAAATTCGTCAAATTGACAACCGTGTCAATTATGAAGAGTTACAAGAGGAGTTGATAGACCGTTTTGGAGAATACCCAGATGTAGTAGCCTATCTTTTAGAGATTGGTTTAGTCAAGTCATATTTGGACAAGGTCTTTGTTCAACGTGTGGAAAGAAAAGATAATAAAATTACAGTTCAATTTGAAAAAGTCACTCAACGACTGTTTTTAGCTCAAGATTATTTTAAAGCTTTATCCGCAACGAACTTAAAAGCAGGCATCGCTGAGAATAAGGGATTAATGGAGCTTGTATTTGATGTCCAAAATAAGAAAGATTATGAAATTTTAGAAGGTCTGCTGATTTTTGGAGAAAATTTATTAGAGATAAAAGAGTCTAAGAAAGAAAATTCCATTTGATATTTTTCTTCTATAAAATAGATAAAAATGGTACAATAATAAGTTAAGGTAATAAGGATGAGATTAGACAAATATTTAAAAGTATCGCGAATTATCAAGCGTCGTACAGTCGCAAAAGAAGTAGCAGATAAAGGCAGAATCAAGGTGAATGGAATCTTGGCCAAAAGTTCAACGGATTTGAAAGTTAATGACCAAGTTGAAATTCGTTTTGGAAATAAGTTGCTACTTGTCAAAGTACTAGAGATGAAAGATAGCACAAAAAAAGAAGATGCAGCAGGCATGTATGAAATTATCAGTGAAACACGGGTAGAAGAAAATGTCTAAAAATATTGTACAATTGAATAATTCTTTTATTCAAAATGAATATCAACGTCGTCGCTACCTGATGAAAGAACGACAAAAACGGAATCGTTTTATGGGGTGGGTATTGATTTTGATTATGCTATTATTTATCTTGCCAACTTTTAATTTAGCGCAGAGTTATCAGCAATTACTCCAAAGACGTCAGCAATTATCAGACTTGCAAACTCAGTATCAAACTTTGAGTGATGAAAAGGATAAGGAGACAGCATTTGCTACCAAGTTGAAAGATGAGGATTATGCTGCCAAATATACACGAGCGAAGTACTATTATTCTAAGTCGAGGGAAATAGTTTATACGATTCCTGACTTGCTTCAAAGGTGATAAAATGGAAAATTTACTAGACGTAATTGAGAAATTTTTGAGTTTATCAGATGAAAAGCTGGAAGAGTTGGCTGATAAAAATCAATTATTGCGTTTACAAGAAGAAAAGGAAAGGAAGAATGCGTAAATTCTTAATTATTTTGTTGCTACCAAGTTTTTTGACCATTTCAAAAGTCGTTAGCACAGAAAAAGAAGTCGTCTATACTTCGAAAGAAATTTATTACCTTTCACAATCTGACTTTGGTATTTATTTTAGAGAAAAATTAAGTTCTCCCATGGTTTATGGAGAGGTTCCAGTTTATGCGAATGAAGATTTAGTAGTGGAATCTGGAAAATTGACTCCCCAAACAAGTTTTCAAATAACCGAGTGGCGCTTAAATAAACAAGGGATTCCGGTATTTAAGCTATCAAATCATCAATTTATAGCTGCGGACAAACGATCTTTATATGATCAATCAGAGGTAACTCCAACAATAAAAAAAGTATGGTTAGAATCTGATTTTAAACTGTACAATAGTCCTTATGACTTAAAAGAAGTGAAATCATCCTTATCAGCTTATTCGCAAGTATCAATCGACAAGACCATGTTTGTAGAAGGAAGGGAATTTTTACATATTGATCAGGCTGGATGGGTAGCTAAAGAATCAACTTCTGAAGAAGATAATCGGATGAGTAAAGTTCAAGAAATGTTATCTGAAAAATATCAGAAAGATTCTTTCTCTATTTATGTTAAGCAACTAACTACTGGAAAAGAAGCTGGTATCAATCAAGATGAAAAGATGTATGCAGCTAGTGTTTTGAAACTCCCTTATCTCTATTATGCGCAAGAAAAAATAAATGAGGTTCTTTATCAGTTAGATACGACTGTAAAATACGTATCTGCAGTCAATGATTTTCCAGGTTCTTATAAACCAGAGGGAAGTGGTAGCCTCCCTAAAAAAGAGGATAATAAAGAGTATTCTCTCAAGGACTTAATCACAAAAGTATCTAAAGAATCTGATAATGTAGCTCATAATATATTAGGTTATTACATTTCAAACCAATCTGATGCCACATTTAAGTCTAAGATGTCTGCTATTATGGGAGATGATTGGGATCCAAAAGAAAAATTGATTTCTTCCAAGATGGCCGGGAAGGTCATGGAAGCTATTTATAATCAAAATGGATTTGTGCTAGAGTCTTTGACTAAAACAGATTTTGATAATCAGCGAATTGCCAAAGGTGTTTCTGTGAAGGTAGCTCATAAAATTGGGGATGCGGACGAATTTAAGCATGATACGGGTGTTGTCTACGCAGATTCTCCATTTATTCTTTCTATTTTCACTAAGAATTCTGATTATGATACAATTTCTCAGATAGCCAAGGATGTTTATGAGGTTCTAAAATGAGGGAACAAGATTTTTTAAATCATTTTCTCAAGAAGGGATATTTCAAAAAGCATACTAAGGTGGTGCTAGCTCTTTCTGGAGGGTTAGATTCTATGTTTCTATTTAAGGTATTATCTACTTATCAAAAAGAGTTAGAAATTGAATTGATTCTAGCCCATGTGAATCATAAGCAGAGAGTAGAATCAGATTGGGAAGAAAAGGAATTAAGGAAGTTGGTTGCTGAAGCAGAGCTTCCTATTTATATCAGCAATTTTTTAGGTGAATTTTCAGAAGCTCGTGCTCGACATTTTCGTTATGATTTTTTTCAAGAGGTCATGAAAAAGACAGGTGCGACAGCTTTAGTTACTGCCCACCATGCTGATGATCAGGTGGAAACGATTTTGATGCGTTTGATTCGAGGCACTCGTTTGCGCTATCTATCAGGAATTAAGGAGAAGCAAGTAGTCGGAGAGATAGAAATTATTCGTCCCTTCTTGCATTTTCAGAAAAAAGACTTTCCATCAATTTTTCACTTTGAAGATACATCAAATCAGGAAAATCATTATTTTCGCAATCGTATTCGAAACTCATACTTACCAGAATTAGAAAAAGAAAATCCTCGATTTAGAGATGCAATCTTAAGTATCGGCAATGAAATTTTAGATTATGACTTAGCTATAACTGAATTATCTAACAATATTGATGTGGAAAATTTACAGCAGTTATTTTCTTATTCTGAGTCAACACAAAGAGTTTTACTTCAAACTTATCTGAATCGTTTTCCAGATTTGAATCTTACAAAAGCGCAGTTTGCTGAAGTTCGGCAAATTTTAAAAACTAAAAGCCAGTATCGTCATCTGCTTAAAAATGGCTATGAATTGATAAAAGAGTATCGACAGTTTCAGATTTGTAAAATCAGTCCGCAGGCTGATGAAAAGGAAGATGAATTTGTGTTACACTATCAAAATCAGGTATCTTATCAAGGATATTTATTTTCCTTTGGACTTCCATTAGAAGGTGAATCAATTCAACAAATACCTGTTTCACGGGAAACATCAATACTCATTCGTCATCGAAAACCAGGAGATTTTTTGATTCAAAATGGGCATAGAAAAAAACTCAGACGTCTATTTATTGATTTGAAAATCCCTATGGAAAAGCGAAAATCAGCTCTGATTATTGAGCAATTTGGTGAAATTGTCTCAATTTTGGGAATTGCGACCAGTAATTTGAGTAAAAACACGAAAAATGATATAATGAACACTGTACTTTATATAGAAAAAATAGATAGGTAAAAAAATGTTAGAAAACGATATTAAAAAAATCCTCGTTTCACACGATGAAATTACAGAAGCTGCTAAAAAATTAGGTGCTCAATTAACCAAAGACTATGCAGGAAAAAATCCAATTTTAGTTGGGATTTTAAAAGGATCTATTCCTTTTATGGCTGAATTGGTTAAACATATTGATACACATATTGAAATGGACTTCATGATGGTTTCTAGCTACCATGGTGGAACAGCAAGTAGTGGTGTCATCAATATCAAGCAAGATGTAACTCAAGATATTAAAGGAAGACATGTTCTATTTGTAGAAGATATCATTGATACAGGTCAAACTTTGAAGAATTTGCGAGATATGTTTATTGCAAGAGAAGCAGCTTCTGTTAACATTGCAACCTTGTTGGATAAACCAGAAGGACGTGTTGTAGAAATTGAGGCAGACTATACCTGCTTTACTATCCCAAATGAGTTTGTAGTAGGTTATGGTTTAGACTACAAAGAAAATTATCGTAACCTTCCTTATGTTGGAGTATTGAAAGAAGAAGTGTATTCAAATTAGAAAGAACAATTTTTAATGAAAAAACAAAATAATGGTTTAATTAAAAATCCTTTTCTATGGTTATTACTTATTTTTCTCCTAGTTACAGGTTATCAGTATTTTAGTACAGGTAGTGTTGCAGGGAAAAGTGAGCAAATTAATTATACAGAATTGGTAAAAGAAATTACCGATGACAACGTAAAAGAATTAACCTACCAACCAAATGGCAGTGTTATCGAAGTTTCAGGTGTTTATAAAAATCCTAAAACAAGTAAAGAAGAAACAGGCATTCAGTTCTTTTCTCCATCTGCTACAACAGTAGAGAAATTTTCAAGTATTATTCTTCCTTCAGATACTACGGTATCAGAATTGCAAAAGCTTGCTTCTGACCATAAGGCGGCAGTAACTATTAAGCATGAAAGTTCAAGTGGTATGTGGATTAATATTCTTGTATCCATTGTGCCATTCGGTATTCTATTCTTCTTCCTATTCTCTATGATGGGAAATATGGGAGGAAATAATAGTCGTAACCCGATGAGTTTTGGACGTAGTAAGGCTAAAGCTGCAAATAAAGAAGATATTAAAGTAAGATTTTCAGATGTTGCTGGAGCTGAGGAAGAAAAACAAGAACTGGTTGAAGTTGTTGAATTCTTAAAAGATCCAAAACGATTTACAAAACTTGGGGCTCGTATTCCAGCAGGTGTCCTTCTGGAGGGACCTCCGGGAACAGGTAAGACGTTGCTTGCTAAAGCAGTCGCCGGAGAAGCAGGTGTTCCATTCTTTAGTATCTCAGGTTCTGACTTTGTAGAAATGTTTGTCGGAGTTGGAGCTAGTCGTGTTCGTTCTCTTTTTGAAGATGCCAAAAAAGCAGCACCAGCTATTATCTTTATCGATGAAATTGATGCTGTTGGACGTCAACGTGGAGTCGGTCTCGGCGGAGGTAATGACGAACGTGAACAAACCTTGAACCAACTTTTGATTGAGATGGATGGTTTTGAGGGAAATGAAGGGATTATCGTCATCGCTGCGACAAACCGTTCAGATGTACTTGACCCTGCCCTTTTGCGTCCAGGACGTTTTGATAGAAAAGTATTGGTTGGCCGTCCTGATGTTAAGGGGCGCGAAGCAATCTTGAAAGTTCATGCTAAGAACAAGCCTTTAGCAGAAGATGTAGATTTGAAATTAGTTGCTCAACAAACTCCAGGTTTTGTTGGTGCTGATTTAGAGAATGTATTGAATGAAGCGGCTTTAGTCGCTGCTCGTCGCAATAAATCAATAATTGATGCCTCAGATATTGATGAAGCAGAAGATAGAGTTATTGCTGGTCCTTCTAAGAAAGATAAGACAGTTTCACAAAAAGAACGTGAATTGGTTGCTTACCATGAGGCTGGACATACCATTGTTGGTCTAGTCTTATCGAATGCCCGCGTTGTCCATAAGGTTACAATTGTACCACGTGGCCGTGCAGGTGGTTACATGATTGCACTTCCTAAGGAAGATCAAATGCTTCTATCTAAAGAAGATATGAAAGAGCAATTGGCTGGTTTAATGGGTGGACGTGTAGCTGAAGAAATCATCTTTAATGTCCAAACGACAGGAGCTTCAAATGACTTTGAACAAGCTACACAGATGGCTCGTGCAATGGTTACAGAGTACGGTATGAGTGAAAAACTTGGTCCGGTACAATATGAGGGTAATCATGCCATGTTTGGTGCACAAAGCTCTCAAAAATCAATTTCAGAACAAACAGCTTATGAAATTGACGAAGAGGTTCGTTCATTATTGAATGAAGCACGAAATAAAGCTGCTGAAATTATTCAGTCAAATCGTGAAACTCACAAGTTGATTGCAGAAGCATTATTGAAATACGAAACATTGGATAGTACACAAATTAAATCTCTTTACGAAACAGGAAAGATGCCTGAAACAGTAGAAGAAGAATCACATGCACTATCCTATGATGAAGTAAAGTCAAAAATGAATGATGAAAAATAACCCTGAGAGAGGCAAGACCTCTCTTTTTTGTGCAGTTGAGGAACTAAAGGGTGCAGAATGGATGAAATGTGCCAAAAGTGTTTCTGAATCTGTTAGACTGTATCTAGAAAGGGGAA